>CAMVAP010000049.1 GCA_947165485.1 uncultured Prevotellaceae bacterium
AGGACGCAAGATTTTCATTCTTGAAAGAGCAGTTCGATTCTGCTATGGGCTACCGCAGCAAAGCGCTAACGTTCGCGTTAAGCGCTTTGCGTTGTGTTATTTCCCGTTGTGAGGAGAGTGCGTACCTCAAAATCTTTTACTACCTTTGTAGCCATTAACCAAATAATGATTGACAAGCGATGAAACAATATCTTGACCTGGTGCGCCATGTGATGGAACATGGTGTGGACAAGGAAGATCGCACCGGGACAGGCACGCGCAGTGTGTTTGGCTACCAGCTGCGATGCGACTTGGCCGACGGCTTTCCCTTGTTGACGACCAAGAAGGTCCACCTCAAGTCCATCATTTATGAACTGTTGTGGTTCCTGCGTGGCGATACCAATGTGCGCTGGTTGCAGGAGCACGGGGTGAGAATCTGGAACGAGTGGGCCGACGAGAATGGCGACTTGGGACCCGTCTATGGCAGTCAGTGGCGTGCTTGGCCCGATGGCAAGGGTGGCACGATAGACCAGATTGCCCAGGTCATAGACCAAATCAAGCACTCGCCGGACAGCCGCCGCATCATGGTCAGCGCCTGGAACGTGGCCGAGGTGCCCACGATGAAACTGCCGCCATGCCACTCGCTGTTCCAGTTCTATGTGGCACAGGGAAGGTTGAGCCTGCAACTGTATCAGCGCAGTGCCGACCTGTTCTTGGGTGTGCCGTTCAATATCGCTTCCTATGCTTTATTGCTCATGATGGTTGCTCACGTGACAGGCCTGGAGGCTGGCGAGTTTATTCACACCTTTGGTGACGCGCACATTTACCGCAACCATTTTGACCAGATTAGGGAACAGCTCACACGTGAGCCACGTCCATTGCCACGCATGGTGCTGAATCCCGATGTGAAGAGCATCGATGACTACAAGTATGATGACTTTACCCTTGAGGGCTATGATCCCTGGCCTGCAATCAAGGGTGTCGTCTCGGTTTAATGTCAACATTTATGAAATCCATTCATGCCATAGTAGCTGTAGCCAGCGATTGGGCCATTGGGCGCCAGGGCGACCTGTTGTGCCACATGCCTGCCGACATGCGTCATTTCAAGGAGGTGACGATGGGTCATAGCATCGTGATGGGACGCAAGACGTTTGACTCGTTCCCGCGTCGTCCATTGCCGGGCAGGCAGAATGTCGTCATCACCCGCGATACTGGTTGGGATTATCCTGGTGTGACGGTTGCTCATAGCCTTGAGCAGGCCATTGCGTCCGCCTCGACCGATGTGGTCTTTATCATCGGTGGAGCCCAGGTCTATAAGGAAGCATTGCCACTGGTCGAAGTGCTGCACTTGACAATGATACATGCCCGCTGGGCGAGTGCCGATGCTTATTTTCCCGCCCTCGATATGGATCAGTGGCAGGAAGTGGATCGAGAGCACCACGACAGCGACCATCGCAATGCTTATGAATTTGATTTCATCACCTTAAAACGCCGCAACCCATGAAATATTTCCTTATTGCCGGTGAGGCATCGGGCGACCTGCACGCGGCTCATCTGATAGAATCAATCAAGCAGCTGGATGTTGACGCCCAGTTCCGGTTCCTGGGTGGTGATCTCATGGCAGCTCAGGCAGGCCAACCGCCGATTATTCATTATCGCGACATGGCCTATATGGGCTTTGCCGATGTGGTCAAGCACTTGGGTAAAATCCTCGGTTTCCTCGGCACTGCCAGGCGTGCCATCGACGAGTGGCAGCCATCGGCGCTGATTCTCGTGGATTATCCCTCATTCAACCTCAAGGTCGCCAAGTATGCCCACAATCTGGGTATTCCCGTGCATTACTTCATCTCGCCCAAGGTGTGGGTGTGGAAGGAGTGGCGTGTCAAGGACATTCGCCGCTATGTGGATCACATGTACTGCATTTTGCCCTTTGAGCCGCAGTGGTATCAGGAGCGGGGTTACAAGGCGACCTATGTGGGCAATCCCACCGTTCAGGAAGTGGCAATGGCGAGCAAGGATTTCCCTGATTTTGCTGAATTCATTTCCCACTACGGCCTCCCTGACCGTCCCATGATTGCCGTGGTGCCAGGGTCTCGCGTGCGGGAGATACGGGACAATCTGCCACTCATGCTGGAGGCGGCCTCACGGCACCCCGAGTATCAGGCGGTCATCGCCGGTGCCCCGAGCATTGTCGATGACCTGTATCGTGATGTCATGGGCGACAAGGCCGTGCCCGTCTTGCGTGATGCCACCTACCCACTCATTCACCATGCCCGGGCAGCACTTGTCACCTCAGGCACAGCAACCCTTGAGACGGCATTATTGGGCACCCCTCAAGTGGCCTGCTACCGCTTCAATGGCAGCAAGTGGTCCTATCATTTCTATCGCCGCCTGTTGACGGGAAAATATGTCACCCTTCCCAACCTCATCACCGATGAGCAGGTCATTCCCGAGTTGCTCATGCACCTGTGCACTGTGGACAGCATCGACCGGCAATTGGCACAACTGCTGGATAACACCGACCAGCGTTCAGCCATGCTCGATGGTTACCGCCGCCTGGCCGATCGCTTGGGCACCAACGTGTGCACCGCCACAGCCGCCCATCTCATTGTGAGCACAACAGGATGATATCTATTTCATGAGGGTAATGCCCTTGAACCTGAAGTCCATGTCGGGATTTTTCTCGGCAAGGATAAAGGTGACATCATTGATCGTCACACGTTTGATCTTAACTGGAATTTGGTTGAGGTAATAGCTGGCCAGCTTGGGAGCAATGAGGCGCAATGGCCATCCCAGCCTGCTGTAGTCATAGGGTCTATAGTCCACCATAGCATATCGCATACCACGATCTTTCTCCTTGTCTTCCCGCTTGGCGTAGAAAGGCCATAAAACATCGGTTTGGAACGTGTCAAACAGCATGGGCTTCTCCTGTGTGGCATTTACAAAGTCCTCGGGCAGGAAGTATATCTTGTCATAATGGAAATATTTACTCATGAACTCATCGGTACCATAGGTCTTGAAGCCATCTCCCATGACATTGTATGAATAGGGTACAATGTAGCGCTTTAAGAAGGGCGCATGATGTGGCAAGCGGGTCTTTATCGGATATTCATGTCGCTGGATCTGGGCAAACTCGTCCTCGTTGGCCTGGGCGCACGCTTGACTTGCCTTGATGGCAAATGTTCCCACGACAAGGGCGGCCACGGTCGCTATGGCTATCGATGCATAACCGATTCGGTTCCATGGTATGGCCCTGAATAGTAGTATCAGGGAGAACAATTCGATGCCCATGCGGGAGTGTCCCGACTGATGGTTAGTGGCAAGGACAAACAGGAATGAAATGATGATGGTTATCACAAGCCAGAGCTCTTGCTTGAGAAAAGCGCCAAACTTAATCTGCTTAAAAATGGCCAGCGCGGGTATGAAAATGATGGCAAGATACATCAGCCGCAGGTTATCCATCGAGAGCAACAACTGTAAGTACTGTTGCGTGTTGTGGGCGACCATGTCGGTCGATGCGCGCTGGATTGAACTGGGGGACAAAACCAGAAACAGGGCTCCGATATAGAATCCGGCAAGCATCACCATCTTGTGACGAGTCAAGGATCTCCAGTGAATGGCATAGTAGATGAAATAAGCGCCTGCCATCCCCACTACAAAGGCTTCGTTGCTCCAGCCGCACACGATGCCATACAGGAACAGCATGGTCAGTGTCGCAATGCCCGTGCTGTTTCTTTTCTCCAGCAGATAATGGAACAGCAACAACAAGGTCGCGACCCACAAGTAATTGCAGGCACCGCTTAACCACAAGAAGTCCATATTGAACTCGGGAATCAATAGGAAAATGAGCACAAATGCCGCTGGAAAAATTTTGTGATACAACTTGTGGTGTTCACTGGTGACGTTGATAGTGATCGCGTGGAGGAATAGGATGAAAACCAGTGTGTTGACAACGCTGAATGCGCCCCTGCTCAGGAAACTGTCGGTGATTTGTGTCAACGATTGTGCAGTGACGCGGCCATTCATTAAAAAGTAATGGTTGTACTGACTCTTAACGACATCCCACAGGTTGTGGATATAGTCATTGGTGCCAAAGATGAAGACGTAGTTCCAGTCGTCACTAGCCATCGGGGTGAAGTGGTTCAACCCATAGATGATGATCGCTATGCCGATGGTGAGTGCGGCGAATATGACTTTTTGAGATACGCTTCCCATGAGAGTTGTTTTTAGGCGTGGCTCATGGCTTCTTCCTCGGTGAGGCAGGCGGTGAAGCCCATCTCGCGGGAGCGCTCTTGGTCAAACATGCAGTAGGTGACATCGCCCTCGTCACACAGGCGGCCCTCGCTGTCGTGCAGGGTGACATGGACGGTGTAGTAGTTGCGCACGTTGCCCGTGATGCGCCCCCGCAGGGTGATTTCCTTGTCACGGGTCGAGACGGGACGGCGGAATTTCACTTCCAGCTTGGTCGTGACACCTGCCGACTGCAAGCGGCGCGAGAGTACCCAGTTGGCCAGCTCGTCGATGAGCGTGCTGATGATTCCGCCATGCAGGGTCTCAACCCAGCCGTCGTAGTTGACGCAGGGCGACCACTTGGTCACCACGTCCTCACCGTCTTCCCAGAACTCCAGGTGCAGGCCGATGGGGTTCGTTGGGCTGCATCCAAAGCAGTTATAACCCTCCTTGTTGAGGTATGGATTGATCAGTTTCTTCATGACCCGAGTAGTTGTTATAGTTGTATGAGTTGTTTTTGTTCATCGAGCGCCGGTGCCGTTGTGTGGGCGGCTTTTATTGTTTCCTTCTACGATTTGTTTGGTTGAAGTCGTTCGGTGACCTTGCGGTGGTGCCAGATCTCCAGGCTATTGATGGCGTTCTGCCACAGGATGTAGCAGCCTGGGCCTGCGACCGAGAGGGGGCTCAGGTAGGTATAGGCAATCCACACGGCAAAGGCGGTGTTCTTCTGTCCCAGGCCTTGGCCGCTCTCGATGACGGTGCCAAAGAAGTGCCCGATGTAGCGTCCCACAGCAAACTGCGCCAGGCATATCAGCAGTGACACCAGGGCGATAGTCAACAGGAACACCACGGGAGCCCCGCTGTTGATGATGTTTTTCACCGTGCAGCCGGTGACAATGGTCAGCGATACGCCCCACATGTAGAATGACAGGTCTTGTATGGCGACCAGCCGCTGCTGCACGCGTGGCAAGTAGTGCTTCACAAGGTAGGCGGCAATCAATGGCAGCACCAGCACGAGGAACACCTTGTACATGATCATCCAGAAGGCTGTCCAGAAATCGATATCCACTCCCTTGTCGATGAGGGGAAACACCACTGGAACAGCCACCACAGTCACGAGGTTGGACAGAAACACATAGCTGGTCATCGTCTCCAGGTTGCCGCCCAGCTTGCCCGTCACAACGGGAGCCGCGCTGGCGCCAGGGCAGATGACGCATGTCAAGATGCCCTCCATCAGGATCAGATCCTTGCCCTTCATGTCAAAGCCCATGATCAATGCCACGAGCAGTGTCACTAGTGCCACCTGGAACACCGACACCCACAGGTGCCACATTGCCGGGCGCATCTTGTGGAAATCCACGCGCAGGAACGTCGTGAACAAGATCAGACTCATGAACAATGGCAGGATGGTGTCAAATATCGGTGCCATCACCTCGCTCACAGGGTCCAGGGCGCGTATCCAGTAAAATATTAAATAAATGACCGTGCCAGCAACAATCGCGCTAGGCAACGTCCAGTTTTTCAAAAAAGTGATTATAGCCTTCATAGCGCCCGCAAAATTACTGCAATCCATCCGTCCGCAAAAATGAAAATGGAGTTTTTATTCAGTATATTGCGGGAATTCTGTGTTTTTTACATTCTGGATAGGGATAGGATTTGCCTGTGACGGGAAAATGTTGTACTTTAGCAGTCGGTAATGAAGAAGGCACTCAACAATATGGCTTATTGGGCGCTGGCGGGAGTGTGGTATGCGCTGTCGCTGCTGCCCATGTGGGTGCACTATCTGCTCAGTGATATCCTGTATCTGCTGGTGACTTATGTGCTGCGCTATCGCCACCGGGTGGTGCTCAAGAACCTGAGAAACGCCTACCCTGGCAAGAGCGAGCTGGAGATCAAGCGCCTGCAACGGCAATTCTACCGCCACTTCTGCGACGTGCTCGTCGAGATGGTGAAATTTGCTACCATGAGTCGCAAGAATATCATGCGCCGCATGACCTTCAAGGGCGCCGACAAGGTGGTGGAGATTCTCAACAGTGGCCAGTCCGTCGCCTTGTTGCTGGGTCATTATGGCAACTGGGAATGGGTGACCTCATTGGTGTTGTGGCTCCCTCCCATCACACGCCCCCATGGATTGGGCCAGATTTATCATCCGCTGGAGAACGAGGTGTTTAATCGTTTGATGTTGAAGGTGCGCAATCGGCATGGTGCGATGTGCGTTTCAACCCGCGACACTCTGCGCTGGGTGCTTTCTAACAAGCGCAACGGTAGCGTGACAATGCTGGGGTATATCAATGACCAGGTGCCCACCTGGCACAACATTCACCACTGGCTCACGTTCCTCAATCAGGAAACCCCCGTGTTTACAGGGGTTGAGCGCATTGCGCATTCACAGAATCAAGCCGTTGTCTATCTTGATGTTAAGCGGGTGGGACGAGGCCGTTACGAGTGTGAATTCCAGATTGTTACCCGTGACCCGTCATCGATGGGTGAGTTTGAACTGACCGACATCTATTTCCAGCGCATGGAGCAAACCATCAACCGTGCCCCGCAGTACTGGCTGTGGAGCCACAACCGCTGGAAGAGGACACGTGAGGAGTTTGACCGCAACTACATGGTGGTCAACGGCAGGGTGGTGGAGCGGCATCCCGAAACGGGCAAATAAAATTTGCCCGTTCACCGAAAAATGCCTACCTTTGCGGTATTCAAAGACTAATTAACTTAAAACTAAAAACTTATATCTTTAAAACTGGTAAAAAGCAATGAACCGACTTTCGGACCGAATTAACGCACTGGCACCAAGTGCCACCCTGGCTATGTCCCAAAAGAGCAGCGAGCTGCGCGCTCAGGGCGTGGATGTGATCAACCTCTCGGTGGGCGAACCCGACTTCTTTACCCCCGACCACATCAAGGCCGCTGCCAAGCAGGCCGTTGACGACAATTTCTCGTTCTATTCTCCTGTTCCCGGCTACCTGTCACTGCGTCAGGCGGTGTGCGAGAAGCTGCGCCGCGAGAATGGCTTGGAATATACCCCCGACCAGATCGTCATCGGTAACGGTGCCAAGCATGAGTTGTGCAACGTCATCATGGCGCTCATCAACCCTGGCGACGAGGTGATTATCCCAACCCCCGCATGGGTAAGCTATGTGCAGATGGTCAACCTGGCTGGTGGCAAGAGCATATTGCTGCCTTCCAGCATGGACAAGAACTTCAAGGTGACCGCCGATGAGCTGGAGGCTGCAATCACTCCCGCAACCCGTCTCATCATCATCTGCTCGCCCAGCAATCCCAGCGGTGCCATCTATACCCGTGACGAGCTCAAGGCTATTGCCGACATGCTGGCCCGCCATCCCCAGGTGATGGTGATTGCCGACGAGATCTACGAGCACATCAACTATGTGGGTCATCACGAGTCTCTCGCCCAGTTCAGCGACATCAAGGAGCAGGTGGTCATCATCAACGGTGTGTCCAAGGCTTACGCCATGACAGGTTACCGCATCGGTTATATTGCTGCCCCGTTGTGGGTTGCCAAGGCGGTGACCAAGATGCAGGGCCAGTACACCAGCGGCGTGTCCTCGATTGCCCAGAAGGCTGCCGAGGCTGCCTATAACGGTCCACAGGAGTGTGTCGAGGAGATGCGCGTTGCCTTTGAGCGCCGCCGCAACCTCATCGTGGGGCTCTTGCAGGAGATTCCCGGTCTGGAGTTGAACATGCCTGATGGCGCCTTCTATGCCTTCCCCAAGGTGGATTCCTACTATGGCAAGCGCTGTGGCGACACCGTCATCAACGACGACAACGACCTGGCGCTCTACCTCCTGAACGAGGCTCATGTGGCTACCGTGGCAGGCACTGCTTTCTGCTGCCCGGGTTACATCCGCCTGAGCTATGCCACCAGCGACGAGAACCTGCGTGAGGCCGCCAAGCGCATCGCCGCAGCCCTCGCCCGTCTCGCCTGATAAAAAGAGAACTATAAAATACAAGCCCTATGTTTGCACCGTCAAACATAGGGCTTGTATTCCTTAGTCTTATAGTTGTTTTATGGCATCGGCCAGCTGCTTCATGCCTTGCATGAGGATGGATCGGGGAACGGCTACGTTCAAGCGCATGAAGCCATTGCCCGCCTTGCCGAACATGGCACCGTCATTGAGCCCGATGCGGGCCTTGTTGACAAACAGGTCGATCAATGCGTCATGCTCAAGCCCCAGCCCCGTGCAGTCGAGCCACACGAGGAAAGAAGCCTGCGGCTTGATGGCCTTGATGCCCGGAATGTGGTCACGGCAATAGTCCACCACGGCATCGATATTTCCCTCGATATATTCCAAGCATTGGCTCAGCCACTCGCCACCGTGGCGATAGGCGGCACGGGTCGCTGTCATCGACAGGAAATTGGGTGAGCATTGCTCGTTGGCCTCCAGGTGGTGGAAGAAGGGCTTTCTCAGGTCAGGGTTCTTGATCACGCACCATGAGCTCACGATGCCGGCAATATTAAAAGTCTTGCTGGGGGCACCCATCACCACGCCCACGGCGCGAGCGTCGTCGCTCACAGTGAGGAACGATGTGTGGCGGTGTCCCTTGAGCGCCAGGTCGCCGTGGATCTCATCACTGAATACCACCACATTATATTTTCTCGCCAGGGCAGCCACCTTGCGTTGCACGTCGGCGGGCCAAGCGATGCCAATAGGATTGTGCGGGTTGCACAATACCATCATGCGAGGCTGTTCGGTTTTAAAGATATGCTCCAGACCGTCAAGGTCCATGCGGTAGAAACCGTCATCGGTGCGCAGCAGGCCGTTGTTGACCACCATGCGGTTGTTTCCCGTGATGAGCATCTTGAAGGGGTGATACACTGGCTCCTGGATCACCACCTTGTCACCAGGGCGTGTGAAGTGGTTCAGCGCCAGGCCAAAACCGTTGACGATACCGCCAATGAAGCAGCATTCCGCTTCAGTAAACTCCAGCCCGTTGCGCTCGCGTTGCCAGTCGATGATCGACTGCCAGTAGTCCTCCAGCGGCACGCTGTAGCCATAGATGGGGTGCCCCGTGATGCGGTCGGCCAGCGCCTGGGTGATGTCTGGGCAGGCGGCAAAACCCATGTCGGCCACCCACAGCGGCAGCACGTCCTCGCGCCCAAACATCTCCTTGCACATGTCATACATCACACTGCCGGTCCCCCGACGGTCAATCACTCGGTCAAAATCATATCTCTGTTCCATAAGTTATCAGGTTTTATTTCTGTTTTACCTCACAAAATTAGCAATAATACTCCAAATCTGCAAAAACAGCCTATTTTGTCCGGTTTTTGTAAGTAAAAGAAATTCAGCTAATTGCGATTCGTCCTATAAAAACATGCTGGGGGAAAAGCATTTTTTTTAAAAAAAATCGGTCAAAATTGTTGCTGGTTCAGAAAAAAGCAGTACCTTTGCACCGCAATTGAATGAGCGATGACTCCGTAGCTCAGTTGGTAGAGCAATTGACTCTTAATCAATGGGTCGTGGGTTCGAGTCCCACCGGGGTCACGAAAATGAATGCCAAATGGTTAATAATGAAGCCATTTGGCTTTTTTGTTTTCTCGGCTATCTCCCTGCGGGGCTGATGCGAATTTCACGAATTTTTACAAATGACGCTAAATAAATAATCCGTGAATGTGTTTGATTTAGTTAAATCGGCTTAGCCAAGTAAAGGGTTCGCATTCACGGATATTTCCGTCGCCACGTCGCACCATTTCCGGGTCATTGAGCAACTGCGGCAGATTGTTGTCACCGCCCTGCAGGGCTACCAGGTGCCCATCCAGTCGCTGCGTGACATCGTTGACCTGATGCGCAAGAACGAGACTTCGTTCCCGCACTTCCGCAACTCAAACACCTACAAACTCTTCGAGCCTCCCGTATTCGAGAACAAAAAGAGAGCAAATGGCTATTGGTTCTGAAAAAAAATTATATCTTTGCCTTCTGTTTATTAATTACTTCAATTTGATTTTGGCATGAAAAAATTTTTGTTCATCTTAATGTTATCATTAACATTTGGAAATCTGTGTATGATGGCCGGTTCCACGCCTCAAAGAAAGTCTCACAAAAAGACTGCGACAACGAAACAATCTACAAATAAAGTTTACAAGTATAACCTTGGTAACTGGAAGAACCCTGATTATGTAGCTGTTACGGAAGGATTAAAAATTAAACAATCGTTACTAGAAAAAAATGGTAATAGAGTAACAGAAATCACATCTGATGATAGTTTTGATATTTTGGCTATCTCATCTGAATACTTCCCCGAAAAATCATATTACTTTTTTTCAAAAGGATTTACTATCTTATATGCTCACTCAAACAAAAGTTATGTTGATGAAAGAGAGTACAATGATAAGAAATTTGAAAATAAGGGAGACAAGTCATTTAAACAATTAAATACATATAAGTGGATTTGTCGAGTGAAGAATGGAGATGATGGCGGATATGTACATTATATCTATGATCGAGACGAAGAAAGATATGAAAAATATTTTGGAGGAGGGAGTAAGTTCTATTACTCGGAAATAGCAATATTTGATTGCACGTCCGATTGTAATTTGGTCAATCAAGCTAAAACAAAATGTGCAATCATTCAAGCTATGGTTGAATTGTTTTATATCCAGGATAAAAATGATAGGGAACGCGAAGAAATGAAAAATGATCTTAATGATAGAATTAATCAATTAAGAGGGAATTAATCACTGTTTTTTACACATAGAGGCGGTTACCGTACTTTCGCAGTACGATAACCGCTTTAATTATGCAACAAGACAAACCGACAATCAACCTTACTGTCCCCACTGGAATGGAATACCTGTTAATGAGCTACTAACGGCACTCGAAAGCAAAGATCGTCTAGAAAAATGGCAATATTGCATTAAAGTTCCTCTAGAAAAGTGTAGGAATTACTTGGAAGTTCCCCTAGAAAAGTGTAATTTTGCGGCGTAAATAATTAGTTGACAAGATGAAAAGAGAACTTGAGAGCAAACTGTTAGAGTGGAAGAATAATCCCAGTCGCAAGCCTTTGATTGTTATGGGCGCAAGACAAGTGGGAAAAACCTATCTGTTACAGCAGTTTGGAAACAACCACTATGACCATGTTGCCTATATCAACTGTGACAACAACCCTCGCGTTGCTAATCTGTTTACAGAGGATTATGACATGGAGCGCATAATACTTGCCATAGGTGCTATAACCAGTGTACCCATCATAGCGGGAAAGACCTTGATTATCCTCGATGAAATACAGGAACTGAAGAATGGTTTGACTGCATTGAAATACTTCTGTGAACAGGCATCGCAGCACCACGTGGCAGTGGCGGGTTCGTTGTTGGGCATCACTATGCACCATGGAGAATCGGCACCTGTCGGAAAGGTTGATATACTCAGTATGTATCCGTTGACTTATACAGAATTTCTCCAAGCTTTAGGTCAAGAGCAATTGGTGCAGGTCTTGAAGTCTAACGATTGGAAAACTATCCAGATGCTGAAATACGATTTCATCAAGTACCTGCGCATTTATTATTTTGTAGGTGGGATGCCAGAGTCAGTACTGAAATATATTGAAACCCGCGACACGATGTCAGTAAGAGAGGTGCAGAATAATATTCTGGCCATTTACCGAAGCGACATGTCTAAACATGCCACTCCACAAGAAGTGGTGCGTATCACGCAGGTGTGGCAATCTATACCCTCGCAACTTGCACGTGAGAACAAAAAATTTATCTATGGAGCCATCAAATCGGGAGCACGCGCACGTGAGTTTGAACTGGCTATCCAATGGTTGCAAGATGCTGGGTTAGTAATTCGAGTGAATCGTGCCTCTAAGCCAAATTTGCCACTGAAATTCTATGAAGACTCGTCTGCATTCAAGCTATATATGCTTGATGTTGGCATGTTGGGGGCATTGGGAAATGTGCCTCCTGAACAGTTGTTGACCAAGGATAACGAACTCTATGACAGCAAAGGTGCTATTACCGAGAATTATGTTGTAACCCAGATAGCAACTATGCGCGATGTGACAATGTGCTACTATAGCAACGAGAACCATACCCTAGAAATTGATATGCTTCTGCAAGAGAGGAGCAATATTTGGCCCATTGAAATAAAAGCAGAGGAAAACCTAAGATCAAAATCGTTGAGCACTTATGTCAAGAATAATCCGTCACTTACAGGATTACGATTCTCAATGAGCGACTTCCGCGACCAACAATGGATGTACAACGTACCATTGTATGCTTGTGCAACATTCTTCATGAAAGATTAGATCTGATATATATTTCATTCCCCCAGGAAAAGAAGAGATACTGGAATGGATACCAAAAAACGGTTGACAAACATGACAACCGAGATTGACACCTAATGGCACTCGTTGACACACGATGACATAGTATTAGTATAAGAAATTCATGGGAATCAGGCGGTTATAGTGTCAATTACTGTCATGCTGTGTTATGAATCAGAGCCCACCGGGGTCACGAGAAAGAAAGCCAAATGGTTAGTAATGAGCCATTTGTATTTTTCGTTATTGAGCTGTCCTGAGTTAGGTCTCTAAATCAGGCTCAGCATATATATTGGTAACAGGATTGTATCTCCATCTCTTCTCAGGGCCTTGGTATAGACGACATAGCGCTTGTCGATGCGAGAGGAAAATTTTGCGCAAAAAGCATCTAGTGAAGTGTGGGATTTATAGCTTGATGATTTTACTTCAATAGGGCAAATCTTTGCGCTGCGGGAGAGTAGAAAATCGACTTCATAGTTATGGCGATTGTCCTTTGCCCAAGTGTAAAAATACAACCTGTTGCCACTGCTTCTCAGCATTTGGGCCGCCAAGTTTTCATAGACATAGCCTAAGTTGGCAGGGAGTTTATCTGACAGCAGTTTATCATACAGTATGTTTTCGGTAAACTGCTTGTCCCAGAATGCTAGTGTCACCATCAATCCCGTGTCACCCACATATATCTTTTGCCTGCTGCGATCTTCGCTGAACGGCAATCCCACTTGTGGGTCAGTTGTATGGTAGGAAATGTTTACAGTCTTGCTGTCCTCCAATGCTATAAGCAAATCTTCCATCTTTTCGGCACCGACCCCCTTGATGACTGAGGTAGGATAGAATCGACCCACCCCTTTAGCTAGCATCTGCGGAATAGCACCATACAGTCTGCCAATCTTGCCAGTCTTGTCGATCTTGCGGAAATCATCGAAATAAAGTTTGAGTATCTTGCGTTTAACGGCGTCAACGGCCTTGAAATTCTTGGTCTGCAGATATTCGCTCACAGCCTGAGGCATACCGCCCACCAGCATATACAAACGCAGATCGCGCATATAGCGACGATTGATTTCATCATCCATCGTGCGGTTGCTATCTAAGAGTTGGCGCAACAGGGGAATCGAAGCCGTGTCCCCCAAAGACCAACGGAACTCCTCATAGTCCATCGGGAACATCTCCAATCGGTCTTCTTCGCTGGGTATCGTGATGCTCTCGGTGTTTCTCTTGATACTAATCAAGGACCCCGTTTCTATATAATCGTATCTGCCGTCTTGGACTAGATATTTGATGGCTTGGCGAGCCTTGGGGCATTGCTGTACCTCGTCAAAAATAATTACCGACTCTCGCTGGTAGAGCGTCGTGTGGTAAGCGCTTTGCAGGTAAAGAAAGATGTAGTCCAAGTCCATCAAATCGTCAAATAACGTTTTGATGCGAGCAGATGCTTTATTGAAATCGATGAGGATATATGACTTGTATTCACGCTTAGCAAATGCTTCTACTATTGTGGATTTACCAATGCGTCGCGCACCCTCGATGAGTAAAGCACTCTTGCCGGCACTGTCCTGTTTCCATTGAAGAATCTGACTATAAATCTTACGCTGAAATATATTGTCCATGATAGCAAACCAAATTATTGCTGCAAAGTTACTGATTATCTATGATATATGCAACGATTATTGATATTAAAACTATCAATCCCGTCATTTTATTTTTTTAAAACAATAACGTTCCCCATTATTTTTTCATAAAGAATTCTATCAATCCCCACATTTTGTCTTGTAAGCAAATAAAATGTTTCCCTGGCAACAGCTGGCTGGGGAAAATTGTAATTGGTGTAGTGGGGCATGATATGATCACGCACAATGATAATGCGGGCTTTGTTGCCGCTATTTGTGTGAAAAAAATTGATTGTTATTGGTTTTTTATTTAAATTTGCCGATTGAATAGAGGATTAATCATTTTAAATCGATATCGTTATGAAGAAAGTACTACAATCAATCGTTTTGTTATTGGGAATACTGATGTTTCCAGCAACAGCTCTTGCTCAAGACGTCTATGGTGACGTCAATGCCGATCGTGAGGTCAATATTGCCGACATCAATGCTGTCATCGACATCATATTGGACGACGATGGCTACACTGCGGCTGCCGATGTGAACGGTGACGGCGAAATCAACATTGCCGACATCAATGCTGTGATCGACATCATCCTGGGCGGTGATGAGCCGCAGGGTGACTACGTTGACCTGGGTCTGCCCAGCGGCACGTTGTGGGCAACACGCAACGTGGGGGCCAGCAGTCCCGAGGACTATGGTGACTACTTCGCCTGGGGCGAGACCGAGCCCAAGGAGGTGTATAGCTGGAAAACCTACAAGTGGTGTGAAGGCAATGAATGGTCAATAACAAAGTATGAGCCTGGTTCTTTCTGGGCCTACGATGAGATAGAACTGGAGCCTGCCGATGATGCTGCCCACGTGAATTGGGGATCGTTGTGGCGTATGCCATCCGAGGCTCAGTTTCAGGAGTTGTGTGATAGCTGTTCCTGGCAGTGGACCGAGCGCAACGGTGTGAATGGCCAGTTGGTCACTGGTCCCAACGGCAACTCCATATTCTTGCCCGCGACGGGGTATCGTTCAAACAGTCAGCTAGGGCTGAAAGATAGGGGGTTTTATTGGTCACGCACTGTCAATTACAATGATGAACGTTATGCTTTCTACTTACAATGCGATTCGAAATCAGCAAGTTGTATGGCCTTCTACCCTTATCGTAATGCTGGATGTGCCGTCCGTCCCGTGCGCGTGGAACCAGCCGATGAACAGTCGCTTTATGTCGAGCAGCATAGTCTTGACATGGGTCAGGTCCCCACCAGTGAGGCACGTGCCGACGAGCTGACCATCATCAATAACACCAATGAGACCGTGATCTTGACGGTCACCACCGATGACCCATTCTTGCTAAAACAGGAAGATGGAAGCACGTGGGATATGACTATCGAGGTGCCGGGCAATTCCATCGCGCCAGTGTCAGTGATGTTTGTTGCCGACACTCCAAGCGACTTCAATGGTCAGGTGATCTTCCTGTGCTCGGCGCTTCATGGGGGACAGAGTGTGATTCCCGTTCATGCTCGCGCCATCGACAGCGGCTATGAGGAGCATGAGTACGTCAACTTGGGTCTGCCCAGCGGTACGCTATGGGCCACATGCAACATCGGAGCCAGCAGCCCCGAGGACCGTGGCGACTACTTCGCTTGGGGCGAGACCGCACCCAAGGGAGTCTATACCTGGGATACCTACAAGTGGTATAAAGGCGGTGTAAACAACTCGGGGCTCTTGAAATACAGCATCGATGACGCTGAGGGCTATAACGGCTATGTGGATAACAAGACGGAGTTGGACCTGGATGACGACGCCGCATTTGTGAACTGGGGTCCATCGTGGCGTATGCCAACCGATGAGCAATTTGATGAACTGTATAATAACTGTTCAAGCACCTGGACGCAGCGCAACGGCGTGAAAGGCATGTTGCTCACGGGGCCTAACAGCAAAACCTTGTTCCTTCCTGCTACAGGTATTCTCGTCAGTGGTAGGCCCTATTACGTTGTCTCTGAGGGTTATTACTGGTCGCGCACACTCGACGAGAGCTCAAGAAATTCTATTTACTTAACCTTTTATTCTGAGGACTTGTACTACTTCTGGGAGAAGCGCTGCTATGGCCTCCCCGTCCGCGCTGTGCGCGCCTCCCAAAACTAGCATCTCCTCCCGAAGCAAATGAACTATACTGTCAAAATCTTTTACAGTTTATAGTTTTTTTGCTAATGAAAGGCGTTTTTGTCTGAAAAATGCTTGACTGGTATTTTTAATGGTAATAAATTTGTAGTCCAGGATGGTCCACGGTGACTGTCGTGGACTACAATTTTAATTTACTCTTGCATGATTTTGCGACAGCGATTAAGAACACTAAATACCTAAAAATATGAAAAGCTTTATCACATCTGTACTCTTGCTGCTGGCCCTATTGTTGCCAGGCACTGCCGTTGCATTTGACCTTGAGTTGGACGGCATCTATTACGACCTCAACGGCACTGAAGCCACCGTCACCCGTGGAACAATCAGATATTCGGGCGAAGTGACGATCCCCGCTAGATTTGTCTACAACGGCACGACCTACAGGGTCACCGGCATTGGCGATCAAGCGTTTGATGGTTGCAGCCGACTGTCGAGCGTGACGATCCCCAACACGGTCAGGTCTATCGGCCAGAATGCGTTCTATGATTGCTATGCCTTGTCAAGTCTGACCATTCCACAATCGGTCTCCTTCATTGATAGCTATGCATTCCCTTACTGCCGCAGTCTAGTGAGCATCACGGTGGATAGTGGTAATCTCATATACGATTCCCGCAACAATTGCAATGCCATTATCGAGACAGCTAGTAATAAGTTGATAGTGGGCTGTGAGAACACGATTATCCCCAGCACGGTCACAGCTATTGATGAAGGGGCATTTGAGGGACGCACTGGGCTGGAGAGCGTGGACATCCCCAACTCGGTCATCCGCATCGGTCGCTCCGCGTTTTGGGGCTGTGGCTTGAAGAGTGTAACGATTCCCAAGTCGGTGAGAGTCATCGGTGAGAAAGCCTTCCAGGCTTGCACCGACATGACGAGCATGGTCGTCGAGGCCGGTAATCCGATATATGATTCCCGCGACAATTGCAATGCGATTATCATGACGTCAAGCAACACGCTGGTGCAGGGTTGCCGTAGCACCGTGATTCCCACCTCGGTCACCGCCATCGGTGACAGGGCGTTTGATACTTGTTTTGGTCTAACGGGCATCGACATTCCCAACTCGGTCATTACCATCGGCAGTCACGCATTTTTTCATTGTAGTTACCTGAAAAGTGTGACCATACCCGAGTCGGTTACTTCTATCGGCAGTCGTGCGTTTGCTTGGTGTTATGCCATGAACAGTATTAAGGTCGCAGCCGGTAATCCGGTATATGACTCCCGTGATAATTGCAATGCCATCATTGTGACCTCAAGCAACAAATTGATTAAAGGCTGCATGAGCACGGTTATTCCCAGCTCCATCACCGCCATCGGTGACGAAGCCTTCTACCTGTGCTCTGGCCTGTCGAGCGTGACCCTTCCCCAGTCGCTCATTTTTATCGGCAAGGAGGCGTTCTCGGAATGCCGTGACCTGAAAGATGTGTTCAGTCATATCACCCAACCAGGGCGAGTGTCGATTGGGCGCGATGCCTTCTATGATGACAACTACTCGGGTCGCACACTTCATGTGCAGCGTGGCACGGCAGGTGCCTATCAGGCCGACACACGGTGGTCAGACTATTTCGCACAGATTGTGGAAGACATAATGCCCCCCGAGCTGCCAGGTGACGTGAACGCCGACGGTGAGGTGGATATCGCCGATATCAATGCAGTGATGGACATCATCATGGGAGAGGCCGAATGTATCGCTGCTGCCGATGTGAACGGTGATGGCGAAGTCAACATCGCCGACATCAATGCCATCATTAACATCCTTGCAGGTGAGGAGCATCCCCACGAGTACGTTGACCTGGGTCTGCCCAGCGGCACGCTGTGGGCCACGTGCAACATCGGTGCCAGCTCCCCCGAGGATTACGGTGACTACTTCGCTTGGGGCGAGACATCGCCCAAGGACATCTATGACTGGGGCACCTACAAGTGGTGTGATGGCAGCGCCACCTCGTTGACCAAGTACAACTATGACAGCAATTATGGCACGGTGGACAATAAAACCATGCTGGAGCCTGAAGACGACGCCGCGTTTGTGAACTGGGGACCAAATTGGCGCTTGCCTACTCGGAACCAATACAATGAGCTGGAGGAAAACTGCACCTGGAAGTGGACGACAAGGAACGGTGTGGGTGGTTATCTTGTCACTGGCCGCAACGGCAATTCGCTGTTCCTGCCTGCCGCGGGTTATCGTAACGGTAATTCAATAGTGGGCTTGGGTACTAGCGGCTACTATTGGTCTCATGCGCTGTATCCTTCCAGTGGACCGACCTATGCTGCTGGTATGGATTTTACCCAATGGGGTCACGTGGGCGGATTTGGCGCATATCGCAGTAACGGGTGTGTCGTGCGTCCGGTGTGCATGTCGCTAGAAGATGTCTATATTGAGCAAAAGAGTCTTGACCTGGGTGGAACTCGTATTGGAGAGACATCCACGGGTGAACTCACCATCGTCAATTGCTCCGACGAGCCGGTGATGGTAACAGCCACCGTCGATGCGCCTTTCTCGTTCAAGCAGGATGACAGTAGCGCCTCGACCATAACCCTCATGGTGCCTAGTGAGTCCAGCACCCAGGTGACGGTAATGTTCACGGCAGCAACGCTAGGCGATTTCAATGGTAGGGTGACTATAGAGAGCCCGGCTTTGACTGGCGGTCAGCTGGGTATCCCAGTGCACGCTCTTGCCTTCACCGCCCCCGACACTCAGCAGGATTACGTTGACCTGGGACTGCCCAGCGGCACGCTGTGGGCGACGAGGGACGTCGGTGCCAATAGCCCCGAGGAAAACGGCGACAGGTTTGCCTGGGGCGAGACAGCTCCCAAGGATTTCTATAACGTGAGCAACTACCAGTGGTGTGAAGGTAGCTACACCACGTTGACAAAATATTGCACCAATAGCAGATATGGCACAGTTGACGACCTTGTGGTGCTGGAGCCCGAAGACGATGCCGCCACCGTGAACTGGGGACCGGAGTGGTGCATGCCCTCATTGAGACAGATACAAGAGTTGATTGATTGCTGCTCGTTTGCCAGGGCCGAGGTGAACGGCGTGATAGTTCGCTTGGTTACAGGACCTAACGGTAACACCATGTATATGCCTGCCGATGGCTACTATTGGTCTCACACACTCTATGGAGCCTCGGACTATGCCTACGGTCTGAGAGTGGATTCGGGAGACTGGTACTGGAACTACTTTTGGGGTCCTCGTGCCGACGGCCACCAGGTGCGGGCGGTGCGTGTCGCGCCCGATAATCTGAACATCTACATCGAGCAGCGCAGCCTTGACTTGGGTGAGGTGCCAGTGGGCGAGACTTGCACGGGTGAATTGACCATCGTCAATAACACTGGCGATACCAAGATGTTGAAGGCTCAAATCGACACGCCTTTCTACTTCAAGCAGGGAGAAGGTTACTCATCCAGCATGACCATCCTGATGGCGGGTCATTCCACGCACACGGTAACGGTGTTGTTTACGCCGACATCGCCTGGCGAGTTCAGCGGAGACGTGATGTTCTCGGGCTCGGCACTTGATGGCGGTCAACGTGCTATCCCGATTCAGGCGATTGCCCGTTGAAACTGGGACTGCTTAACAATTGATGACGTTTATGATGAGGCTGTGTCATAATGAAGTGCCCCCAAAAAGTTAGACGTTAAACACGTTTATA
>CAMVAP010000050.1 GCA_947165485.1 uncultured Prevotellaceae bacterium
TACGCTCGCTCTGTCCGGCATGGCTGCCTTTGTAGCGGCTCTTGGTGGCATTGAACTTCCATGAGAGGTTGATGCCGATGCGACGGGCATCGCGATACTCCTTGAACTGGGTACGGACATTGATGCCGCCGTAAGCCGTCATCTCGATGTAGCGGGTATGGAAGATGTCATTGGCGAAGATGGCTACGCTGAGACTCTTGTCTTTGAGAAACTGGCGACTCAGCCGGAGGTTTATTACGCTTGTGGTCTTCGTCTGCGAGCAGCCCTGCTCATTGTAGGGTTGCAGTTCCATTCTGATGTTTAGCAACCAGTCGTGTGGCAGTGATAATGTATTGTCAAGATTGAAGTAAGTACCAAGTCCGTTCCACTTATGCTTGATACCTATGGCTTCTAAGTCTCGGTTGTTGAAGAAGAAACTTGCAGTGTAGTTCATCTGCCAGATACCAACCTTTGGCGTGATGTTTATATCCAGTCCGTAATTCTGGCTCTTTGGCACGTTGCGGCGGTCATCGAGAATAACGCCAGGGTGGCCTATATCATCATAGGCGACCTGAAAAGAATGGTTGAGGTTCTTAATGTATTGGTAATACAACTCGGCGTGAACCCATCGGTAGTTAGTTGTCCATGAGACATGATGGGTTGTTGTAGGGCGAAGGTAAGGGTTACCCGTCTGGTACTCGTATTTACTGCGATAGTTGATGGCAGTGCTGAGCGTGGAATAAGCGGGATTGCGCCGGAAACATTGATAACTGAAGGTGTGCGTCCATTGCTCCGTGCGGTAGGTCAGCGAGAGGCGCGGGATGAGCACATGATAGTCCGGGCTCTGTTCGGCATCTTTACGACCATTGGTTTCGTAGTCGTTGTGCTCGTTCTGCCATCGCAATCCGGCATTGAGGCTGAACTTCTTCACTTGCAGGGCATAGTTGGCGAACAGTGACCAGGTCAGGGTCCGTTGGTGTACGCTGTTGTCGGCAGAGAAACCGCTTTGGGTGAAGTCACTTTTGCGGTCCACTCCCGATACTTCCTCGCCGAAGGTCAAAGTGCCTTTAGGGATGGGGGCTGTGACGACGAGTTTCTCTGCCAGCAGGTTGTTCTTGGTCAGCGTGTTGCTGCTGACTCCCTTCTCGCCAACGGTGCCCCCGTCCATCTCACTCTCTGATTGTCCGCCGTAGTAGTCGGCGCTGAAGTCCAGTTTCCACTTGCCGATTTCGCCGACATAGTAGGCATTCACGGCATGTTCCATCCGGGGCTTTAGCGAGGTGACCGTCTTGTTGGTCTCTGCTTCCCAGAATTGATCGTCGCGCCACACTTCTTCATCGGTCTCTATGCTATGTGTCGCATCGGTGATATAGTTGTTGACGGTGTAGGTCAGCCCGAGAGAATGTTTCTCGGATATCTCCCAGTTCCAGCCGAGGTCGGCAAAATAGTAGTTATAGCGGTTGAGAAAGGTGGTTTCTTTTTGGAAGTCCCATGTGCTGGAGGCTTGCAGTTGGTCATTGGCAGTGGCGTTAACCACCAGGTTGTTGCTCGTCAGAAACCCTCGGGCAAAGAAGTCCATACCATTGCAGGCGCGATAGTTCAGGGCTGCATTGCCATTGGCATAGTATTCCTTGCCTTGGCGGTAGGCAGCGGAGAAGTTGCCGCTCCAGCCCTCACCTGTCTTGCGGATGGTCTTGAGGCGGATGACGGAGGTGACTTCCGCTCCATACTCTGCTCCAGGGCTGGTGATAATTTCGGCAGAGAGTATTTCGTCAGCACGCAGACGATTCAATTCCTCCTCATTGCGCACTTTCTTGTTATTGATGTAGATTTCGGGGGTGCCATGGCCGGCAATCTTGCCGTCACTCATCATTAAGGGCAGATGAGTCAGCATCTCGGTGACCGAGCCGAATTGTTCCAATACGGTGCCCTGCACATGAGCCAGCAGACCTTGATCGGTGGGGCGGACAAGTTGTTTGGCGCCCTTGACGGTGACGCCGTCGAGGGCGTATTGGTCGGGCTGCATTTTGATGGTGCCCAGGTGGGCGGTCTTGCAGTGGCGATAGACGGGGCGGTAACCGACGTAGGTGATGCGGGCGAGCACGCCCTGTTGGTCGCAGGGGATGACAAAGAGGCCGCTCTCGTTGGTCACGCCGCCAGTAATCACCGTCGAGTCGCGCGGTGAGAGCAGGGCCACGTTGGCGTATGGCAACGGCTGGCCCATTTCGTCGATGACGGTGCCCTTGTAGCGCGTCGCTTCACGCAGGGGGCACTCCACGGCAATGTCCTTGCCTTGCACCGTCATCTTGATGGGATAGAAACCGATCAACTGCTGGATGGCATCAGGCACCGATTTGTTCTTGACACTGGTCGTCACCCTGAAGTCCTCCAGGTCGTTATACAGGAAACTGATGTTGTATTCCCCACTCCGCTCATTGAGCCACTTGAGCGCCTCGCTCATCGACACATCATTAAACGACCGCGTCACCCGCTGGGCATGTAACGGGGTCGCCTCAACAAGCATGAGAAATAGATATATAATATATTTTTTCATTCTTATTTTATTGATAATATGTTTGTTGATACCAAAATAGTTTGTAATTTTGCAACAAGAATAATTGTTTTAAATATGGCCGAAGGAATAAACATACCCAATGGAGCTTTATCTCCATTCCAGATGCAAATGCTGGAACTTGTTTCACATGTGCAGTCACAGGAGGAGATGGACGACATTCGTCGTATGTTGGCAGAATACTTTGCTAAACGTGCCGAAGACGAAATCGACCGCCTGTGGGACGAAGGCATTCTCAATGATGAGGTCATGGAAGAGTGGAAGCATGAACACATGCGCACGCCATATCGCCAATAATGAATGTTGTCCTTGACACGAACTGCTTGCTGATGTCGCTCTCGCGCCGCAGTCAATACTATTCCGTATAGCGTAGTCTTGTCCGTGGTGAATATGTGTTGTGCTACTCCAATGAGATTCTCACTGAGTACGAGGAAATCTTTACCCAGAAAATGAGTCCAAGAATTGCCAGTAACATTATTTCGGCCATCCTCAACCTGCCCAACACATTGCAAGTCCAGGTTTATTTCCACCTGAAGTTGATTCATCAAGACCCAGACGATGATAAATTTGTGGATTGCGCCTTCAAGTCCAATGCTCATTTCATTGTCACTCAGGATCATCACTACAATATTCTGCGGGACATCGATTTTCCAAAAATCAACGTAATCGACATTGATAGTTTTATAAAAGAATTGAGTAAATAAGCCATCTATCGCAATACCCACATCCCACCCTCTCGCTGTCGCTGATGAGAGGGTGGATTGCATTGGGCGATATGTTGAAGCCATTTCCTGCATAACATTGGTTACAGGCGGGATTTCTCGTCGTTGCCGGCGCCGGTGCCCTTGTACTTGCTGCGGGTGACGTTGAAGTTGTAGGTCACGGTCATGCCGATGGTGCGGTCAAAGTTGTAGCAATCCTTGGTGAAATTGGTGCCTATACCGTAGGTGGTCCATCGTTCCTGGCTGGTCTTGAAGATGTCGTCGGCATAGAGGTTGACCAGCAGCGCCTTGTTGAAGAAGGATTTGTTGATACGGGCCCCGACGGTCCAATAGTGCTTGACACTCTGGAACTCGTCATCGGCATCACTTGCAAATCGCACACCAAGCACTGCCGTCCAGGAATTAGGAAGAACAAAGGTGTTCCTCAGTTCAAACCGCCACAACGGCCTGTGATGGGTCAATCGTGAACCGTATTGCTCTGCATCAAAGAAGACCTTGTTGAAACTCAGCGTTACCGTGGGCCGATAGACACCGAAGCGCGGTGCAGCCACCAGCGAGGCAAACAAGCGCTGAGCATCACCATAGTTGTGGGTACACAGCAGGGCATAACGCTTGTCCTGCTCCAACACGGGCACCCAGCACATGGTGCTCTGACTGTAAGTGTAGCGCACCTGCAGGCTCAGCCACGAGTAGATGGCCGACAATTCCAGGCGATGGTTCAACTGTGGTCGCAGCAAGGGGTTACCTCCCTCGTAGGTGTAACGGTTATCGTACTGGATGAAATTGCGCAACTGGAAATAAACGGGACGGTTGATGCGGCGGCTATAATTCAGTTGCCAGTTCCACTTGTCCTTCTTCCAGGCAACGGAGGCATTGGGGAACCAGTCATTATAGGTGCGGCTGGGTTCCTCCTCACGGATGCCTGACGAATAGTAGTCGGAGTTGATGTGCTCAAAGCGCAGTCCGGCGCCGAAAGTGAAATTGCCCAGGTTGAAGTCATACTCGGCAAAGCCCGAACTGTTATTCTCGCGGATGCGCGTGTCGGATGACAAATGGGACTGGTCGTCGTTGGAATAGGTGCCGTCGGTGCGGGTAAAGGTCAACTCAGTGCCGATGCTGGCGGTACCCTTCCACAGGGGGTGACTCAGGATGAGTTTGCCAGCGGTCATCTGGTTACGCTGGCGGCTCTGGGTGAGCACATGGCGGTCATCAAGTTCATCGCTTAATTCAGTGCGTTCATCTGTATTGCGTTCATTGCGACAATACCACGTGCCGTTAAAGTCGATTGACAATTGGCCAACTTTGCCCACATAATACATATTGACATCGTGCAACGGATTTTGTTTGCGATTGACGAGGGCATCATACCATACGCTGCCCTCAAGCACACCGTTGTTCCATATCTGCTGCTCACCGATAAGACTGCTATTCTTGATATTGACCCCGCTCAAGGTGTAAGAAGCGCCTAGCGAATGGTTGCCGTTGATATCGTAATTGAAGCCTACTTGCTCATAATGCGACTTGCTGCGGTACTTGGTGTCGGCCGTCTGATCGACATGCACTGTGCCATCCTCCAAGAATAAGTCATTATTAATGTCATTGTCCTCACCCATCCATGCGCTACGCCAGTAACCCTCGGCAAACAGTTCCAGGCCGTGGGTGCGGTATTTCACGTTAATATCCTGATATCCACCCCACTCGTGGTTGTTGCGCACGTTGGTTATGGTGCTGATACTAAAACCGTCGCCCTGAGGCTTGACCGTGTAGATGCGGATGACCGACGACACATTCTTTTTGTATCGGGCACCTGGGCTCGTGATCACGTCGATGGACTTGATGTCACTTGACTTGAGGCGCGACAACTCGGTATTGCTCTGAATCGGGCGGTTATTGATATAGATGAGCGGTGTACCACTGCCAAAAATGCTCACTTGGCCGTCGCCCTTGACATCGACACGGGGCAACTGTCCCAGCACGTCAACACCCGTACCCATGTCGCTGAGCACCGTGCCCGCAACATTCACCGTCATGCCGCCAGTGGTCATCTGGTACTGGGGGCGTTCGCCCTTGACGGTGACGCTGCCGAGGGCGTATTGGTCGGGCTGCATCTTGATGGTGCCCAGGTGAGGGGTCTTGCAGTGGCGATAGACGGGGCGGTAGCCCACATAGGTGATACGGGCCAGCACGCCGCTCTGTTCACAGGGGATGACGAACAGGCCGCTCTCGTTGGTCACGCCACCCGTGATCACCGTCGAGTCGCGCGGCGAGAGCAGGGCCACGTTGGCGTATGGCAAAGGCTGGCCAGTCTCGTCAAGGACGGTGCCCTTGTAGCGCGTCGCTTCCCGCAAGGGGCATTCCACAGCGATGTCCTTGCCCTGAACGGTCATCTTGATGGGATAGAAACCGATCAACTGCCGGATGGCATCAGGCACCGACTTGTTCTTGACCGTGGTCGTCACCCTGAAGTCCTCCAGGTCGTTATACAGGAAACTGATGTTGTATTCCCCACCCTGCTCATTGAGCCACTTGAGCGCCTCGCTCATCGACACATCATGGAACGACCGCGACACCCGCTGCCCGAAGGCAGCCGTGGCCATGCACAAGCATGCCACGAGATAAATCATGCGTCTTGCCATCATTCCACCACGATTGTATTGCCCTCGATGCTGACTGACACGCGCTCGAACATGTTCAGGCGCTCAACGACACTGTTCAATTCCTCGCCAGGATGCAACTCAAAGTAGAAGCGCAGGTCACGGGCCTCCTCGTTGCGGAACTCGACTTGCATGCCATAGCGGGTAGCGATACCTTCCAGCATCTGGCCGAGCGACTGGTTATCAAATACCACAGGTTCCTCCACGACTGCTATTGTATCGGCTACTGCAACGCGTGAGGCCGATTCGGCCGATTCCTCCGATACGGTTGCGACGTTTTCAGTCTTTTCTTGAGGTTTGTCTTTAGCACTGTGTTGCACTGCCTGGACGGTGGCATAGGTGAAGGCCGATAGCATGATCACGCCCGCAATCATGGCGGCGACCTTGAGCCAGCGGCGGTTTTTCACTGGGGCGTTGAGGTGCTCCTGCTCGAAGCGTTGCCACTCGGCATCCACGTCGGGCACGGGGATGTCGGTCATGGCGCGCTTGGCCGCGGCCAGGTGCTGCTGCGTCTCGTCGTCAAGCATAGCGGCCAACTGCTCGTCGGTGTAATTCTCGGGATGCTCGTGCATGTCGAGCAAGCGACGGATTTTATCGTTCTGTTCCATAACGTCTATTGTTTTGTGTTGTTGAAGTAAGCGTTAATTTTCTCCAATGACTGTGACAAGTGGTGATGGACCGTCACGCGGCTCACGCCCACGGCATCGGCGACCTGCTGGCAGGTCATGTCGTGCAGATAGCGCAGGGTGAAGATGCGGCGCGACAGCGGCGACAACTGGTTGTCAATGTATTCCCGCAACTCATTGAGCATGAGAGAATCGTCAGAACCATCGGCAAGCGGCTCGGCCTTGTTTGAGTAGAGCTTGACGAAGCGCTCCCGCACCTGCTTGTTGCGGATTACATTGATACAACTGTTGCGCACACACGTCAACAGGAAGCCGCGGGCGTTATCGCTCTTGATGGTCATGCCGCCCGCTGCCAGCGATGCAAACACGTCGCTCACGACATCCTTGCTCTCATCCTCGTCATAGAGCATCGACATCGCCAGGCGAAACATCGGCGCATAGTGGCTCTTAAACAGTATTTCCAGTTCTCTTCTTGTCATAGTCATGGGTCATTACACTTGATAGACGTTTCTGGCCCAGGAAATGTAAACCCGTTTAGGTCATTTTTCACACAAAGGTAGCTAAAATGTACTACGAGCCATGGCTCGTAGTACAGAACAACTGGGTAAACTAAAAACTAAGGGCTAAAGACTAAGGACTAAAAACTTTATACTACCTTTGCAGGCATGAAAGGTTTTTGGCAACTGTTGAGGCGTTTTGTGCCTCCTTATAAGAAATATATCGTGTTGAACGTCCTGTTCAACCTGTTGACGGCGTTCCTGACGCTGTTCTCGTTTGCGCTGATCATCCCCATCTTGGAGATGTTGTTCGGGCTTAACACACAGACCTACAGCTACATGGAGATAGGTAGCGGCAAACTGGACGCGGTGCTCACCAACAACTTCTACTACTACGTGCAGTGCATCATCGAGCGCTACGGGCAATCGACGGCGCTGGCGTGCATTGCCGCTGCACTGGTGGTGATGACGGCGCTGAAGACCGGCTGTGCCTACCTGAGCGCCTTCTTCATGATCCCGATACGCACGGGCGTGGTGCGCGACATCCGCAACCAGATCTACAACAAGATCACCTCGCTGCCCATCGGTTTCTTCTCCAACGAGCGCAAGGGCGACGTGATGGCCCGCATGAGCGGTGATGTCACCGAGGTCGAGAACTCCGTGATGTCGTCGCTCGACATGATGTTCAAGAATCCCATCATGATCATCGCCTGCCTGACGATGATGATTGCGTTGAGCTGGCAATTGACGCTGTTTGTGCTCGTGCTGTTGCCCGTGGCTGGTCTGATCATGGGTGGCGTGGGTAAGCGCCTGAAGCGTGTCTCGCTTGAGGGGCAGACCCAATGGGGCGTGATGCTGAGCAACATCGAGGAGACCATCGGCGGCCTGCGCATCATCAAGGCCTTCAACGCCGAGAGCAAGGTGAGAGGCCGCTTTGAGGGCGAGAACGAGAAGTACCGCAACATCGTCACCCGCATGAGCCGCCGCTACGAGTTGGCGCACCCCATGAGCGAATTCCTGGGCACGTTGACCATCGCCATCGTGCTGTGGTTTGGCGGCACGTTGATCCTGGGCGGTCACAGCAGCATCACCGCACCCAAATTTATCTACTACATGGTGATCTTCTACAGCATCATCAATCCCGCCAAGGACCTGTCCAAGGCCAGCTATGCCATCCAGCGCGGCTTGGCCTCAATGCAGCGCATCGACAAGATCCTGAGTGCCGACAACCCCATCAAGAGCCCCGAGCGCCCCACCCCGTTGACCGAGATGAAAGAGGGCATCAAGTTCAGGGACGTGCGTTTCCGCTACGGCGACGCCTGGGTCATCGACGGCGTGACACTCGACATCAAGCGCGGCCAGACCGTGGCCCTGGTGGGTCAGAGCGGCAGTGGCAAGACCACGCTGGCCGACCTGTTGCCACGATTCTATGACGTGCAGCAGGGCAGCATCAGCATCGACGGCACCGACATCCGCCAGTTCAGCATCACCGACCTGCGCGGCCTGATGGGCAACGTCAACCAGGAGGCCATCCTGTTCAACGACTCGTTCTATAACAACATCACCTTCGGCGTTGAGAACGCCACGCGCGAGCAGGTCGAGGAGGCCGCAAGAATCGCCAATGCCTACGACTTCATCATGGCCAGCGAGCAGGGCTTTGACACCAACATCGGCGACCGTGGCTGCAAACTCTCGGGCGGGCAGCGCCAGCGCATCAGCATCGCCCGCGCCATCCTCAAGAATCCTCCCATCCTTATCCTGGACGAGGCCACCAGCGCCCTCGACACCGAGAGTGAGCACCTGGTGCAGGATGCCCTCGACAAGCTCATGCACGGACGCACCACACTGGTTATCGCTCACCGCCTGAGCACCATCAAAGGCGCCGACCAGATCTGCGTCATGCAGGATGGACGCATCATCGAGCGTGGCACCCACAATGAGCTTATCGCCCAGCAGGGCGCCTACAAACACCTGGTCGATATGCAGACTTTTTAGTCGATAGTCGATAGTCGATAGTCAATAGTCGATAGTCGGCATCCGCAATCGGCTATAGATTAGTGACTCGAGACAAGCGACTAAAAAAAATATAATAATTGTGTAGTTTTTTAGTTCATCATTGCGTCTAAAGGGCAAACAACGATTTTAAAGATGGAAATCAACGAAGCCAATTTTGCACGCATCATCCGCGAGAACAAGGGCACCATCTACACCGTGTGCTACATGTTCTCCAAGGACAAGGAGGAGGTCGATGACCTCTTCCAGGAAGCGCTCATCAAACTGTGGCAGGGCCTTGAGTCTTTCAACGGCAAGAGTGACTTGAAGACATGGATCTACAAGGTGACCTTGAATTCCTGCATCTCACTCGACCGCAAGAAAAAAAGCCGCAAGACCCAACCGCTCATGGAAGGCATCGACCTGTTTGACAAAAACGATGCCGACAATCGCCAGACCGACATGCTGCACGCGCGCATTCAGCGTTTACAACCCTTTGACCGTGCCATCGTGCTGTTGTGGCTCGAGAACATGAGCTACGACGAGATCGCCCAGATTGTGGGCATCAACGTCAAGAACGTGTCGGTGCGCCTGTACCGCATCAAGGAACAACTCAAACAGATGAACTAAAAACTACACAAACGATATGGATACCATCAGCAACAACAACTACAGCGAGTGGAACGAACTCGACGACCTGCGCCAGCAGATCGCTGCACTCAAGAACAAGGTGGATCAACAAGGACACCTCAACGAGACCCTCGTCAAGAAGACCATCCAGGGCAAGATGAAAGGTCTGCACCGCAACCTGCTCATGTACTGCGTGATTTGCGGCCTATTTGTGCCGTTCATCATTTGGGACTTTATCGAGTCGGGATTCTCATGGCCCTTCATCATCTTCACGATCTTGATCTTTGCAGCCTCGTTCACCGCCGAATATTTCATCAACCGCATGAACATCAAGCGCATGTCCAACGACCTCGTGGAGACAGCCCGCAAACTCATGCAGATGAAGAAGAACCGCAGGAAACAGCTGACCGTGGGCTGCTGCGCCATCGCCATCTGGATTCCCTGGTATATCTATGAGATTTACAAGCACTTGGCCCCACAGATCAATCCTGAATTCATCAACTTCTTCTTGACCTGTGTCATCGTGAGCATGATCATCGGTAGCGCCATCGGTCTGGCCATCGGCCTCACCTTCTATCGCCGCTTGCAGCGCACCAACGACGAGATGATTGACCAGATCAATGACCTCACTAGTGAAAAAGACTAACAAATCGCTTGATTTTTTATCATTTTCACCAAAAAAGATTATCTTTGCGGTTCGGTTTGGAAAGTTTTAACATTTCCAGTTGCAACCCAATCCAGTTAAAAGAAGTCTAACTAAAAACGATTCATAGAATAAAACTGTATAAATAACGTTATTTAAACCAATTATTTAACCACATGAAGATGAAAAAAATCTTTGCTGCAATGTTCATGATGCTCATGGCATTCAGCACCAGCACCGTCAAGGCGCAATCGATGGGTCCCATTCCCACCGACCCCGAGGTGCGTGTCGGTAAGTTGGATTGCGGACTGACCTACTACATCCGCCACAACGACTATCCCGAACACCGAGTTAACTTTTACATCGCCCAGCGTGTGGGCTCCATCCAGGAGGAGGAGAGCCAGCGCGGTCTGGCCCACTTCCTGGAGCACATGGCCTTCAATGGCAGTGAGCACTTCAACGGCGAGGGCAAGAGCATCATCGACTATACCCGCTCGCTGGGTGTAGCCTTCGGTAAGGACTTGAACGCCTATACCAGCATTGCCGAAACCGTCTATAACATCAACGACGTGCCCAGCACGCGCCAGAGCGCTATCGACTCGTGTCTGCTCATCCTCAAGGACTGGAGCAACGGCCTGCTGCTCACCGACGAGGAGATTGACAAGGAGCGTGGCGTGATCCACGAGGAATGGCGCCTGCGCCGCAGCGCCCAGCAGCGCATGCTCGAGAACCAGCTCGAGACGCTGTATCCCGGCTCGAAGTACGGTAAGCGCATGCCCATCGGCCTGATGAGCGTGGTCGATGGCTTCAAGTATAACGAGCTGCGCGATTACTACCACAAGTGGTATCGTCCCGACAACCAGGCCCTGGTGATCGTGGGTGACGTGGATGTTGACCACATCGAGGCCCAGATCAAGGAGCTCTTCAAGGACGCCGTTCTGGATCCCAATGCCGCCCAGGTGACCCCCGAGCCCGTGCCCGACAACGAGCAGCCCATCATCGTCATCGACAAGGACAAGGAGCAGCAGTATAGCCAGATAACCGTCATGTTCAAGCATGAGACCATGCCCAAGGAGATGAAGGGCGACATGGTATATCTGGTGATGGATTATGCCAAGAGCATGATGAGCAGCATGCTCAACCAGCGCCTCTCTGAGAAGGCCCAAGAACCCGAATGCCCTTTCCTGCAGGCATACGCCTATGATGGAAACTACCTGTTTGCCAACACGATGGACGCCTTCACCTTAGGCATCATGCCCAAGGAGGGCCAGACCGAGGCCGCTACCCAGGCCGTAGTCACCGAGGCCATGCGTGCCGCCAAGCACGGCTTCACAGCCACCGAGTATGAGCGCGCCAAGGAAGAGTACACCAGCCAACTTGAGAAGCAGTACAACGAGCGCAACAAGATTCCCAATGCACGTCTTGCCGCCCAGTACTACCGCAACTACCTCGACAACGAGCCCATGCCCTCGATCGAGCAGGAGTACCAGATTATGAGCATGATCGCTCCCCAGATTCCCGTGGATGTCATCAACCAGATGCTGCCCGAACTCATCACCACCGATGGCAAGAACCTCGTCGTGATGAACTTCAACCAGGAGAAGGACGGTGCCGTATATCCCACTCCCGAGGGTCTAAAGGCCGCCGTTGACAACGGCTTGAACGCTCAGGTAGAGGCTTTTGTCGATAACGTGAAGCAGGAGCCCCTGATTGCCAAGCTGCCCAAGAAGGGTAAGATCAAAAAGGAGAACTACAACAGCCAGTTTGACTACAAGGAGCTCGAACTGAGCAATGGCGTGCGCGTCATCCTCAAGAAGACCAACTTCAAGGACAACGAGATCCAAATGAACGCCGTAGCACGCGGTGGCCAGTCACTCTACAGCGAGAAAGATTGGGCCAACACTGGACTGCTGTCTGTCATCACCATGATGAGCGGACTGGGCAATTTCTCGGCAACCGAGTTGCAGAAGGCTCTGGCCGGCAAGCAGACTAACGTCATGCTGGCCATGGATGAATACACCGACGAGTTGAGCGGCACCTCCACCGTTAAGGATCTGGAGACCATGATGCAGCTCACTTACCTGAAGTTTACCGACATCCGCAAGGACGAGAAGAGCTATGGCCAGATCATGAGCCAGCTCGAAAATGTGCTCAAGAATCAGAGCCTGCAACCCGAGAGCGTATTCAACGACTCGGTTGAATACACCCTCAACAACCACGACTGGCACAGCAAACCCTTCCATGTAGAGGACTTGAAGAGCGTGGACTATGACCGCGTGCTGCAAATCGCCAAGGAGCGCACTGCCAATGCCGCCAACTTCACGTTCTACTTTGTGGGCAACTTTGATGAGGCCGTTCTGCGTCCCCTCATTGAGCAGTACATCGCCAGCCTGCCCGCCAAGAAGGGTAAGATGTCCAACTGGGTGAACTTTGACACGCACCCCGAGGGCCAGACGATCAACCACTTCTCCCGCAAGATGGAGACCCCCAAGGCCATGTCACAGATCTACTGGTATGACACCAAGACTCCTTATAGCCTGGAGAACAGCATCAAGGCCGATATTCTGGGTCAGGTGCTCAGCAAGATTTACTTGCAGAAGATCCGCGAGGATGCCAGCGCTGCTTACTCGGCTGGTGCCGCAGGTAGTGCTTCGATCAAGGGTGACCGTCCCTGGACCCGCATCATGGCTAGCTGCCCGATGAAGCCCGAGATGGCCGATGTCGCCCTCAAGATCATGAACGAGGAGATCGTGAATGCCTGCAACAGCATCGACGCAACCACCCTCAAGGAGATCAAGGAGCTCATGATCAAGGATCATGGTACCGAACTCAAGGAAAATGACTACTGGATGGGAATCCTCAACGACTACGTTGGTCGCGGTATTGACAACCACACCAGCTATGAGCAGATCGTCAACGCTCAGACGCCCGAGACCATCGCCGCATTTGCCCGCCAGATTCTGGCCACCGGCAATAAGGTAGAGGTTGTCATGCTTCCCGAGGAGTAATCCAAACTGAATAGCGCACCCCTAGTGGTGCACAATAGAGGAACCGAGGATGTCCATCATCCCCGGTTCCTGCATTTACTGAAAAGTGAAAACCCAAAAACTGAAAACTTTTCACTACCTTTGCAGCCGCAAAACAATAGATTATCAATATCATATAATGGATACGACAAGACAACAGAAAATCAGCCGCCTGGTACAGAAGGAGCTGAGCGAAATCTTCCGCCGCGAGACCGCCAAGACGCGCGGCACGCTGGTCACCGTTAGCAGTGTGCGCGTGTCGCCCGACCTGAGTGTAGCTAACGTGCGCCTGAGCATCTTCCCCAGCGAGAATGCCCAAGCCATTATGGACAACATCACCGCCAATGAGCGCGGCATACGCCACCAGTTGGCACAGCAGGTGCGTTACCAACTGCGCCGCTGCCCCGAACTCAAGTTCCACATCGATGACTCGCTCGACTATATCGACCACATCGACCAACTACTGGCCAAGGACAAGCCCAACAAGAGTGAGGAGTGAGAAGTTAGGAGTTGGCATCCGCATTCGACTAACAACTAACAACTAACAACTAAAAACTAACAACCAACAACTAACAACCAATGAGCTTGCCGTTGAAGATAGCGTGGCGCTACCTGGTGTCCAAGAAAGGGCATCAGGCAGTCAATATCATCTCGATTGTCGCCGTGTGCGGCGTCGTGGTGGCCACTGCCGCACTCATCTGTGTGTTGAGTGTGTTCAACGGTTTTCGTGGGCTCATCATGGGTAAGCTGGCCATGCTAGACCCACAAGTGGCGATCACCGCCACCATGGGCAAAACGATCAACAATGCCGACAGCGTGATTGATGCGGTGAGCGCCATCGATGGCGTGGAACGGGCTGTGCCCGTCGTTGAGGATCAGGCACTGGCAATGTATGCCCAGTATCAGATGCCCGTGCGCCTCAAGGGTGTTCCCGACGACTATAACACGATCAACGACATGGACTCGGTCATCGTTGACGGAATGTGGAAACTGCGCGACCAGGTATCCAGATATGCGGTAGCGGGTGCCGGACCAGCCATCAGGCTATGTGTGAGACCCGAATTTCTGGGAATGGTGCGGTTATATGCCCCACAGCGACAAGGCCACGTGAACATCGCTAACCCGATGGGAGCGTTCAGGCAAGACTCGCTCTTTGTGTCGGGCATCTTCCAGTTGCAGCAAAACAGTTACGATGCCGACTTGATTTATGTGCCCCTCGACATGGCACGCCAGTTGTTTGACTACGAGAGCGAGGCCACCCAGATTGAGGTGAAACTTGCCACGGGTGCCGACGAACGTCATGTGATGCGCGACATCACCCATGCCCTGGGCGACGGCTACCAGGTGAAGAACCGCTTGATGCAGCAACAAGAAGCCTACCGGCTGGTAAATATCGAGAAGTGGATGGCGTTCCTGCTGCTTGCCTTTATACTGGTCATTGCCACATTCAACGTCATCAGCACCCTGTCACTGCTCATCATCGAGAAGGATGACAGTATCGCCACGTTGCGCGCTCTAGGTGCCAATGACAACCAGATTTCCCGCATCTTTGTCCTGCAAGGCTGGCTCATCACCCTCGTGGGTGCCTTTACCGGAGTCGTCATCGGCCTCATCCTGTGCCTGTGCCAGCAGCAGTTTGGATGGCTGCGACTGAGCGGTGATCCCGCCAACATGATCATCAGCGCCTACCCCGTCGAGGTGCAGTGGATGGATGTCATCATCACACTCGCCCTGGTCGCCGCCGTCGGCCTCTTGACCAGCATGGTCACAGCCCTGATCATGCGCCGCCGCCTAACAACAAAAAACTAACTAACAACTAACAACTAAAAACTAAAAACTTAAAAATATAACATGCTTACCATCAACTCTTACGAAGAATTTGCCGCCCACCTGGGCGAGGAACTCGGTGCCAGCGAGTGGCTCACCGTAGATCAAGACCGTATCAACATGTTTGCCGACGCAACACTCGACCACCAGTGGATCCACGTGGACGTGGAACGCGCCAAGGCCGAGAGTGCCTATCACAGCACCATTGCCCACGGCTACCTCACCATGTCGCTGATTCCCCACCTGTGGAACCAGATCATCGAAGTGAACAACCTGGAAATGCAGGTCAATTACGGCATGGACAAGATGCGCTTTGGCCAACCGGTGATCACCGGCAGCCGCGTGCGTCTCGTAACCAAGTTGCACAACATCGCCGACCTGCGCGGCATCTGCAAGGCCGAGATCGACTTCAAGATGGAGATCGAGGGCCAGCGCAAGCCTGCCCTGCAAGGCATCGCCTCGTTCCTGTACTATTTCAAGAAGTAATCGATGGTCATTCACATCATCAATGGTCCCAACCTGAACCTCGTGGGGGTGCGCCAACCCGAGGTATATGGCAACCGCTCGCTCGACCAGTACCTGCAAGAACTGGCCGAGCAGTTCCCACAGCACACGATTGATGTGTTCCAGAGCAATATCGAGGGGGAGATTGTGGATCGGTTGCAGCAGGTGGGATTTGAAGATTGCGGCATTGTGCTCAATGCGGGGGGCTATACCCACACGTCGGTCGCTATCGCCGATGCCGTTGCAGCCATCACCGCTCCCGTGGTCGAGGTCCACATCAGCAACATCTACAGCCGTGAGCCTTTCCGCCACAAGTCCCTCTTGTCCCCCGTCTGCCAGGGCATCATCGCAGGCTTCGGCCTCGACAGCTACCGCCTCGCCCTCCACTCCTTTATCAAACAACCATAACAACCCACAAACAACCATAACAACTTTTTTATGTTTGATATTGAAACGGAGAAAAGAAAATTTTTTGATATTATTGGCGTCATTCATGAGGTTCACAAGTACTTAGGGCCCGGATTGAATGAATCTTGTTACCAGGAAGCTATGGAACTACAACTGAAAGATGCAGCAATACCTTATAAACGGGAGATGACTTTCCATCCAACCTATAGAGGTATTACACTTCAAGCCACGTTCCGCATCGATTTCTTGTGCAATAGTGATATTATTGTGGAATGCAAGTCAGTTCCCGAGCTTAATCCTAACCACAGGGCACAGTTATTCAATTACATGCGACTATTAGAAAAGCCATGTGGCATATTGGTGAATTATCTACCCAGATATGCTGATATAGAACGTTATCTATACGATAAGGAATCAAAGAATATATTGGGTATGGATGGTCGTATCATCAAAAATTTCATTGAAATATAATTAAGTTGTGCCTGTTGTTATTGAGGTTGTTTATGTTGTCTGAAAAAAAATACAGTTGTCTATGTTGTCTGAGAGAGAGGAGGAGTTAGAGGAATATATTTTGGGGCATATCGATGAGGAGCCGGCGGCGCTGGCACGCATCGACCATGACACCCATGTGCAGAACTACTATTGGCACATGTGCTCGGGGCACCTGCAAGGGCGGCTCATCAAGATGCTCACCAGCATGATCAAGCCACGGCGTGTGCTGGAGTTGGGCACCTTCAGCGGTTACTCGGCGCTGTGCCTTGCCGAGGGGCTGGCCGACGATGACTGCCTCGTCGATACCATCGAGATCAATGACGAGCAAGAGGATTTTATCGTCGAGCATCTGGCATTGTCACCATGGGGCAAGCGCGTGCGTCTTCACATCGGTGACGCGCTCACCATTGTGCCCACCCTGGGGGAGCGCTATGACCTCGCCTTTATCGATGCCAACAAGCGCCAGTATGTCGAGTATTACCAGCTGGTGATGGAATACCTCAACGACGGTGGATATATCATCGCCGACAACACCCTGTGGGCCGGCAAGGTCGTTGACCCCAAGGCGCAACGCGAGGCCCAGACACGCGGCGTGATGGCCTTTAACGACTTCGTCAAGCAGGACACGCGCGTCGAGCGAGTCATCATCCCCTTGCGCGACGGTCTCACCCTCATTCACAAGTTGCACTCATAGAGAGAGTGTGACACATCAGCCATCGCCCAAAAAGAATCCCGCAGGCACTGGCCCACGGGATTCTTGTCTTTTTAATTTTTATTGAAGTATCGCAAGCACATAACTTGCTCACTAATCCTGCTACTGTTTACTCCTTGATGGTAGCAAAGCGCACATAATTGGAAACCTGCTCGCCATCATTCATCTCAAGCATCTCATTGCCCACCTTGACGGTGTAGTCCTGGACCTCGGCAAACTGCTCCTTGAAGCCATCATCACTCAGCATAGCATCGACCGATGCCTTGATATTGGGATCCTCGGTCACATGGCCGTTCATCGAGATATTGAGCAATTCCGACTTATAGCTGTCCATGTTGGGGGTAAGAGTCAGTTTCTCGCCATCCAGTTTATAGGTGCCCTTCACCTCAACGGTGGTAGCAATTTCAAGCCCCATCGTCTGGGAGGGCTGAGTGGACAGCGTGAGCTCGTCAACAAACGAATAGGTGCCGTCCTCGTTGAAGGTGTAAGTCAGGTTCTGCACCGAGAACGAGCCATCCTCGGCAGTTTCAACTTCGGGTTGCATACTGCGCCATGTGGCACAGAGGGATTGGGCCTGCACGGTCACTACCGTCATCAAGGCAACAAGTGAAAATAAGATCTTCTTCATAAGCTATAGAATTTTGATAACGTCACAAAGATAAGCATATTTTTTTATCCAAAGCATTTCTTGACGATTTTTTGATGGCTCCCATCTCAATCCTCAATCAGCTTTCACGTTCCATTTGATAGAAAAGTCACCCAAAGGTTTAATAAGCCGTTCATTTTATTGTAACCCTCCAGCCAATCAACCCTCACGCATAGCCGCCAAATCACTAATCACTGATCAAGTTATATTCATAGCGTGAGGCATTGGTACTGAGGATTTGTTACATCGGTGCATTTCCTGATGATGGCGCACGCGCCTTAACAATGACAGAATCGGGGCCGTCCCATGTGGACAACCCCGATTTCATTTTTTTATATCAATCTAACCAGAGGATAGGATCAGATGAGCTTGCGGTAGCCATACTCGGCAGCCTCGTCGAGCTCCTCCTCGATGCGGATGAGCTGGTTGTACTTGGCCATGCGGTCGGTGCGCGAGAGCGAACCGGTCTTGATCTGGCCACTGTTGGTAGCTACGGCGATGTCGGCGATGGTAGTGTCCTCGGTCTCACCGCTGCGGTGGCTGGTCACGGTGGTGTATCCGTGGCGATGTGCCATCTCGATAGCGTCGAGGGTCTCGGTCAGAGAGCCAATCTGGTTCACCTTGATCAGGATGGAGTTGGCAGCACCCATCTTGATGCCCTTCTCGAGGAACTTCACGTTGGTCACAAACAGGTCGTCACCCACGAGCTGGCAGCGGTCACCAATCTTCTCGGTGAGCTTCTTCCAGCCATCCCAGTCATTCTCATCCAGGCCATCCTCGATCGAGTCGATGGGATACTTGGTGATGAGTTCTTCCAGATACTGGATCTGCTCGTCATCGCTCAGCTTGCGGCCCTTGGGATCCTTGGGCTGGCCACTCTTGAGCTGACGGTAGTCATAGTAGTACTTGCCATCCTCAATCACGGCAAACTCGCTGGCAGCGCAGTCCATGGCGATCTTCACGTCGTCACCAGGCTTGTAGCCGGCATCCTTGATAGCTTGAACGATGCTGTCCAGGGCATCCTCAATGCCATCCAGTGCGGGAGCAAAACCACCCTCATCACCCACGGCAGTGCTCAGGCCACGCTTCTTGAGCAGCTTGGCCAGGGCGTGGAATACCTCGGCACCCATGCGAACGGCCTCGCGCTCGGTCTTGGCACCAACGGGACGGATCATGAACTCCTGGAAGGCAATGGGGGCATCGCTGTGAGCGCCACCGTTGATGATGTTCATCATGGGCACGGGGAGCACGTGAGCGTTGGTACCTCCGATGTAGCGATACAGCGGCATGCCAAAGTAGTTGGCGGCAGCGTGAGCCACGGCGAGCGATACGCCCAGGATGGCGTTTGCACCGAGCTTGCTCTTGGTGGGAGTTCCATCGAGCTTAATCATAGCCATGTCGATGGCTCGCTGGTCAAAGGCGTCCATACCCTCGATCTCGGGGGCGATGATCTCATTGACGTTCTGTACAGCCTTGAGCACACCCTTGCCACCGTAACGGTTCTTGTCACCGTCACGCAGCTCCAGAGCCTCGTTCTCACCGGTTGATGCACCGCTGGGCACCGAAGCACGGCCCATATCGCCGCTCTCAAGGGTTACCTCAACTTCTACAGTAGGATTGCCACGCGAATCCAGAATCTCTCTGGCATGAATTTCTTCAATATACATAATTCTAAACTTTTTTAGATAAAAAGGGTTGATAAGAATTTATTGGGTGCAAAGTTAATGGATTTTAGACATATTACAAAATAAATCGCCTTCTAGTTACAATTTGCCCATGCAACCGATTGCCGAAACTATTAGTTTTATCCTCCCTGTCGAGCCTCACGGGGGTAGTTTGTCTATAAAAATACCCTGTTTGTATAATAATTTTGCGACTTATTATATATGAGGACTATTTTTGTAACCAAGTAAAAAGCAAGAGGACATCAGTTACATTTTCATAACCACAAGTTTATAGTTTTTATCCTGGAGAGACACATTG
>CAMVAP010000051.1 GCA_947165485.1 uncultured Prevotellaceae bacterium
CTGCTACTGAGAACCAGCGCCGTGGCGGGGACCACGGTACAGGGGACACTGCCACTGAGAACCAGCGCAGTGGCGGGAGCCACGGCATAGGGAACACTGCCACCGAGAACCAGCAACGTGGCGGGAGCCACGGCATAGGGAACACTGCCACTGAGAACCAGCGCCGTGGCGGGAGCCACGGCACAGGGGACAGTGACGGGACAAACTAGAGGGGTTACTTGCCTGAATAGCCGACACCGAAGCCCACGAGGCGGTCGTATCGCTCTCCCATGGGGCGATCATATACCTTGACGAGATACTCGTTGACTGTCTCGTAGTGGTCGCCCTCGATCTTGCCAGTCTGTCCAATCGATGATCCGTCGGGCACCCATAGGTACATATAATTGTAAGCCCCTTGCTTGAGTAGTAAATCGGCGGTATAACATCCACTGCTGGCATCATATTTCATGATAGCCTGGGATGAAGGATAGCCCTCGATAAACTCACCGCACAGCCACACGTTACCACCATTGAGCTTGCCCCCCGTGTCAAGCGAAAAATGGGTAATCATGTAGTCGGCCTCAACAGCGCTCTCACCGCGCGTCTCGCCATTGCGAATGGTGAATCGACCATACTGTGTCTTGTCGTAGAGGTACTGCACTTCGCTGCGAGGCTCGTCAATCATCAATATGGCATGATACATGGGATCGTAGTAACGAATGTACTGGACGCCCATACTCAGGTTGTGGGCATTGACCGTCTCAAAACGGCGGAACTCATTACCAGCAGGAAAAATCAAGTCATGGTTGTGGTCATAGGTAACGTGATCCACCGCCACCATCATGGGACGCTTTACCGTCACAGCGTTATCCTCACGGGAATTCTGGGTCACCACACAGGTCAATTCGCTGTAGGGATCCTTGATCTGATTGGGCTTGTAGCGCACGTCGAATGACAATTGCTGGAAACGGTTATTATACTCAAGATCGGTGCGAGAGGTGACTTGGGGATATACGCCCACCTTGCCTTCACACACCGAGAAACGCGTCTGGAAAAGTATATTGTTGGGGTCGTCTTGCTCGTAAACCGTGAGCAGGTAATTGCCACTGACGAGAAAATCCATATCCTCGTTGGGCAACATGAACTGATAGTTGTAGTAATGAACGTAGGTCGCCTCGCTGGGTGCATAGTCATCGATGTCGGCATAGTTGAAGCCGCTCACGTACTCACTCTCGACAAGTTGGGACGGCTGCCAGTCAGCATTGCAATGTGTGACACTGTAACGCAGGTAATGAATGTCATAGTCGAGATAGTCAAAGTTGACGACCAAGCGGTCATCGCTTCCCATCATGTAAACAGGAGGAACGTACATGTTGCTGGTAAGGCACAGCTTGAGAGAACGCACGTTGCTGTCAAAGATGTGCACACGCGTATCCACCTGATTCTGAGCCATAGCGAGCATGGCCACAAGAGAGCTGCAAAGCAGCAGTATTGACTGGCGATAGTTCATCATCATTGTTCGGTTCTTGTTTATTTGATTGGACTAAAACAAGCCACCCAAGGTTTAACGCATCAAGAGATAAACGGTATAGGCAACATAGGCGGCAAAGAAAATGACGCCCTCGATGCGGTCAAACTTGTCCTTCTTGAAAGTGAGCACCACGACATAGAGCATCACAGCGGACACAAACATCACCGCATAGTCCCAAATATTGATGTCAACCAACGTTAGGGGCTTTACCGTAGAAGCGGTGCCCAAAATGAACATCAGATTGAACAGGTTGCTGCCAATGACATTGCCCAGCGCCAACTGGGGATTCTTCTTGGTAGCAGCAATAACAGCAGTTACCAACTCGGGCAATGAAGTGCCCACCGCCACGATGGTGATCGCTATAACCGCCTCGCTCATGCCCCATGCCCGTGCCAGATTCTTGGCACTGTCAAGGAACAAGTTGCCACCGTAGATGAGAACGACCAGAGAAACGATAGCAATAGCCCACAAGAGCCATGGATTCTTGCCCGTCAATGAAGAAGAAGCCTCCTCGTCGGCATCTTCAAGCGCCTTCTTGGGATCCTTGCCCTTCTGCACAATCACCCATCCCATATATACAATAAAGCACACGAGGAGCACGATACCATCCAAGCGGTTCAGGACATTGGAAGTAAAGCCCGGCAAGATCGTGTCATTGGCTATCAGGGTGACAAACAGGGTCGCGATGATCAGGAACGGGATGTCGCGATGGCGCTGCAAGCGCTCGATGCCAAACGGGAAAATCATCGCCGTCACACCCAGAATGAGCAGGATGTTGGCAATGTTGGATCCGATAACATTACCCATTGCAATGTCACCGCTATTTTTTAATGCCGACGAGACCGAAACAAATAACTCGGGCGCGCTGGTGCCGATGCCCACAATGGTGAGTCCAATGATAAAGTTGGAGATTTTGGCCCTCTGAGCGATAGCTACCGAAGAGTCCACCAGATAGTTGGCCGCAAGCAACAAGAGTCCAAGACCGAGAATAAGAAACAAATAATCCATTTTAACACATGAGAAAAATGTGCTACCGCACCTCCAAATCATGAAGTGCGGTAGCCATAAAAGTTAAATTACTGATTAAACAACGCCTCGCGCATGGCAACCATGGCATCCTCAAGACCCTGTGGGTTGCGACCGCCAGCTTGGGCGAAGTGAGGTTGGCCACCGCCACCGCCCTGGATACACTTGGCCGCGCCACGCACGATGTCGCCAGCCTTTTTACCACTCTTGACGATATCCTCGCTGAGCATCACGGTCAGCATAGGCTTGCCCTCGTACTCGGTAGCGGCTAGGAAAGCCGTTGCCGTGGGGCACTCGGCCTTGATAGCCAGGGCTACACCCTTGACGACATCAGGCAGGCGCTCACCCGTGAGCGCAATGACATTGATGCCATTCTCAGGTTTGGCCTCGGCAACAAGTTGCTTAGTCAGAATAGCAATGCGCTGTTTCATGAAATCATCGACCCGTTTCTTGAGGTCAGAATTCTCGGCCAGGGACTTCTGCAGTGCAGCGATGGCATCGGGTGCGTTGTTGAGCATCTCCTTGATTTGGCCCAGTGTGTCCTGAACGGTATCAAGCATCTCCTCGACTCTGGCACCAGTAACAGCCTCGATGCGGCGGATGCCAGCGGCAATGCTGCTCTCGCTGACGATGCGAACCATACCGATGTTGCCCGTGTTGGCCACATGTGTACCACCACACAACTCTACCGACTCGCCATACTTGATAACGCGGACGTGGTCACCATATTTCTCGCCAAACAGGGCCATTGCACCCATCTTGCGTGCCTCGTCGATTGGCATCTCGCGGTGTTCCTCACGCGGAATTGCCATGCGTATCATCTGGTTAGCAAGATGCTCCACTTGACGGATTTCCTCGGGCGTCACCTTGCGGAAGTGAGAAAAGTCGAAACGCAGCGTGACGGGATCAACATAGGAACCTTTCTGCTCAACATGGGTCCCCAGCACGTGGCGCAGGGCAGCGTGCAGCAAGTGGGTTGCGGTGTGGTTGCACTCGGTAGCGTGGCGAGCTTCCACATCGATAGCGGCATGGAAAGTGGCATTGACATCGCTGGGCAGCTTGGCGGTGATGTGCACTGGCAGATTGTTCTCGCGCTTGGTGTCGGTTACCTCAATGACCTCATCACCCAGTCTGAGAATACCGCGGTCGCCAACCTGGCCACCCATCTCGGCATAGAACGGAGTGCGGTCGAGGACGACTTGGTAGAAGGACTTATTCTTCTGGGTCACCTTGCGGTAGCGCAGGATGTTCACGTCACACTCGGTGAGGTCGTAACCCACAAACTCGGTCACGCCTTCCTTGAGTTCCATCCAGTCGGTTGCTTCGACCGCAGCAGCGTTGCGGGCACGCTGTTTCTGTTTCTGCATCTCGACATTAAACTCCTCCTCATTGACGGTCATGCCATTCTCGCGCAAGATGAGTTCGGTGAGATCCAATGGGAAGCCAAAGGTGTCATAGAGCGTGAAGGCCTCCTTGCCATCGACAACGGTCTTGCCAGCAGCCTTGGTGTCGGCAATCACCTTCTCGATGAGTTTCATGCCCGTCTCCAGCGTGCGCAGGAATGCATCTTCCTCCTCCTTGGTGACATGCTTGATGAGGTCGGCCTGAGCCTTGATCTCGGGATAGGCCTCACCCATGTTGTCGATAAGAGTGTCGATGAGACGATACATAAACGCCTCACGGAATCCCAGGAAGGTATAGCCATAGCGCACGGCACGGCGCAGGATGCGACGGATGACGTAGCCCGCCTTGGCATTGCTGGGCAATTGTCCATCGGCCACCGAGAATGCGATAGTGCGCACGTGGTCGGCCACAACGCGCATTGCCACATCCACATCCTTGTTATCACCATATTTCTTACCACACATCTCACCCAGCTTGTTGATGAGAGGCTGGAACACGTCGGTATCATAGTTGGACTTCTTGCCTTGCAGAGCCATGCACAGGCGCTCCAAGCCCATACCGGTATCGATCACCTTGTTGGGCAGCGGTTCCAGTGTGCCGTCAACCTTGCGGTTATACTGCATGAACACCAGGTTCCAGATCTCAATCACCAGTGGATGGTCCTTGTTGACCAGTTCCACCCCAGGCACAGCAGCTTTCTCCTCCTCGCTGCGCAGATCGATGTGAATCTCACTGCAAGGTCCACAAGGACCAGTATCACCCATTTCCCAGAAGTTATCATGAGCATTACCGTTGATGATGTGATCCTTGGGCAGATGGGCTTCCCAGAACTTGGCAGCCTCGTCATCACGGCTCACGCCGATGCTCTCATCACCCTCAAACACGGTAGCATACATGTTCTTGGGATCCAGTTTATAGACATTGACCAGCAGGTCCCATGCCCAATCGATAGCCTCGTGCTTGAAATAGTCACCAAAAGACCAGTTGCCCAGCATCTCAAACATGGTGTGGTGATAGGTATCGTGCCCCACCTCTTCCAGGTCGTTGTGCTTGCCGCTCACGCGCAGGCACTTCTGTGAATCAGCGGCTCGTTTCCACTGGGCTTCCTTGTTGCCAAGGATGATGTCCTTGAACTGGTTCATACCGGCATTGGTAAACATGAGTGTTGGATCGTCCTTGATTACCATGGGAGCCGAGGGTACAATGTGATGTCCTTGTTGCTCGAAGTAACGCTTGAACGTCTCTCTAATTTCTTTAGCAGTCAGCATAATATTTAGTCTTAATATGTTATTAATGTACGATTTTTGTTGCAAAGTCTAAACTAAATGTTTACCTTTGCGGCGTTGTAATCAACCTGCAAAGTTAGTTATTTCGATTTATTTGTGCAAGACCATGCGAGAACTGGATAAAAAATTCTACAAAATCGGTGACGTTTCGGAGATCCTGGGCATCCCCGAGTCCACGTTGCGATACTGGGAGTCTCAATTCACGATCATCAAGCCCAAACGCAACAAGAAGAACATACGCTATTACACGCCCAATGATATCGAAATCATCAGCAAGGTGTATTATCTCGTCAAGGAGAAAGGGCTAAAACTTGACGCAGCTCAGGCACAGATACGTCACAACCGTGAAGGCGTGGACAAGCGCTTTGATGCCATCGAGCAGCTCAAGAACATCAAGGCCCAGCTGCAAGGATTCCAGACTGCACTGGACGACCTTTTCCCCGACATCCCGGCGGCCCGCTAGAAACCACTGGCCATCGACATCACAGGAGAATCCGCCCCCACGCTGGATCCTCCTGTTTTTTACATTCTTCTTGCACTACCAGCCCACAACGAAGTCTGGCAACACGCGTTCACCGCGCATTGCCAGACATTGCTTAATGAATCTTATAAACGTAATATCCGGGTAGGATTTCTTTTTTTGATAGACAGATCAGAACCTCATGCCCAGGGTGAGCGAGATGCGGTTGTTATTGTCCTTGACATCGGCACTGACATTAGGCTCGTAGCCATACTGGTCATTGATGGGCGAGAATGCGTTATAGACACTTTCACGCATCTTGTGAACATAGGCCAGGTCGGCATAGAACGCCTTGTGACGATAACCCACACCACAGGTGATGTACTGAACCGTGTTGTCATACTGGTAAGTGGGATTGGTGCCCACCGTGACGATGTTGTATTCATAGTCATCCACCACCTTATTGACCTGGGTGGTCTTGATGCTATAGCCAGCACGCAGGCTCCAGCTCGGGTTGATGCGGTATTCACCACCGATGCGGATAATGTGTGAGGGCTTGAAATAGCCTTCGACCTTCTGGCCGCGGGGAACATCGGTATAACCCTTGATGCGGTTGGTCACATCGGGATCGATATTGCCACGGTCGTCACCATAACGCATCGTCTGATTGAGCACGCATTCATAATCCAAACTGATGATGCCTCTTGTACCGATCACGCCAGCCACGCTACCCATGACACGCCACGGGGTCCTGATGGTATAGGTGCCCGAGTAGTCATAGCCATCGTTGCTCCACTTGTCTGCGTTATAGAGCACCTCGCCATTCTGCTTGCCGATCAATTTGGCATTCACACGATAGGTGTCACGCATGTCATAGAACGTGGGGGTGTGGAATGCGGCACCAATGCGCAGTGCCTGGGTGGGGCGCCAGATGAAACCCAACTTGAAGTTGACACCGGTACCCTTGGTATGCAGGTAGTTATACAGTCCCCAATCGGCATGAGTGTTGTCGTTGGTGATATCGCTGTAGAACAAGTCCTTGTCATCGGCCATGATGTAAGGATTTTCCAATTCCTCCTCATAGGACTGGTAGCTCCTATAGTCCAGATCGAGGATACCGAAGTCTAATCCCCAATAAAACTTGTTGTACAGGTTGCCACCGAAGGCGATATTGTACTCATCGGCATGGCCACTCTCGTCCACATTGTAGTAAGCGTTGCCAGTGGTCCCATTGCCGTAAAGACCCTGCATGTAGCCATCGTTGGCATTGAGAATGCCCACATAACCATCCTTATTCTGGGTAGGCATATCGAACATGGTCACAGCCGCCCAGGGAGCATAGCCATCAAAATAAGGATCAAAATTGTCGGTCCAGTACAAGTCGGCAGCCGATAAGTTGGGAACATTCACAAATTCGTCGGCAACAAAGTTGCTCATCGAGGTGGGGATATTACCCACGCCACCGGTATAATGGCGGTTGTAGGAGTACAAGCGGTTGTAGGTAAAACCGAAATTCAGATTGGGCACAGTCTCGCTATTCAAACGGATGGCACCGATATAACCCACGTTATTCAGATTGAACTTGGTCTGGTTGTTCTTATCCAGACCCGACTTGGTGCTATTAAAGTCCAGGCCAAGCGTAATGCCCAAATCGGAATTGCGATAGACACCGATACCTCCAGGATTCTGGGTGAGCACCGACAGATCACCGCCCAGGGCTCCGAAGGCCCCCGCCATCGACTGGAAGCGCGAGGTGCCTCGGAGTTCGGTTTGGGACATTTGCAGGACATCAAATGCGTCCTGAGCGTTTATCACGAGTGGAAGTCCGCACAATAGCAGAGCAAAAACTTTCTTCTTCATAGTGTTACTCATTTAGATTTTGTCATTGGGGGTCGCAATGTGGCAGTAGCCAAACACGGGACCTCTCTAATTTCTACTACAATTAATAATATAAAGTGTGTGAAAGAAAGGATCGCTTGCTATCAGCGACGGCGACCGCCACCACCTGATGCGCCACCACTGCTACCGCCGCCCGAACGGCTGACGCTACCAGAGCTGTAGCTACCACTTGATCCACTGGAATGGCTGGAACCGCTGCTATAGCTGGAGCTGTGTGAACTGCTGGAACCCCTATAGCCACTAGAAGAGCTAGAAGAGCTGGAAGAACGGCTGCCGCCATAAGAACTGCCACTACTGTAGGATCCATAGGAGCGGGTTGAAGTGCGGCTGGGCGTTACGCCTGAACTATAGCTACGAGAGCCCATATTGCCACTGCTGCGTGAGGTAGCATATCCACCACGACCACGTGAGGTTGTAGCACCCACACCAGAGGGTCGATTGCCGCTGGCACTACGGGCAGCAATGCCATTGCGGCCATTCACTGTACCATAGTCAGTGCGTGTGCGTGTGTTGCGGTTGGTGGCCAGTCCAGAGCGGTGACCGCCAATGGTGTTGCCTCGGGGACCGTCATAGGTTGGGCGGGAAGTATGACTCCAGTGGTTTCCGCCACCAGGACGATTCCAATCCCAGTGGTTGTGACCATACCAGCCACCCCATCCCCAAGTAGTGTGCCACCAGGGGGTGTAGTGCCAGCCCCAGTGCCAATAGTGGGGGTAATAGTAACCGAAGCCCGTGTACCATCCACCCCAGGGACGATACCAACCTATGTACCAGGGATCATACCACCCCGTGTACCAGGGATCATACCACCCCGTGTACCAGGGGTAATAATAGGAGTCGAAGAAACCGCCTGACCAGCCATAGCTGGAACCATAGCCCCAGTCACTTCCCACAATCAGGTTGATGGTGGGAGACTCGTCATAATACAGCTCCACCAGATCATTGTCATCGCTCAGGATCACAATATCAGGGTTGTAAAAGCGCTCAATGCGGCGGGTGTTGGCAAAGGCCTCTTCATAGATGGTATCACCATAGAAAATGGTATCGCCATTGATGTCCACCTCATAGTCCACAACTGTTGTCGGGTCATAAGCGCCACGACGGTTGTACTCGTCGACATCACGCTCAACACGGTAGTTGCTCTCGACAGCTACCTTATACTTCTCGGGCACATTGCCATAGACGGCAACAGTCTTGGGCTGCTTGGAGCTCTTGGACTTGATCTCCACCGTCTTGGACTTGGAGGCATCGTAATAGATGTCATCGTAGTCCTGGGCCAGCATCGAGCCAGTGGCTAATGCCATCATGCCCACCATTGCTAAAATACGGTACTTTTTCATAATCAATTACGTTTTAAAATTCATTAATAATGTTGTTTGTCATTTAGACAATTAATTTTTATAAAAGTTTAAGATGTTGTATAAAAAAGTGTTTCAATGCGTTTAAGCTAATGCTTAAAAGTGTTGCAAGTTATAACTTTAATAATTACCTGCAATGCATTGGTGAGTGAAAAAATGCTAAATGTCACATTTTTTTGACCATCATCATGCGCACATGACAGGGCAAAAACCATGCCAGTGGCATTTTTTAGCTACCTTTGCAGTGATTATGGCACGAGAGAAGGTTTTCCGGTTCAAGCAATTTGCTGTGGTGAACGACCGCACGGCGATGAAGGTGGGCACCGACGGGGTCCTGCTGGGTGCATGGTGTCCTGTGGAAGGTGCTCGACGAGTGCTTGACGTGGGAACGGGTTGTGGGGTCATTGCCCTGATGATTGCCCAGCGCTCGCCCCAGGCCGTCATCGAGGCCATCGATATTGATCAAGCAGCCATCGAGGAAGCCACGCTCAACTTTGAAAACTCTCCCTGGAGCGAACGGTTGAGGGCAAGCACCTGCGACTTTAATGACATGACAACAAACAGGAACTATGACCTGATTGTTTCTAACCCACCCTACTTCACCAATGGGGTCTTGCCCACTGGAGATGCCCGCACCATAGCGCGTCACACGGGCAGTCTCTCCTACATCCAACTCATTGCCGGGGCCTCACGCCTGCTGAGTGATAACGGCACCCTTGCGCTCATCACGCCCACCGATGCCGAGCAGGACATCATTGAAGCCTCGACCTTTGCCTCGCTGCCAATTCGGCTCATAACCCGCGTTGTCGCCGTCGAAGGCGCAGCCCCCAAGCGCACCCTATGGTGTCTCACCCGCGGCAGCAACATTTCGTGCCTGACGGGAAGTCTCACCATAGCCCACCGCGATGGCTCATTCACACCCGAGTATATCGACTTGACAGGAGCCTTCTACCTGAAAATGTAAAGCGGACAAACGATTGAGGCAAGAAAAACAAAAGTCCCGAGGCAGTTGGATTGCCTATCGGGACCTATATGTTCTGTGTCGCGTGATGCTTCGCCAGCAGTTTGACACAAGGTTGAAGTGTTTTATTATTAAGAAAAAGTCAGTTTTATTCGTTTGAAGCAGTTATTTCTTCATCGAAGTCACTTTATAGACTTATCAAACCAATAATAGTTTAATCCCAGCTGCGATTTTAACACATATTAAGATTTCAACCCTGCTTTGCACCTATTCGCACGGGATAGTCACTTTACCCATCGTGGAGGCATATCCCCATAAATGGGGATGTTTTTTCAGTTATTACCTCAAAAAAAGGGATTGCATATCCCAAATGTTAGCAGTAATTTTGCATATTGAGAAAATATGCAAACACGACATGATTAAAGACATCGATAAAAATAAGGGTAACGATAACGATATCACCCGATTGCTTGATAATGAACCTGTTGGCAACACCGTTCAGGTGGTGCACGTGATGGGTGACGGAGCCTTTCGCCAGCGCCTGCTTGAGATGGGGTTTGTGAGAGGTGCACAAGTGACCGTCCTCAAGAACGCGCCACTGCTGGATCCCGTGGAATACATGATCATGGGCTCGCACATCTCCCTGCGTCACAGCGAGGCCGCTCAAGTAGAAGTCACTGACAAGGATGCCGAGTTCTGCGACATGGAAGACGCCTTCAATGGTGTCGTCGAGACCCAAGTGGCAGGAGTGGATCCCATGGCCGACAACGTGTTGCGTGTAGTCCTCGTGGGCAATCCCAACTGTGGCAAGACCTCACTGTTCAACAACGTGACCGGAGCCAAGGAGAAAGTGGGCAATTATGGCGGTGTTACCGTCGATAGCAAGGAGGGATGGTTCAGCATGGGCGGACGCAAAGTGCAACTGGTGGATTTGCCCGGCACCTATTCCCTCACCGAATATTCTCCCGAGGAGATGTATGTGCGCACCTACATCCGTGACAATCGCCCCGATGCCATCCTCAACATTGTGGATGCCGGCAACCTGGAGCGCAACCTTTACCTCACCACCCAGATCATGGACATGAATATTCCCATGGTCGTTGCGCTCAACATGTGGGATGAGCTGGAAAAAAGCGGCGACAAACTTGATATTGAAATGATGAGCCGCCTGCTGGGAGCAAGAATGGTACCCTTGACCGCCTACAACGGTCATGGCGTGAAAGAAGTGCTGCAAGCCACAATGGATGCCATCGACGAGAGCGAGCAGGACACCCGTCACCACAATGTGAATTACGGCACCCTCATCGAGGACAGCCTCAAGGAACTGGGCGCGCTGTGTCCCGATCTGGACCGATACACGGTGCTCAAAATCATCGAGAATGATCAGCACGCGATTGAGTTGGCAAGCCGGCAAGAGAATGCGGCTCAAGTGCAAGACACCGCGGCCCGGATGCGCCAACACATCGAGCGAGACTATAACGACGATATCGTGAGCATTATCACCGACCTGAAATACGGCTTTGTGCGCGGAGCATTGGCCGAAGCACTGACACCCAACCCCAACCGCGCCACAGGTGTCACCAAGCCAGGCTATTCACTCGACCGCCTGCTCACCAACCGCTGGCTGGCATTGCCCATCCTGCTAGTGCTGATGTGGTTGATGTTTGAAGCCACATTCACACTGGGCGCTTATCCCCAGGACTGGATTGAGTCGGGCATTGAGTGGATTGGCAACTGGATAGGTCATGTGATGCCCGACGGCATCCTCAAGGACCTGATAGTGGACGGCATCATCGGCGGCGTGGGCGGTGTGCTCGTGTTCCTGCCGCAGATCCTGATTCTGTTCTTCTGCATCTCGCTGCTGGAGGACAGCGGATACATGGCCCGAGCAGCCTTTATCGTGGACCGCATCATGCACCGAGTGGGCCTGCACGGCAAGTCGTTTATTCCCTACCTCATCGGATTTGGCTGCGGTGTGCCTGCCATCATGGCCACACGCACGCTGGAAAACCGCCGTGACCGCTTGGTCACCATCCTGACAGTACCGTTTATGTCCTGTTCGGCACGCCTGCCGGCCTATCTGCTCCTGGTTGCCGCCTTCTTTACCGCCTATCAGGGTCTCATCCTCATGAGTATCTATCTAGTGGGCATACTGGTTGCGGCACTCACCGCTATCTTGTTGAGCAAGACCGTCCTGAAGCACGACAAGACCCAATTTGTGATGGAGCTGCCTCCTTACCGCCGTCCCACCGCCCGTAATGCCACCATCCACATGTGGAGTAAAGGAAAACAATATCTGCAAAAGATGGCCACTATCATCCTGGCCGCATCGATTATCGTGTGGGCACTGGGCTACTTTCCCCGTCATGAGGGGCAGACGCCACAGGAACAGATTGAGAACTCCTTCATGGGACAGATGGGCAAAGCCATCGAGCCACTGGTCGAGCCACTGGGCTTCAACTGGCAGATGGGCGTGAGCGTGCTCACCGGTGCTGCCGCCAAGGAGATTGTCGTATCGACGATGGGTGTGCTCTACACGGGCGAAACCGATGCCAACGAGGAATCCACTTCCCTCAAGCAGAAATTGCAGTCGGCCACCAAGCCCAACGGAGAACACGTCTTCAACCCCATTGTTGCCTACTCGTTCATGCTCTTTATCCTGCTGTATTTCCCATGCATCGCGGCCCTAGCGGCCATCAAGCGTGAAGCGGGCTGGAAATGGGTGGCATTTGAGGTCATCTACACCACAGGCGTGGCCTGGGTGGTATCGTTCCTGTTTTATCAAATTGCCACGAGACTATAGTTTATAAATTGAAGAAATGAGTACATATTCTATCATGGAGACGATTGTGGTGCTCGGCATTGTCGCTGTAGCACTGGTATATGTGTTGCGCCGCGTGATCAAGACCTCACGCGGTAAGGGGGATTGCGGCTGTGGTTGCGGCAAGGACTGTCAATGCAACCACAAACCTGTCAAGAAATATTGATGTGCTAGAAAGCAGCCCACATTAATATATCTCCACCATCTTTTTCCAATCATAGGGGGCATCCTTGAAAGTCTGCGAGATCAATCGTGCCAGACACCTGAGCAGATAGGCAGCGACCACAATGATCACGAACATGATCAAGAGGTTGAGCGGGAACAAGGAGTTGAACTTATCGGTATAAAGGCAGTTCTGAATCAGATAGATTTCCAGGCACAGCCCACCGATAAACCTGATCAGGAAATGCCCTACCCTGTTGTCATAGATGGATCTGGCAAAGGAGCCCTTGGCCCACAGATAGAGGAAATAGGACATCGTCAACAAGGGCACAAACGCAAGGATGTGGAAATAATAAATACTGCGGATCCTCAACGTCAATGTAATGATGGCATAATAGGCTGCGATGCTCACGATAGCAAGAATCAGATTGCGCCACTGGTATTTCTCCTGACGGCTGGTGTCCATAAGCCCCACCTTGGAGCCAAACAACATGAAGATGAAGTACAAGAACCACTTGCTGGACAGGCCGTCGTTGGCAAAGGGATATTTCACGTCCCCCAAGAAATACCATAGGCCGATGGCCAGCACAGCAGCACCCATGACCCAGTTGAGCTTGTCACGGCAATAGACACCGATGAAGTAAAGGGCCACATAATAGACCATGATGAGGGTCACAAACCAGCGCCCGCCATTGACAATGATATCAATGATGTCGTGTTGCTCTCCAAAGAATCCACACAGCACGATAGCCACCGCAAGCACACTGGGATAGATGCGATTGATGCGTTTCTTATACCAGTTGGGGAATCCAAGAGGGCCGCCAAAGGGTTTCAAGAACAGGGTGAAGCCAGAGCAGAACAAGAAAAGCGCGTTACCTATCGCACCACCGGTTGCCAGTGCGGCATACTTGCCGTACAACAAGCCCATGTGCGAGTTGGTAATCATGATGATCGCTATAAACTTGAGGATATCAATCCCCACATTCCTTTCTTTCATTTTTATCAAAGCTGCACCCAATATTGAAAATCACATGAAGAACATATAACTCTCCCTGTTGAAACCAGGCTTCATCGGGTGCCGACAGAGCGTCAAGCCCCAACAGGTCTTGCAAAGGTAGTGCAAAAACCGAAAATGAACTACAATAATTCAGAAAAAACCGCCATGCAGGGATATCAAGTCAACCGAACAAGAAGCGGAAAGCGTCCTCAACACGGGCAACCTCAACGACCTTGATGCTCCAGTTATCACGTTTCACGCCCTTGAGGTTATTCTTGGGGACAATGATGGTGTCAAAACCCAGTTTCTGAGCCTCGACAACACGCTGTTCACAGCGTGTGACCTGACGTATCTCGCCCGATAGCCCCACTTCACCAGCAAAGCAAACGCTCGTGTTGATGGCCATATCGACATTGGACGACAAGGTGGCGCAGACCACGGCCAGGTCCAGAGCGGGGTCATTCACCTTGATACCCCCCACGATGTTGAGGAAAACATCTTTCTGCGCCAACTTGAAACCGAGGCGTTTTTCCATCACTGCGAGCAACATGTTCATGCGCCGCTGGTCAAATCCTGTGACAGAGCGTTGTGCTGTACCATAGGCTGCGGTGCTCACCAGCGCCTGCACCTCGATGAGGAAAGGTCTCATACCATCGATGGTCACACCGATAGCCGTTCCCGACAATTGCTCCTCGCGGTCACTCAGGAGCAATTCACTGGGGTTGGTCACCTCCCGCAACCCATCCTCCTTCATCTCATAGATACCTATCTCGCTGGTGTTGCCAAAGCGGTTCTTAATGGGTCTGAGGATGCGGTACAAGTAGTTGCGGTCGCCTTCAAACTGGATAACGGCATCCACGATGTGTTCCAGCACCTTGGGGCCAGCGATACTACCCTCCTTGTTGATGTGGCCGATGAGGATAACGGGAGTGTAGGTCTCCTTAGCATAACGCTGGAACGCGGCGGCACACTCGCGCACCTGGGTCACGCTGCCCGGAGCGCTCTCCAGCTGGTCGCTGGCAATGGTCTGAATCGAGTCCACGATGATCAAGCCAGGCTGGAAGGCTCGTATGCTGTTGAAAATATTGTCCAGCGACGTCTCACACAACAAGTAGCACTCACAATCCATGTGGCCGCCGGCGATGCGGTCGGCACGCATACGCAACTGTTGCGGACTTTCCTCGCCCGAGACATAAAGAACACGGCGGGAACGGATACGCAACACGTTTTGCAGCACCAGGGTTGATTTGCCGATGCCGGGTTCGCCACCCAGCAACACGATACTGCCAGGCACGAGGCCACCGCCCAGGACTCGGTTGAGTTCGCCACTGGGCAGATTGATGCGGGGTTGATCCTCGGCACGTATTTCAGAGATCTTGACGGGCTCCACCACCTTGTGAGCGCTCTCTCCTGCCCCCAGATAGCGTGTTGGCGCATTCTTGGGAGCCTTGGGTTCCTCGATATAGGTGTTCCACTCGCCGCACGCGGGACATTTACCGAGCCACTTGGGAGACTCGTTGCCACAATTCTTGCAGAAGAAGGTTGTCTTGACTTGTTGCTTGGCCATATACTGGAGTTACTGGAATTGCTGGAGTTATTGGATTATCGGCGGAAGAACTCGCTGATGGTGATGGCTGCCGCTACACCCACGTTGAGCGATTCGCTGCCAGCAGTCTTGGCCTTGGGGATGAGCAGGCGCTGGTCCACATGCTTGGCAACCTTGGCACTGATGCCTTGCCCCTCATTACCAAAGATGACAAAGCCCGTTTTGCCCAGGTCACTCTTATAGATCTCGGCACCATCCAGGAATGTGCCATACACAGGCAGGTCGGGATATTCCTCAAACACGGCCTCCAGATCGCCATAATGCACCTTGACCCGAGCGATAGCACCCATCGTTGCCTGGACCACCTTGTGGTTATAGACATCCACCGTCGTGCGACTGGCAAAGATGTCCTTGATGCCAAACCAATCGGCGAGTCGGATAATTGTACCCAAGTTACCTGGATCCTGAATATTGTCCAGCACGATATTCAGCCCTCGGGCCACACGTGCGGTATCGATCGTATCGGCTGGTTTCTCATAGACGGCGATCACATCGCTGGGAGTGTCAAACTGCGAGATGCGCGCCATCTGCTGGCCGTTGGCAAACACGATCTTGTCATAGTGCTCGGCAGTTCCACACTGGTCATACCACGAGCGCTTGGCGATCAACCAGCGGCAATTGAAGTGTTGCCACGTGTCACGCACGCACTTGGTACCCTCGGCCACAAACAGGCCTTCATCGTCACGATATTTCTTGGCAGCCAGGCTTTTCACCACCTTGAGGATGCCGTTGTTCATGTCCATCATTTCGTTTCTTGTTCTCGTTGTGCCACGAGTTCATTGAACCGCAGCAGGGTTGTACAAAACTCTTCGCTCAGCAAGGCGATGACCGGTTGGGAAATCTCATTAGGCACTTCATTGATGGCCGACGATATACCGCCAGCGATTGCGGCAATCGTGTCGGCATCACCAGCCAGGGCCACCGATAGCCTCACCACATCCTCATAGTCCTTACCCTCAATAAAGCACGTGATGGCCTCGGGGACGGTGTGCGGGCAAGTCTCGTCGAAGGTAAAAGTGGGCCTAATCTCGTCCAGTGTGCGTGACAAATCGTAACCAAAGCCCTCGTTCATCGCATTGCGGATGTCTTGTTTAGACTTACCATGGCGTGCCATGAAGATGGCAGCGGCTGTCGCCTGAGCGCCCTTGATGCCCTCGGGATGATTATGGGTGACCGCGGCAGACACCTGTGCCAGTTCAAGTGCCTCGTCCAGGGTACGTGCATAATAGCCCACTGGGCTCACACGCATGGCCGACCCGTTGCCCAGTGAATTGTAAGGCTGCGGATTCTTCATGCCAATCCAGTTTGCAAAACGGCCACCATATCCACGGTCGGGATAACGCTGGCACAAGTCCTGCATGATCTCCACCAGCCGCTCAGGGGTGTGGTTCTCGTCCTCCAGCAGCCACAATGCATTGGCCATGGTGAGCACTGTATCGTCGGTAAAAGTGCTCTGAGGGGTGAACAACTCGAAGTTGTGGTCACGTGTAGGGTTAAACTCATAGGCCGACCCGATCACATCGCCGGCTATTGCTCCAATGATTCCTTTCATCGTATTCAATCATTTTTTTGAGATTACAAATATACAAACTTTTACTCAATACAGGCCCAATTCAGTTCACATTATTTTTTTAAGAAGCCCACGGAATGAGGTACTGTGCACCAACATGAGGTGCCGACGGTGCTGTAACACGTTGTGAAGCACCCGGCAGGCATCGCATGGTGGCCAGGGCACTTACATCACGCCAGCCCTGGGTGCAATTGCGCACCGTCATCACAGCCATACCAGTGTAACGTCCCGCCATCTGTAGCAATGCCCGCTTCACAGCCTCCAGGCTCGTGAAGTCAATACCCGTTACAGCGGCAAGTCGGCGACCGTTGCACTCCAGCGAGGCACAGATCTTGTCGCCCCAATTCACCTTGCGATCATCGTTGTTCTTGTTCATCGTCTCTCCTCCTATTTTTTTTGTTTCACGCCGCAAAGGTAGAGACATAGGGTGCCACTTTTTGGCACTATAAAAACAAAAAAGGTTAAATGATTAAGTCTGCCCTGACTTTCCCTAGAAAAGGTTGACAGATTTGAGAGCGATTAACTAAGTTGGTTTACACAATTATATGGTTTGCCTAAAGCGGGTTGACAGTTCGGCGGTTTTATCCCTGAATGGATTTTTATACTGACAACTACCGCAATTTCTTGCACAGGTAGAGGAGGCGTTGTCCGCTGGCCGTGGTGGTGCCGAAGATATAGAGTTCTCCACCATCCTGGAGGTGAAGGCGTTGCCGCAGTTGCTGGGCCGTCATCGGGAAGTTGCGGGTGGCGACGTTGGCTCGCGTGAAGCCGCCGAGTGCTCGGTTCAATTCCTTCTTGTTCATCGTGGTGACGGTTTTGATGACGAAGCTGCGCCCCGGAAAATCGGGGATAGCCTCACTTGACACAAACAGGTGGCTATCGGTGGCCAGTGCCTTGACGGGGTAACGCTCAGTAACAATGCCGTAGCAGCCCGCCTTCATGATTGATGAATTGGGTTCATAGAGGTAGGCGGCATCGTTGACGTCGGCTATCAGAGCCTGCCGCACATCCTGTGATGGCGCATAAATGAGTGATTGACCGTCGTTAACGCAATGGACGGCAGGCTCACCCTCATGGTGGGCATCGAGGAGGATGAGCAGTTCCTTACATTCATTTCCCGTGCTCACGATGTGCACTTGGGCCACATGCCCCCCCAGATCGCTCACCGCCTTGTGCCAGTCAAGCATGGGCGAGAGCTTGATGAGGATATGATTGGCCGCCAGGAAGAGTAGATCCAATAGTTCAAGCACATTGGGAGTACAGTCGGCGATGGCGTAGGTACGGGCTTTGTTGTTGTCGCGGCGTGCCGGATCCAGATAAATCACAGTAGAGGCAGGATCGGTGTTCAGGTCACGCAGGACATCTTCGGCATGAGCATGGATGATGGTGGCGTGGTCAAGCCCCAGTAATGAGAAGTTGTGACGCACCGTCTCGCACAAGTGTTGCTGCTGTTCAACATAGACGGCCTGACGGGCCTGACGAGCCATATAGGAGAAATCGACACCGAAGCCACCAGTCAGGTCTATCAGCGTCTCATGACACTGTGAAGGCAGTGAGTCCAGCAGGCCACATTTATATAAAGCGGTGAATTCGCTAGAACACTGTTCCATCGACAAGTGAGGCGGATAGACGATGCCATCGGTCGTCGCCCATGACGGCAGCTTGCGACGTGCCGTCTGCCAGCCTTGAATTTGGTCAAGTGCCCACGGCAGGTCGATGTTGCCATCGCGCCGTGCCTGCAATGCCAGCGTCCTCACGTCCTCCTCGCGGTGTTCCTGCACAAAGCGTAATGTCTCCTCATTCATTGCTCATCACCTCCGCAATATCCATTTAATCAGTCATTTCAGCCTTTCTCTTCAAGAAGGGTTGCAAGAACTCGTCGAGGGTGCTCGCGTGGAGTTTGTGGGCGATCTGGGTTCTCTTGTTGGAGACGGTTCTCAGGTTGGTGTAGTGCATACACATCATGATGACCGTCCTTGAGAAGCCGTGGCAATGCAGGGCAATCATGTTGATCTCATCATCGCGCAGGGTGCCGCCCGCCGCTTCTTGCGCCTTGACCAGCACGTTGTCATACAGCTCATTGGCCATCGATTGCAGGTTATCCCAATAGGATGCGCCCTCCTGATTGGGGCCGCGCATCGTCATCAGTTTGTTGAAGCGCTTGGCAAAGGTCGTTTCGTTGCACTCGTAGGACCACTGCAACAATTGGTGAACGACTTGCATCTGGCTATCGACAATGGCTTTCAATTCATCGGATTGCTCCTTGTTGGATTCCCGGCTGGCAAGCATTCCCTGCATCTGTTGCAGGCTTGACATGGACTGGTCCAGATCGGCCTTCATCAACTCATATTCGGCCTGCTGGATTCTCAAGCGGTTGCGGTAGCGCCACACCAGGAAGGCCAGCGCACCCGCCGCCAGCACCAGCAATGCCAGTGCCAGCAAGGTACCCTTGAGGCGCGACCCAAGCAAGGCGTTCTCGAGGTCGGCCTTCTGGTTGTCATATTTCCTCTCCACCTCCATCAGCTTGTCGTTCATGCTACTCATGGTCACCGAGTCGGCCAGGTGGTGGGCCATCGTCAAGTGGTCGATGGCCTCGGCCAACTTGCCATCGTGACGGGCCATGTCGGCCAGCAGCTGGTAGTGCATGATGCTGTCGGCAGCGGTGGTCATCGCTGGAGCGTGGTCCAGGTAGTAGCGGGCTGAGTCGGTACGCCCCAGGTGCAGAT
>CAMVAP010000052.1 GCA_947165485.1 uncultured Prevotellaceae bacterium
TGCAGATGATGCCACCCTTGCCGTCACGAGCGGGATACTCCCAGAGCACGATAGCACCGTCGCCACCCACGCCGAGGACCTTACCACCAGTGCGGGCGGTCCACACATCATAATTATCATATCCACCCCAGTCGGTACCGATGTGGTACTGGGCAGTGGAGTTGGTGATGTGGTACCCGGCATCGGTGCAATAAACCTCGTTGGGATTGTCACCAGCCACGAGTCCCTGATAGATGGCATGGTTATTCTGACCGTCAAAGATGCGGAACGTCCACGGGCCACCGCACAGTTCGGCGTAGGCCTCGTCCTGACCCCAGCAGTTGTTGGGCGTCGTCCACTCATCGTCGCCGGTGGTGCCGATGAATGACGGCAGGTTAACGGCATATCGGGTGAGCAGCAACGCTCCGCCATTCTCGTAGAACTGACGTAGCTCATTCAAGGTGTTCATTGCATCGGTAGCTTTGGCAACAAAGTTGTCGTGACCATCCACGCCACCATCCACGTGCCAGTGCCACCAGATGAGTTTGCACTCTGACAGATCGAGCGTGCCGGCACGCAGGTCGGCAAACGAGGCATACAGCGAACTCTCAACATTGCCCAGCATCCACTGGCAAGCAGTCTGAGCTTCGGGGTCGAGTTCGCTCATCGTGGGAGCAGAACCCAGGAACAGAGCCTTGGGCTTGCTGATGGCGATGACCTTGACGGTATAGACGCTCTCGGCAGAATTATTCTTCACCGTGTAGGTAACAGGCTGAGAGAAGTCTTGAGCCACGCCCGACGACGGGGTAATCGTTGCATTCTGGCTGTAAGTAATCGTCGGCACCAGGCTAGTGATGTCGAGCGTTGCAGGAATATAGACAACAATCGACTTGGTCTCCTGGTCGATGCTACCCGTGTAGATGTCGTTGATGACAAACGAGGTGATACGAGCCTCATCGTGGAGAACCGACAAAGTCCAGTCCATGAAGACGTCACCGTTCTTGACATGCAACACCTTGGCGGCGTCCATGTTGATGGTTTCGCCCTGACGCACGTTGCACACGGCACCATCCGACATTTTCAATGACGTGATGGTCATGGCCGAAGTTTCATATACCTCGGGCAGACGAACAAGGATGGAGCGAGAAGGCAGGTCGATGATTCCCTCAAAGTTGTCAAGGGTGAGCTGATCAATCATGCAGTTGCCAGCCAGCTCCAGGTCACTGATGTTGTCATCGGAGCAAGAGCTGAGCACAGGAGCGAGTGCGCAGCATGCAAGACATGCACAGAATATATATAATATCTTAGCTTTCATAATCATTGTTATTTATTTCATCGGAATTATACTAAGTTACTGCGATTACCAGTTGCCAATGTTCTGTGTGTAATGGCCATTGGAAGCCGAGATCTGGCTAAACGGTATGGGCAGATACTCGTCCTTGTTGGCAGTGAAATGAGCTGCGCTATAGATGGCACAGTGGTCAATCTCCTCGGAATAGTACTTGTTGAGCACAGTGGCGGCATCGCCCCAGCGCACGAGGTCGAAGAAGCGTTCACACTCCATACCCATTTCCAGACGGCGTTCCATCTTGACAATCTTCACAGCCTGGTCCTTGGAATAGCTGCCACGGTAGTTGCTGATATACATCTTCACACCATAGGCATTAGGATAGCCGGAAATCATCTGGGTGCTGGAGGCTGCACGCGAGCGCAGCTGGTTCACGAGGCTGATGGCCTGGTCCACCTGACCCAATTGTGCGCATGCTTCGGCACGCATCAACAGCACGTCGGCATAGCGGAAGACGATGCGGTTCATCGAGGTGGCCCAATAGGAGCCCTTGATGAGGTAACTGCCGATGAGCGCAGGGTCAACATTCTGCTTGAGAGACACATAGTAGCCATACAGGCCATTGCTGCGGCTCCAGATGCTTGTCTCCTCCATCATGTAGTTGCGGTTAAACATGTAGGGCAATCCCGGCATACCCACGGTGAGGAACAGGCGGGGGTCGGCATTGTCGGCACTCATGTCATAGTCCTTCTCGTTGAAGTTGTCAAGCAAGGGCAGGCCGTCGGATCCCGTGCGATAGGCATTCACCAGGTTCTGCGAGGGCTTGTAGAAGTCACAACCGCCATCGGTGGCACCAGGGATGTTGGGTGGAATCAAGCCGTAGCTCCAGTTGAGGTTGCCATAGGTAGAACCGTCGTTGCGAGAATACTGGATGGCCCAGATACTCTCAACGCCATTCTCGTATTGCTCCTCGGGGCGGAAATTGTTGTGCATATCATCCTCCAGACCATAGTTGGCATACAGGGCAGGATTGGTAAACTCGATGACCTTCTCCAGGTCGCCCTGATCAATGCTCGTCACCTGGTTACTCTTGGCATCATCTTGACGATAAGCCTTGTAGAGATACACCTTGGCCAGGAATGCGGCTGCGGCGGCACGTGTGGGACGTCCCTTGTCCTGCTGGACAACGGGCAAAGTGTTGTAGGCCTCCATCAGGTCGTCGATGATGAGTTGCCATCCCTCGTCGTTGGAGTACTGCGTGTTAGACAACTCGTTGTACTCGTCGTAGGTCAAATTCTCGTTGACGACAAAGGGGATATTCTTGTACAGACGCTTGAGCAAGAAATGGCCATAGGCACGCAAGAACTTCATCTCGGCCAGGCGCTGCTGCTTCATGGCATAACTGTCATCAGTCTCCTTGAGCAGGGCAATGGCGCTGTTCACGCGTGACAGGCTGTTGTACAACCTTACCCACATGTCGTTAATGTTCCAGTTGGTAGTGAGCACACCCTGCTGGACCTCAAGCTGATGGAATACGTCACCATCGCTGGTACCGTTACCACCCTTGTAGGCATCATCACTGCGGACGTCAAAGTTCCACATCGAGAATGATGAGTTGATGTCCTCGGCTGAGGTGAAGATGGCATAGGCCGAAATGGCCATGGCCTCGGCATTCTCGGGCGACTTTACCTGCTCGTCACTGAGCGTAGCTTGTGGCTTGTGCTCATCGAGGAAATCCTCACAAGAGGTAAGCACTGCGGTGGCACTGCAGCAAACAAGACCGAGACACAATATATTAAAAATCTTTTTCATAGTGGATCTGAGTTTTTAGAATGTAACATTAAGACCGTAGGTGACATTGAGGGGGATAGGATAACCGAAGTTGGGATTCTCGGGATCCACTCCAGTGAATGACTTGCTCTTGATGGTCAACAGATTCTGTGCCGACACATACATGCGCAGGCGCGAGATGTGCAACTTGTCACACACGCTGCTGCCAAAGTTGTAACCGAGCTGTATGTTACGCATCTTGGCATAGGAACCATCCTCCACAAAGTAGCTGCTCACGCGCTTCTCGTTGTTGTTGTCCATTGTGCTGACAGCAGGAATGTTGGAAGTGGGGTTATTGGGAGTCCAAGCGTCGAGCAGACGACGGCCCTTGTTCAGGTTGGTGATATTCAGACCAGCCCACAGGTCGGTCTCGCGCTTGAGGTCGCTGATCACGTCAACGCCCTGAGCACCCTGCCAGAACATGGTGAAGTCCAGATTCTTGTATTCAAGATAGATGTTAAGACCCCAAGTGAAATCGGGAACGGGTGAATAAATCCACTTCTGGTCCTTCTCGTTGATGACACCATCCTCGTTCAGGTCTTTCCAGCGGATGCGACCCAGGCCAGCACCATTCTGTGCTGCATGGTTATCAATCTCGTCCTGGCTCTTGAAGATACCGTCATATACATAACCTACCTGTGCGCCCATGGGATGTCCCACAACGCTCTCGACGCCATTACCGCCGAAGGTGCCGGCTGCTGCCAGGGTCTCGGGGAGCTTGGTCACCTTGTTGCGATAGGTGCCGATATTGCCGGCGATATCATACTGGAAATCGCCCACACTGCCACGGTAGCCCACGTTGAGCTCGATACCCTTATTGGTCATCTCACCAGCATTGATCCACTGGCTGCTACCCTCACCCATCACACCGATGCCGGGCATGTAAACCAGAATGTCGGTGGTCTTCTTGTAGTACCACTCAAATGAACCATAGAGGGCGTTGCGCAGCAGACCAAAGTCAAAACCGACGTTGGTTTGGGTCGTGGTTTCCCACTTGAGGTTATCGTTACCCAACTGGTTGCGCTTGAAACCACTGGGAAGCGTCTGGCCGCCATTGGTACCGGCAATGTCGTAGCTGGTGCCATAGCTCTGGCCACCAAAACCTGCCTCGCCATAGTTGCTCTCGAAGATGGTGTAGCGGGCAATGTTGGAAATCTCCTGGTTACCGGTCTGTCCCCATGAAGCACGCAGCTTGAGGTTATCGAGCCAGTCCAGCCCCTTCATGAACGACTCCTCGCTGATGCGCCATCCGGCACTCACCGAGGGGAAGGTGCCATAACGGTTGTTGCGACCGAAACGGCTTGAACCGTCACGGCGCACTGTCAAGCTGGCCATGTAGCGGTCGTTATAGGTATAATTGAGTTTGCCGAAGAAAGACACCAGCGTGTAACCCTCGCCAGAGCCATAGCCTTCAGCCTCACCCACTGCCGAGTTGGGCCACATGTAGTCAGGATTCAAGACAGCAAAGTCATAGGCCTTGACGCTGAGCCATGAGTCATCCTCCCGGTTGAGCTCGGTACCGATCATGACGTCGCCACGGTGATTGCCGCGCTCCAGATTATAGGTCGCGATAGCGTTCCACATCCACTTGGTCCAGTGTTCCTGCTTAGGCTCCACGGCATTGGTAGGATTGGCCACGGTACCCTCGGTAACAGGATAGGTGAAAATGCGTTGCTGTTTCTGAGAATAGTCAAGACCAAATGTTGACTTGATGTTGAGATCGGCGATGGGGTTGATATTGATAAACGCATCACCAAACATGCGCCAGTAGGTATAGCGATTGTCGCTGTTGCGGTCAAGACGTGCCACGGGGTTCTCGCGGTCGGGATAACCACCCACGGGTCCGGCATACTCGCCCGTCGTCGTGTAAACAGGCAGCGAGGGGTTGAATTGCAGCACATTCTCCAGGAAGCCGCCAGGAGCCTGCAACTCGTTGGTGCGGTTTACAGTGAAATGCTCGCCCACGGTCACAATCTTGCGCTCGCCGATGTTGAGCAACTTGTAGGTCGAGTTCATACGGGCCGAAAAACGCTGGAAGTCGGAATGCTTGATGATACCATTGTTCTTATAATAGCCCAGAGAGAAGAAGGAAGTACCATTCTCGGTACCCTGGCTCAGCGAGACGTTGTACTGCTGAACAAAGCCCGTGCGGGTGGTTTCCTTGAACCAGTCGGTGTCGGCTGCGGGAGTGATACCGGCAGGATCCAGATACTTGTTCATGGTGATGGCATTGAGCACGGGGACACCCTGTGCATCATAACTCCAGTCGTAATGATATCCCAGACCGTTCATGTTGGGATTCAGGCCATCGTTGACATAGCCCTGCCACATCGTTTGGCCAAACTCCTTAGCGTTGAGCACTTTCATCTTGTGGGCATAGGTCTGAACCGACAGGCTGGCGTCGAAGTCGATCTTCACTTTGCCATCCTTACCGCCCTTGGTGGTGATGATGATGACACCGTTGGCAGCACGGCTACCGTAGATAGAAGCCGAAGCGGCATCCTTCAACACCTGGATGCTCTCGATGTCGTTGCCGTTAAGCTCGTGCATACCAGCCTTGGTAGGCACACCGTCGATAATGTAGAGCGGGTCATTGTTATTGAGGGTACCTGTACCACGAATGCGGACAGTAGCAGCACCCGAGGGGTTACCGTCAGCCGAGATGTTCATACCAGGTACACGGCCCTGCATAGCCTTGATGGGGTTGTTCTCGTTCTGCTTTACCAGATCCGTCACACTGACCACCGACACGGCACCGGTTAAGTCGGCCTTGCGCTGCGTGGTATATCCCGTCACGACAATCTCGTTGAGGGCGAGTGCATCCTCGCGCATGGTAACTACCATACCATCGGCGGCAGGCATTTCAACATTGAGGAAGCCCACATAGGAGAAAACGAGTGTGGCTCCATTGTTCACCTTGATGGTGAAAGTGCCGTCAAAGTCGGTCACTGTACCATTGTTGGTACCTTTCTCAATCACAGTAGCGCCGATGACGGTTTCTCCTGTCTCGTCAACGACGGTGCCTGTGATTTCTGTTTGCGCATACACTAGTGTACACGTCAACATGAGCATGAGGCTGAGTAGAAATCTTTTCAGTACGTTCATTGTTCAGTTGGTTTAGGTTAATATAATTAAGTTGAGTTATTGTCAAGTTGGACAAAGATAACAAACTAAAAAAGAGTAACTATCAATTCTAGTTCATTGGCTTATAAATAAGTTTCAATGTAACATTCCTGTTAATCAATAACCAATTCTCAGCAGCATCACCCGAGCTTGTTACGGTGAAATAGACATCACTTGATCATCACGTCGAGGGTGATGGTCAGTTGGCGTTCTTTTCCCTGCTCGGTTGTGGTGACTGTGTAGGGAATGTGTTGCAGGCCCCGGGGTGCCTTGGCATCGGGCGTATAGGTGATGGACAAGGTTTCGGTGCGGTCATTCTCGTCTCGATGGAGAACGACCACACTTCTTTCCTTGGTTTCGCCTGGATGCATGATGCCTAGGTCAAAACGGTCGGTCGAGAGGCGCAGGTTGTCACTCACTGCGATGGGATAGCGCCTCATGAGCGTTTCCTCGCTCAAGATGCTGTTTCCTGTCATCGCCAGTTTGACGCGCTTGCGATCAGTGCCATAGACAACTGTCCCCGTCACATTGAATTCTCCTCCACGGCCTTGCGGATTGAACCTCAACGTGACAAGTGTTGAATCGCCAGGCTGTACCTGGGCATAGCGGTCAAACTCGATGGTTGTGCATTCACAGGAAGTGTATCCCTGCTGCAACATCACCGTCTCCTGGCCATCGTTGCGCAACCAGTAGGTGCGCTCCTGCACGCCACCAGTTTCCTGGATAGTACCCAGCGAAGCAGTAGCGAGGCCAATAACAACCAGAGTATCTGCAACTAGCATGTTTTTAGTTTTTAGTTGTTAGTTGTTAGTTGTTAGTTTTTTAGTTTTCAGTTGATTAACTGAGGATAATATCAATAACCGCATTAATATCAGCAATATTCACCTCGCCATCACCGTTGACGTCGGCACTCTTGATCGAGTCGCCAGCGAGGATAATGTCGATAATCGCATTAATGTCGGCAATATTCACTTCACTATCGCCATTCACGTCTCCCACCGTGACGGGAGTCATGTTAGGGTCCAGCGTCCAAGCCTTGATGCGAGCGGGTGTTGCAACAGAGGCAAAGGCCTCGGCCTCGACCTGAGTGGCATCATTGGGGAAGATGCGCACCGAGTAGGCCCAAGTGTCGTTTACAAAGATGTCGGCGATGGAGCCGTCCAGATAAACGTGGAGTTTCAACGTCTCGCCAGTAGCCACACGCTTGGGCAAGGCCACGGTATAGATGCCACCATAAGAGCCACCGTCATTGATCGTCCTCGTCAAGGTCGTCATGTCGAGGGTGAGCGTGCCACTGGTAGCATCATAGGTCAGAGACACCTGGTTACTACCCGACTTCAAGAAATTGAAGCCCATCGTTCCGCCACTCACGGTAAACTCGCCCAACAATTCAATCTGGCGTCCACTCACGGGTGACAGCGACAGCGTGCCATTGAGGTCAAGGTTGCGGGAAACGGTAGTGGATGTACGCATTCCCGTTAATCCGCTATAGGGTTTCTGCACCAAGCTGCCATTGGCATCGAGGCTGATTTCGCGCGGCAACGAGTAGTTGTGCGCCCATCCCATGTCGTAGTTGACGTGGGTGGGCAGTTTGTCGGGCACGATACCCAGCATCAAGGTCTTACCCTCGTGCTGATAGATGGTGGGCGATAGCAATCCGTATCCATCACGGCTGATGCCGCCCATCTCCAGGTACTGCACGCCAGCCGCATCGGGGATAAACTTGCCATCGGAGCCGATGGAACCCACCCAACACAGGGTGCGCACACCAGAACCAGTCCCAAGCGGCGTGCAAGTGAACAACCACTTACCGCCACCCATGTCGGTCACATTAGGCATTTCCCAGAAGGTGCCATGCTGATTGGCATTGCCGCCCTGGAAGAAGATGGTGCCATCGTTGGTCCAAGTACCGTTTTGCAGTTTGTGAAGCGTGCAAGCCCCTACCCCATTCTTGCTAGTGCCCACGATGATGTACTCCTGTCCATTCACCGTGAAATGGTATGGGTCGCGGAAGTCGTCGGACAAGCCAGCGGGTCGTCCATTGATGACGATGCCCTGCTTGCTCCAGTCGATGAGCGTAGCATCAACGGGATGGGCCTGTGCGATCACGGCACGGGCATTGTCCACAGCGGTATAGAGGATGGTGGGAGTGCCATTATTATCATACACACAGCCACTCCAGCAGCCCTTGATGTCATAGCTCTCGCCAGGAGCGATAGCTATGGGCACCTCGGTCCACTGGTAGAGGTTCTCAGACACAATGTGTCCCCAGTGCAGACGCGACATGTAGGGTCCACCCGCATTCTTCTGGAAGAAGACATGGAACTTGCCATCGCTGTAGGTCATGCCATGGGTCTCATTGGTCCATCCGCCCGATGGCATGCCATGGAATTGAGGGCGCCACAGGCTTGAGGCATAACGTGATGCAGGATAGTTGAAATCGGGCAAACCAGGATTGGCGGGCACCAGTGCGGCCACTTGGTCGGCAGTCATGGCACCGTTATAGACGGTAATGTCGTCAATCAAGCCGACGAAGGTGTTGATCAGGAAGGGGCCAGCCTTCACGTCGGTGGCATCCTTGCCGATGTAGAAATCGGATGTGCTGTGAACCACCTCGGCACGGCTCATGCGGCCAGTGCCGATAGACACACCATTCAAGTACATGGTAGCGACATTGCTGGTCTTGTCAAGCACAACCGTCACCACACTCCACTTGCCACGCGGCAATTTTTGTCCCCCATTGACGGTGAACAAGTAGCCATTGGCATAGGCCGAGCCAAAACGGAAACGCAAGTCACCCTGTGATGACAATTCAAGTGCAAAACCTTTTTTATCAACCAAGTTACCATATATTGTGGCAAACGTGGGTGTCGTCTCGGCCACATCCACCTGCATCATGGGATAGGATTCGGCAGCCAGCACGACATTGATGGTCAAGGCCTGGGTACTGAAGGTGCCAACGGGAATACCAGCTTTCACATAATTGGAATAGCCGTCAAAGCGCAGGGCGTCACCATTGATGCCCGCGACGGTGCATGCGGGAAGATGAGAGGTGACCGCATACTGGTTGTGACTTACCGTCTCTTCAATCTTGTCGCCAGCGGTGAGCGACATGGGATAATGTGCCACCACCTGCTGGGCATTGATGCCTGCCGGTAAGGCAGACACCAATGCGGTCATCAGGATGTGTTTCAGTTTCATCATTCAGTTTATTTCAAGTAACTGATGCAGTTACCAGTGAACTTCTCGAGTTGAGACTGACAAGAGTTGCTACCGCCGATGTTCCACTCGTAGGCAGCCAGACCAACGGCCAGTATGCGACCGTTGTAAGCCGTGGTGGGAGCAAAGTCGATGATGCCGGCACAGCAGTAGTCCACCACGTGGTTCCAGGTGCCCAGCACGGTCGAGTTGGTCAGGTCCTCCCATGCTTTCACCACATTGGGATTGGGAGCGAGGCCATAGGCGTTGAGGTCCCACATGCAGTTGTGGTCGCCCTTCACACCAGCACCGATAAAGGTGTAGATCGAGCGCTCATACAGGCCGCTCACGAAGTCCATGCCCCAGTAGATGTCATGGCCACTGTGGTCATAAATCTGACCCTCGGCATTGCCGATGATGGGCTGCGAGCCCCAGATGTCGCCGTTCTGGCCACCCTCGCCGTTGCCGTAGATGCCAGGAGCATAAGCCTCGGCGATACGGCCCACGGCCACGGTGAGCTGGGTGGCATGGTTGGTCAGGAAGAGGTTACCACCGTCGGCAGCATAGGCCTTCAGTGCCTCGATGGTTGCGCTGGAAGCCAGGTCACCGGGCAGGTTCTGCCAGCCGCGGTCGATGCCGATGCGGTCACACATCACCCAGCACATGGGATTGTTCTCGATATCCAGTTCGTCGATAGTGGCAGGTGTGAGCAGCACGCCCTTGCCAGCGTTGACATAGTTGGCCTTGAACCACTCGACGGCGCTCTTCTCATCCTCACTGTTGGTATAGTCATTGGGGACGAGCATAGCCACCTTGCTCTCGGCAGGAGTGCCCACATAGGCCAAGCAGTTAGCCGTGAATTTCTCGAGCTGGTCCTGGCAGGAGTTGCTACCGCCGATGTTCCACTCATAGGCAGCCAGACCAACGGCCAGGATGCGTCCAGCAAAGGTTGAAGTGGGATCAAAGTCGATGATACCGGCACAGCAGTAGTCCACCACATGGTTCCAGGTACCCAGCACGTGCGAGTTGGTCAGGTCTTCCCATGCCTTCACCACGTTGGGGCTGGGAGCGAGGCCGTAGGCATTGAGGTCCCACATGCAGTTGTGGTCGCCCTTCACACCAGAGCCGATAAAGGTGTAGATCGAGCGCTCATACAGACCACTGACAAACTTCATGCCGCGATAGATGTCGTGACCACTGTGGTCGTAGATCTGGCCCTCGGCATTGCCGATGATGGGCTGCGAGCCCCAGATGTCGCCGTTCTGGCCACCCTCGCCGTTGCCATAGATGCCGGGAGCATAGGCCTCGGCAATGCGGCCCACAGCCACGGTAAGTTGAGTGGCGTGGTTGGTGAGGAACAGGTTACCGCCGTCGGCGGTGAAAGCCTTCAGGGCCTCGATGGTAGCGCTTGATGCCAGGTTGCCAGGCAGGTTCTGCCAGCCGCGGTCGATGCCGATGCGGTCACACATTACCCAGCAGGCCGACTGGCTCTCGATGTCGAGGTCGTCGATGGTCGCGGGAGTGAGCAGCACGCCCTTGCCGGTCTTCACATAATTGTTCTGGAACCAAGCCACGGCATCGCGCTCGTCAGCCGATGTTTCATAATCCTCGGGTACCAGCATGGCCACGACGTTGGCCCCCTTCTTGGCCTCGTAGTCGATGTGCAGGCGCACGGTCTGTCCCTGTGACACACGGCCATCGTTGTAGCGAGCCTTGACGGTATAGGAAACATCCACATTGGCAGGAGCCTTCTTGATGAAGTAGCTATCCACCACCTCATCCAGGTTCATGACATCAATGTCGTCCTTAATGATCTGGACACCCACCTGTCCAGGCATGGTGGGATTGTCCCACTTGAGGGTCACCTGTCGGCTGCCGGGGGTGTACTCGGCACGCAGGTTGGTCACAGCCTCGCTGGAGTTCATCGGTTCCAGATCAACGTCGGAACACGCAGTGAAAAGCGTCAAAATGGCAATTAGGCCAAAATATATCTTTTTCATAGTGAATTGTCTTGATGATTAGTATTGTTTGTAAAGTCCATTGGAATTATCAATCTCGGCCAGAGGCACAGGCAGGAAAATCTCATTAGCGCTTACCGAACGGCCACTATAATAGGTGCGCAGGGCGCTCTCCTTAGTCATATAGGTGTTCATCGTGTTGATGAGGTAGTCATTGCCCCAGCGCACGAGATCAAACCAACGGTTGCCCTCCAGGGCGAGCTCCAGACGGCGCTCAAAGCGTACAGCCAGGCGGGCACGCTCCTTGGTCCAGTACAGATTACCGTCCCAGTCGGTGGGATAGAGACCTACATAGTAGTCGGCCTTGGACGGATCCAGATCTTGGGGCGAATAGCTGCCGTCGATGCTGTTAGAAGCACGTTGACGCACCTGGTTTACCAGAGCACGGGCCTCGACCAGCGTCTCGTCGGTAGCAGCGTTGGTGCCAGAGGCCAGCTCAATGAGTGCCTCGGCCTTGAGCAGCAGGATGTCGGCATAACGGATGAACATAAAGTTCAGCGAACTGCAACCCCAGGGCCACGATGCCAGGGCCTCCTCGGGAGCGGGCCAAGCCTTCTTGTTGGAGAACTCACCATAGACATCGATGGCACGGCACCAGCCAGCAGTGTAGAGATGACCACGCCAGGGATAACCAATGCGGCCCACGGTGAAATCGACGCGCGGGTCAAGGCATCCGTCGTAGTTCTCGGTCACGTTCACATCATTGAAACTGCCATCCAGATAAGGCAGGCCATTGTTGGGGTCAGTGCGGAAGGCATTCACCAGATTCTGTGAGCCATAGAAGAAGTCATCACCCGTGCCATACAGGTTGCCGTCGCTGTAGGTACAGTTCAGCAAGTTGGACCAGTTGATGTGGGCATTGTCATTGGCCGTAGAGCACTGCAAGGCAAAGACGCTCTCACTACCATTATTAAAGGCAATCTTGGACAGGTCGCCAAAGTTGTTGTACAGGCTATATTGACCGCTGGAAATCACGGCATCGGCATAGGTCTTGACCCCCTCCCAATCGCTGGTGAAGGCGCACACCTTGGCCATGATGGCCTGTGCCGTTGTGCGGGTGATGCGGCCTGCGGGGCTCTTGGCAGCGGGAAGCACCTCGATGGCCTCGGCCAGATCACGCTTGATAAACGAGAAAATCTCATCGCGGGAGAACTCGTCGTTGGTCTTGGTGTTCACGTCATCGCTCTCGGTGAAATAAGGGATGCGGTTGAAGATGCGGATGAGGTCAAAGTAGTACCATGCGCGCAGGGTCTTCAATTCGCCCATCAGCTGGTCGGCATTGCTGACCGAGGTGGCTGCGGCAAGAGCGTTCATTGCGTTGTGCACACGCGAGATGGCGTAGTAGTTGTTCTGCCACTTGTTCAAGCAGGAAACATTATCGGAGTTGATTTCAGAGACCTCCAGCAGGTGGATGTTCTCCTCCATGCCAGTGCCGCCACCGCCCTTATAGGCATCATCGCTGCGCACGTCAAAGATCCAGTTGGTTGACGGGCCGGCAAATGCCTCGTTATTGCCATAGAAATGAGCCTCCAGTCCAGCATAGGCCGAAGCCACAAGACCCTCTACCGAGGTATCGTCAATCTGCTCGCTGGTGAACTGTCCCTGGGGAACGGTATCGAGCATATCATCACAAGAGGCGAGACCGCCCATGATGCAAACTGCAAAAATCAGTTGATATATTGTCGTTTTCATTGTCGTTTGAATTATTTAGTTTTTAGTTTCTAGTCCCTAGTTTCTAGTTTCTAGTTTCTAGTCCCTAGTTTCTAGTTTTCTATTAACTGTCCTTAGAATGACAGGTTCAGTCCCAACGAGAATGTTCTTGCACGGGGATAGGGGCCGTTGTCGATGCGAGCACCATACACGCCCAGGGGCACCTCGGGGTCAAGACCTTTATACTTGGTCATGGTGAACACATTCTCCACCTGGCCATACACGTTGAGCGCCGTCAAGCCCAGGGTCTGCAACCAGTGCTGGTCAAAGCGGTAACCCAACTTGATGTACTTGCACTTGAAGTAGGAACCATCCTCAACAAAGTAGGTGGACATGCGCATCTCATTGTTGTCATCGATGGTGGTCAGGGCGGGAATCGAAGCGCCCGTGTTCTCGGGAGTCCAAGCGCCCAGGACATCCTTGCCACGGTTGGTGTACAGGTTGCCATAGGTCATGAACTCGAGCTGCTTGCGCGTACCATTATAGATGTCAAATCCAAACTCACCGGCAAAGAAGGTCGCGAGAGACCAATTCTTGTAGTACAGGCCCAAATTCAGACCCATAGCAAAGTCGGGGTTGGGATCACCGATGATGCAGCGGTCGCCATCGTCCACCGTGCCGTCGCCATTGATGTCACGGTAGATCATTCGGCCAATGCCTTTACCCTCCTGGATGGCATGGTTGCTCACCTGATCGGCGTTCTGGAAGATGCCGTCGGCCACATATCCATAGTAAACGCCCATGGGCTGGCCCTCGATGAGACGGAAGTCGCCACCGATGATGCTCACCTTGTCGTTATACTTCACCAGCTTGTTGCGGTACATCGAGAAGTTGTAGCTGGCATCCCATGAGAAGTCACCATACATGGGCGAGTGATACCCCAGGTTCAACTCAAAACCATGGTTCTTCATCTCACCGGTGTTGACAAACTTGGCAGCGTTCTCACCAGCAACCGAGAGTACGGGAGGAATGGTGATCATGTCCTTGGTGTCCTTCCAGTAATAGTCAGCCGAGAGGCTAATCTGATTATTGAACAGGTAGGCGTCGATACCGATGTTGGTCTGTGTCGTGGTCTCCCACTTGAGGTCGGGATTACCGGTGGTGAGCACCTTGATACCGCTCACAACACCGCTATTGGTTCCGTTCAGGTCATAAGCGCCATTACCCATGTCATAGACGTAGGTCGAATAGGCGGCATAGTTGTTGGAGATAGCTGAGTTACCATTCTGACCCCAAGCGGCACGGATTTTCACATTGCCGATAACGGGGTTCTTCACCCAGAATTTCTCCTCCGAGATGCGCCATGCAGCCGAGAAAGCCGGGAAGATGCCTGAGTTGTGCTTGCTCGACAGGCGCGAAGTCTGGTCACGGCGCAGCGTTGCCGAGAACAGGTAGCGGTCGGCATAGTTGTAGTCCACCTTGGCAAAGAGCGAGAACAGAGCCCACTCCTGCTTGCCACCGCCATTGGTCATCGTGCCCGAACCGGCACCGATCTGCATGTAATCCACGTCCTCAAAGGCATAATCCTTGCGAGTGGCTGCCAGGTCCTCAAACACATACTTGATGGCCTCGGTACCTGCCAGGAAGTTGAAGTGGTGCACGCCATTGATGTCGAGCAGGTAGTTGGCAGTGTTGGTCCACGTCCAGGTGTCGCCCTGTCCGTAGCCACGAGCCACGGCACGGTTGGCCGAGATGTCGCTGGGGCGCACGTTGCGGGTGAGCGTCTTGTTCAGGAACTGAACATGCTCGATACCGATGTTGCTCTTCAGGGTCAGCCCCTTGATGGGCATGATGTCCACATAGGCGTTACCAAAGATGCGCCACGATGAGTTCTGGTTGTCACGGGCATTGTAGAGGGTCTGCACCGGGTTGTCGATATCACTGCCCAGCATGGCAACGGGATCGGCAAACACGCCATCAGCCGAGTAGATAGGGATAGCAGGGTGCTGACGCATAGCGCTGTAAGGGATGCCACGGTCGCCGTTGGTATCGGCACCGCGGTTGTCCCACTTGGCGATCATCAGGTTCTCACCCACGCGCACATATTGATTGAAATTGTAAGTCGAGTTCACACGGGCACTCAAGCGCTTGTAGAAGGTGCGGTCCATCAGACCGTTCTGGTTGATATAGTTGCCCGAGAACAGGTATGAGCCCTTGTCGCTGGCATTGCTGATGCTGGCCGAGAGGTTGTGGGTCCAGGCGCTGCTGTAAACGGCCTTCTGCCAGTCGGTATCGGCAGTAGCGATGCCGTTCACCGAGCTCACCAGTTGGGGAGTGGTGCCTGTGCCATACAGGGCAGCCGCAGCCGTTGGTGCGATGCCGTCGTTCTTGGCAGCTTGCCAGTAGGCTTGACCCCACTGTTCTGCGCTCAGCATGTCAAACTTCTTGACCACAGTCTGCAGGGCAGCGTTATAGTTCACGTTGATGGCCATGCGACCATTCTTGCCCTTCTTGGTGGTAATGATGATGACACCATTGGCAGCACGGCTACCGTAGATAGAAGCCGAAGAGGCATCCTTCAACACCTGGATAGACTCGATGTCAGCCGAGTTGAGGGAGTTCAGATTCTCGTTGGTTGCCACACCATCGATGACATACAAGGGGTCACAAGCGTTGACGGTGCTCATACCACGCACACGGATGGTTGAGCTGCCACCACCAGGAGCGGCATCGGTGACGATGTCCACACCCGAGAGTTTACCCTGCATCGAGTTGAGCATGTTGGGGTCGCTGTCGCTGATGGGGCCTTTCATGTCCATCACGGCGACTGCACCCGTCAAGTCGGCCTTGCGTTGTACCTGATAACCGGTAACGACGAGTTCCTTGAGCTCAACGGCATTGTCCTTGAGGGTAACGGTCATGCCGGGCTCGGCGGCCACTTCCATTTTCTCGTAACCGATATAGGAGATCACGAGCATGGCTCCTGGATTAACCTTGATGGTGAAATTGCCGTCAAAGTCGGTCACTGTACCATTGCTGGTACCTTTCTCAACCACCGAAGCACCGATGACAGTCTCTCCTGTCTCGTCAAAGACGGTGCCTGTGATTTCGGTCTGTGCATACAAGAATGATGTACACACAAACATGAGCATGAAGCTGAGTAGAAATCTTTTCAGTTCGTTCATTGTTTTAATGGTTTTGGTTAATACATTATTAAATAATTTGGTTTTTCTGGCAAAGTTAATCAGTTGATAACATGGAGGCTATCACTATACGTTCATCCACTCACAAATTTGATACAATGCAACATTTCTACTATCCAATGAACGATTTTTGTCAGTTTTCTGGCTTTAGATTTTAGGCTTTGAGGATACAAACTAGCGACCAGAAACTAGCAACCAGCGACTAGAAACTAGGGACTAGAAACTAGCGACCAGAAACTAGAGACTAGAAACTAGAAACTAGAAACTAAAAACTAAAAACTGAGAAAAGAAAATCACTTGCGGTCATCACCAGGCACTACCCCATATTCATCCTTGTAGCACTTGGTGAAATAGGACGGTGAAGCAAAGCCCACTTGATAGGCGATCTCACTCACCGATTGACCGGTGGTCGTGAGTAATTGTTTGGCCCTTGACAATCGAGCCTTGCGCAACAGGTCCACAGGAGTGTTTCCCGTCAAGGCTTTCACCTTGCGATATAACTGCACGCGACTCAGCCCCATCTTGGCAGCCAGTTCCTCCACACTCACATTGCTGTCACCCATGTATTCTTCTACCACCTTCTTAAACCTTGAGATGAAGGCATCCTCGATGTGAAGTTCTTCACTACCGACTGTGGTAGCCACTTGAGGCTCCGGATGGACTTGGGCAGGACGGGCACTCCACAGGTCCTTGAGCTGATGACGGCTGTGCAACAGGTTATCGATGCGCACCAGCAGCAACTCGTGGGAGAAGGGTTTGGTGATATAAGCATCGGCACCGCTCTGGTAGCCCTCAATCTGATGCTGGTTCAATGCCCTTGCCGTGAGCAGGATAACGGGGATATGGCTCGAAATGACATCGTTCTTTACCTTCTGGCAAAATTCCAGACCATTCATCACAGGCATCATCACGTCCGACACGATGAGGTCGGGCACCTGCTCTCGTGCCAGCTCCAGTCCCCGGCTGCCGTCCTCGGCCTCTAGCAGGCGGTAACGGCCTTGCAATACCGATCGCAGATAAGCACGGATGTCGGCATTGTCATCCACAATCAAGATGGTGGGAGCCTCTTCGTCACACTCGGCTACCTCCTGGGGTTGAGTCACCGGATCCAGCTGCATGGCTGTGATGGCGTCGATCTGCTGGCTGGTCATGCCATCCCTGGGAGTTCCCACTTGGGCATCCAGCATCTTGTTGATCAACTGGGTGAGCTGGTGGGTATTGCGCCGCACGATGGCCAGAAGTTCTCTGGCTCCAGCGGTAGCATTCTTGATGTCGGATGTCTCGGCCAGCTGGGTCAGCGGTCCCTCAATGAGGGTGAGAGGTGTGCGCAGCTCGTGGCTCACCTGGGTATAGAAATCGAGTTGATCGCGTTCCATCTGGGTGCGCTCGTCATCGATGCGCGCCTTCTGCAAGTAGTACATGTAGATACCCAGCAGCAAGAGCAGCAACAGCACAACTGTGGCAAGAGCCAGTAAAGTGAGGGTGCGCTGGTTGGCAAGCTGCTTGACATACCCTCGTGCCGTGAGGTGCAGTTTCTCGATGTATTGCGACTGTCGCATCACCTCCTCGCTCTCCATGAGCAGGACGTTGGCATTGTCACGGGTGACAAGCGCCGACATGAGTTTGGTCTCTTTCTGGTAGGGCCTTCCCTCCAGTATATCTACCGCCAGCTGGATGAGTTTGTCACCATGGGTGGGATACATGTAAGATGCATCCAGCAGCGAATCCCTCACCTGCATGATGCCGCCATTCTCGCCAGGCAGGCCATCGATGCCGCAAAAGAGAGGTAACGCCGCTCCGGCCTGAATAAAGGCCTTGCGGGCACCCATCGCCGTGCGGTCGTTCATGCCAAACACGAGATCGACATGGGTACCCTTGTTCACGTCGAGCCAATGCTTGACTGTGCTGGTCGCTGTGGGTTCGGTCCAGTCACCTTGCAGCGTTGCTATCACCTGGATGCCAGGGTGAGCGGCAATCGCTTCCCTGAAACCATTGTGTCTCTCAATGGCAGGCGAGGACCCTTTCAACCCCATCACCTCGATGATTTTGCCCCGCCCATTCAGTCGCGAAGCCACATACTCACCCATGAGATGCCCCATCTCAAAGTTGTCGGCACCCATATAGGCAGTGTATTTCTTGGTGTTGGTCTTGCGCTCAAACACGATTACCGGGATGCCCTTGTCATAGGCCCGATCGATAGCCGGGGATATGGTAGATACCTGGTTGGGGGCGACAATCAACAGGTCGATGCCCGTCTTGACCAGGCTATCGATCTGCTGAATCTGACGCTCGTCGCTATCAAATGCCGCAGCAAATCTCAACTCCACCTTGTCATGGAAATAGGCACCGATTTTCAACTCAGAGTTCTGCTTGTCACGCCAGATGTCATCAGAGCATTGTGATACCCCAATGCGATATTTCTTCTCACCACTGCTGGAGCAAGAACTCAATAGGGTAAACAATAAAAGTAATATTCCTATACAATTCTTTGTTATTTTCACATTCTTGATCTTATTATATCGTTTTTCACCTCATTAAGCCACCATCAACACTTCTATCGTGCAAATCGTCATCACTTTTCACACTACATGACAGATTCCAGATTGACTATAATTGAGAACGATTCATCAGTAATTGTGCCGCAAATTTGATAATTTTTCTTCAAAATGACAAAAATTTCATCAATTATTTTACATTTTTCTATTCAACCGTGAAAAGATGTATAGTTGGGAGTTGTTAGTTGTTAGTTGTTAGTTGGCATCCGCAAATACCTAACCCCTAAAACCTAAAACCTAAAGCCTAAAACCTAAAACCTAAAGCCTAAAACCTAAAGCCTAAAACCTAAAGCCTAAAGCCTAAAGCCTAAAGCCTAAAACCTAAAACCTAAA
>CAMVAP010000053.1 GCA_947165485.1 uncultured Prevotellaceae bacterium
TGCTCATGCACGCCATGGGTCCCAATGTGGCCGGCGTGATTGGCTCGGCAGTTGCAGCAGGTGTCCTGCTCGGCTTCCTGGGATAAGCATACTACTTACTTAATAACAAAAGGCGACCCAATTTCAGGTCGCCTTTTGTTATTCTATTGAGGTAAAACAATAAGTAGTCGATGTGTCGTGTTAGTGGGTTACTTCTTGAACATGCGGTCGATGGCTCGCTTGTCCTCGCGCTCCTTGATGGACTGGCGCTTGTCAAACTGGCGTTTACCGCGTGCTATTGCGATGACAAGCTTGGCCAGCCCCCGCTCGTTGATGAAAAGCCGAAGGGGGACAATCGAGAAACCTGGTTGCATGGTGTCGCGCGCAATGCGGCGAATCTCCTTGCGGTTTAACAACAACTTGCGGTCACGATGGGTCGTGTGGTTGTTGTAAGAGCCATAACTGTACTCGGCGATGTACATGTTCTTGACCCAAATTTCACCATTGATGACCATGCAATAGGTATCGGTCAAGCCGCACTTGCCCTGGCGTATAGACTTGATCTCGGTGCCAGTGAGGACAATACCCGTGGTAAAGGTCTCAATGATCTCGTAGTCGAAGGTCGCCTTGCGGTTCTTGATGTTGATTGTCGAATTATTGTGATTATTGTTGGATGCCATTTTTTCAGTTTTTTGTTGTTAGTTTCTAGTCCCTAGGTTTCTAGTTTCTAGCCAAATATCATTTATATGATGAATAGGCCCAGGATGGCCTTCAATAGGATGGGCAGTCCCAATAGCAAAGCCGACGAGATGACGACAAATTTGTTGACCTTGCTCTTCTTAACAAACAAGTGGGCTGTGCCGCGATAGGCCATCCACGGCAAGTAAGCCATGAGGAAGAGTACTGGTGTGAAGTCGCTGGGCAAGAGATAGCGCAAAATCATCAACAGGACCAGGAAAATGAGATTATACAGGATAAAATCATTCAAGCGCGCTGTGGCACCCTCGGTCTTAGCCAGCTCAGGGTAAAATCCAGCGAGCAGATAGGTGATGATGTAATAGCTGATGAAGTAGGTCGAGAACATGACAATTCCTGTCATCAGCGATGTGCTGAAGGTGATTGTGCGGTCATAGATCATGGGCACAAAGCATGAGAGCGCCAACACGCACAGCAGCGGTAGATAGGCGTTTTTCAACACCTTTCCGACGGGGATGTTGGACTCGTTGATCTCTTCCCAGCCATAGCGGGGAGCGGTAATCACACAGAATATGTTGTGCCAAATGCTCATTGATGTTTTTTTAGCGGGTGCAAAGATACACAATTATTTACAAACCGAAACTCTAAAGCCGATAAAATTTACATTAGCAAAAAAAGATATAACCATATCATGACGACTATTGAGCATTTTTCATTACCTTTGCCCTGGAGATATCATCATTGATTCCTTCATCCTCAAGTTGATAACTGTGAGTATCCCTTATGGGGGAGGACATGAATTGTATTATAAACATTTAAAAAATTGTTTTCACCAAAAATGAAAAAATCACTTTTAGCAATCGCAGCAGCCCTGCTCACGCTGGGAGCCTGCACAACCCAGGGCGAAGACAACAAGGAGACTACCGCCAGCTCTGTTGATAACGGACAAGCCGCCATCGAGAACATCATGACGCGCACGAGCATCCGTCAATACAAGGACCAGCCCGTAGAACAAGAAAAGATTGACATCATGCTCAAGGCTGCCATGGCCGCCCCCACGGCAGTGAATCTGCAACCGTGGCACTTCATTGTCATTACCGACAAGCAGACCATCGGCCTACTCTCGGGACGTCAACCGACCAATGCTCCCTTGCTGATAGCCCTGTGTGGCGATACCGACAAGACAACCATGCCTGACGGCAAGAGCAAGTTGCCCGACTTCTGGGTACAGGATGTGTCGGCAGCGACCGAGAATCTGCTTCTTGCAGCCCATGCGTTGGGGCTGGGTGCCGTGTGGACCGGCGTCTATCCTATCACCGAACGCACTGCCGAGGTGGCCAATGTGCTGAACTGCCCGTCCAACATTATTCCCCTAGCAGTGGTGCGCGTGGGTTATCCCGATGAGGCACCGGAGCCCAAGAACAAGTTCAAGGAGGAAAACATCAGCTACAACAAGTTTGGCGGCAAGAAGGAGTAACCCAATCCACCGTTACAATCAAGAAAAGGTCATCCCCACTGATGTGTCATGGGATGACCTTTGTTCAATTTGTTGTTCACCCGGCGAGGTGTTAGAACAGGAATGTGCGGTAAAGCTCGGGAGCATAGATGCTGCCACCGATGGTTGCCGACTTGATTAACTCATAGAAGATGTAATAGAAATTCATGCAAGCAATGATGATCACGGGCAACCACTTGCGTTCCCGCCACAAGTAGCACATCGTGTAACAAACCATGATCAGGAAAGCACCACGCATCAAGTCACCAGGACGGCTCAAATACTGGGTCGTGTTGCCCATCACATTGATATAGCACAGGTGCACAAGCATGAAACGATAGATGGCCGAGAGGTACTTATCTCTCGCGAACATGCTCTTGATGGCAGGATAATACCACAGGATGATGAAGCCCGTGAGTAACGGGAACAATCGGGTAGGACCAATGACCGATCTGAAAGCATAACTCACATCGGTATTGAACAAGCGGTAATAATGACCGTAGCCCAGCAATGATGCCAGTTGCCCGATGCGGTCAAAGCCCCATTTGATCCATTGCGGGAACATGCCCAAGACAACACACAGCAAGAGCAGCGCAAAGGGCACCCAACGCCTCATCGACTTGACCTTGATCAGGGGCACGAGGTAGAGCGGAATGAGCAGAAGGGCCATCTTGTGGATAGAGAGTGCCAGCAGCGACACGAGCAGATAAATCCAGAACTTGCGGCGGACAATGAGTTCAACCATCAGGACAAAGAGACACTCCACCACAGCCTGGCGCAAGAGGCTCATCCACTGGATGTAATAGGGACCTAGGAAAATGAACAGTGCGACCCACGGCAACAGACACTTGCGATGGCGCAGGGCATAGTAGAGCAACGTGATGTGCAATGCAGCCCATAAACCGAAGTAGAATGCGTAATGCAACCCAGCTCTGCCCATAGCCACGGTGACAAGATGAAATCCAGGCTCATAATTCTCTCTGGAATAATCACCCAAGGATTGCATGCTCACATAGTAGCTATAGTACTGGTTATAGTCCCACGACATGAGCCACCTGAAGGATGACACCGCAATGTAGATGCACAGCGACATCATGACCTCCCATGTGGCGAATGGCAACTCTGCCCCACCCCACATCACGAGGCGTTGTTCTCGCTGGTTCACATGCCATCCCAGCAATGCCAGGAGTAAGGCAGTTCCGATATAGACGATGAGACTGAGTATCAAATCCATGTTGAAACGCTATTTGACTAGAGACATATTGATGCTCAAGCCGTAGTTGCTGTTGGTGGTCGGATAGGATGCCGTTGAAACCATCGGCGTGTTGGACTGGTAGTCAAAGAATGCTCCCATCGTGATGCGCTTGCTCACCACATAGTTGGCAGTGAAGTTGATGCCCCACGTGCGGGTGCCGTTGGTAGCCTGGGCGGTGTTGGCATCAATCTTGCGTATCAGAGCCATGTTGCTCGACATCTTCACGTTGAGGTTCAACGTGAGGTCATTGTTCACATTTTGTTGTGTTTTCTTGATCTTGAGCACCTGGTTGAAGTTGGCGATCTTGTAACTGCCGCCCAAGGAGAACGCAGTGGTCGAAGCCTCTACCAACTGTCCTGCCGAGGAGTTAAGCGTGAGGGTGCGCTGGTTCTCATATTGCACATTGAGCGAGATGTCGTTAAAGAAGGTCGCATTGAATCCAATGAGAGGTGCAAACTTCTCGGTCAACGATACAGACGCGATATTATAGGGCGATGATGGTATTGCCTTACCGGGATTGAGCACATCCTGGGTAAATCCAAGCCCATTACCGATAGTTACCCAATCGTTGAATGACGAGAAGCTACCCACACTATAGGTGCACTGATAGGCATGGTTGATCGCAAATGACTTGAACAATTTCTTGAAGAACGGGATGCGCATGAGGCCATCGTAGGTGATGCGCCAGTTGGGCAAGATGGCCTTGATGCCCGGGAATGGGTTCAAATCAATCTTGTGTGCATCCTTGCCTGAATAAGCCGCCATGAACGCGGGAATCAGCACATCACTGCTCGCCATGTTGATGGCACCATTCTCCATGTTATAGGTCTTACCCGCTATCGCAATGGCCTTGTCCTGGAAGAAGCCAATCTCGGGGTAAGTAGTGCCCATATACTGCTGTTGCAAGCGATCGGCAATAATGGATCGGTTTTCAAGGAACTGCTCAAATGTGGCACTATGGTAATTATCGTCAGACTTCACCGACTGGAAAGCCGTTGCCAGGGCAACATGGGTGCGTGTGTAACTACCGCCAAAGATTGTCATCGGGTTGGCATACATGAACTGGATCTGGTTGGTCCTGTTGTCGGTGCGGTTGCCCGTGAGTGTGATCTTCAAGCCTGAAATGGGTTCAAGCTGGATTTCGGCCTGGAACTCCTGGGTGCGGCCATAAACGGCAGGCGAAGTGAGGCTCGGGTTGGAATTGAGCCAACCGCGCTCAAGTGCCTTGTCAATATATGACTGCCCTGCAAAACCAAAGGCGAAGTCAAGACCAGGAGCCATCACATCGTAGTTGTTGGTTTGACCAAAGACGTCACCCACGTCGGGGATGAACTGAGGCAGTGTGAGCGATGTGGTGTGCTTCCAGCGGACATTGAGGCCACGCACGCTCATAAGCATGCGTGTTGCATATTGAGCCGCCTCGGTAAAGAAGTTATGTTTCTCTTCGCTCAAGATCTCGGTAATCGTGAACTTGAGGCTCTCGTCACCCATGGTATTGATGATGACATTGTCCTTGTCCTTTATCTTGAACTCTACCTTAAACGGCTTGCCGTCGTTGGTCATTGCTTGCACCTTGACATTCTTGACACCCAGCTTGTGGTTGATCACAGTCGCCGAATCGGGATTCAACTTGATCGTGCGGTTAAATCTCTTGGCTTTCTCGCGTTTGGGCGTCTTGGCGTTACTACGCTTGCTGCTCTTGCTGGAAAATCTCTCATCCACCTTCTTGAGATAAGGTATCTTGCCATAGAACTGCTCCAGATTGAATCGTCCCTCAAGAGAGCGCACCGTCTGGTTGGTAATTGTATTACCCGCCGAGATGGTGTCGATAACGGTACCGCGGTCCCAACGGTAGGTGGAATTGTAGGATGCGTTGGCCGTAATCCAGCTCAAGATTGGTATCTGGCTGAACGGAGCCTTGTAGCTTACCGTGAAGGTCTGGTTATAGGCCCAAGGGGTACCCAAGCCCTTGATCGATGTCATCACCGAGTCTCTCCAGTCACGGTAGGCATCAGGGAACAGTTTCCTGTTCACTTGACCCACGGGTTCAAGAATGTGTGCCGTTGTGTGGCTATTGAATGAAGCCGATAGCGACTTGGTGAGATTCCATGACAAGGCAAACTGTCGTTCCCACAAGAAGTTCTTGCTCACCGAAACAGGAATTTCAATCTCGATACCTGTTTCGTTGCGCGTCAGTTGTTCATAATAGTAACGCGAGATGTTGGTGCTGAAAGCGATACTGGTGGGTAACCAGTGCAGTTCCCAATCGCGGAAGAACTTCATGTTCTTATTCTTCTCGTTAATAAAGCGAGAGAACGGCTTGAAGGGCTTGGCATAGGGTGTCCAGCTGTATTGCATGCTGCCACGATAGTCATTGGTGTTCTCATACACATTCTCGGGATCGTTCAGGTGCTGCTTGTTAAACGAGTAACTGAACGAGAAGTTGGCAGGATCCCATGGCATGGGATTCTTCATAGTCTTCACGTCAAACTTGAGACCCGAGATGGAGAAACTCTTGGCAGTACGTTGAGTGACGGCATACTCCATGATGCTATCCCGCTGCTCCTTGTTATCACACACGTCGAGCGACTCGTCAAGTTTCACGTCCTGGTCCAGAGGGTTATACTTGGGGGTCGTCTTTTCGTTGCTGTAGGAGTAATAGATGGGAGCATGGAGCTTGGCCTTCTCGGGGATAAAGCGTCCCAAATCGGATTGTATAGCGATATTATACTGGTCATAATTGTCGAGGCGGCGCATCGACAGGCTCTGATCAACAGAACCAAAGCCCTCGGTCTCCTTGTGGAAGCCCATGTTGAGGGTAGCAATATCACTCATGTTGAGCGTCATCGCGGCCTTGGCGGCCCAACCGCCCTCACTGTCAAAGTCGGTCACACGCAATTCATCTACCCAAACGACGCAACTCTTGGTCGTGGCCGAATTGTTGCGGACACCAATGAGCATGACCCTTACCTTGCTCAACGACGGGTTACCCATCACATAAACCTTGTTATTGGGGTGGTCGTCGTCAACATCTTGGAATCTTGCGGAATAGCTGACGTCAGGCGCTCCAGCCATCTTCTCGGCATTGCGGTGCTTCTTGGCGTTGATGAGGACATCCAGGTCAATATCGAGCATGTTCTCCTCGGGCCACACCTTGAGCCTATCGGTGGAACTGTTGGTCGTGTAACGTCCGGCAGGGGTCACGGTCAAGGGTATCTCATACTCATAGTAATTATTCTTGACATCAGAACCCAATCGGATGAACATTGAGATATCGCCATTGCGCAGATTGGACTCGTTGTCGATGGTGGCCTCGTTGTGGACAAACATCTGCAGGCGCTTGTAGGTGCGCAGGTCAAGGTCGGTATTGCGATACACACCGCGTGCATCTCCGGCATCCAGGTTGTCCACAGTGAGCTGCATGGACTGCTCGTTGAGCTGAGTGATCTGGGATTGACCACTGTCGATGATACGTGACACACCAGGAGGCAGCACATAGTTGACCGGCTCACGTGAGGCATTCTCCTCGATATTAACCGTGTTGATGCTGATGCTGCCGTTGGCGGGATGTTCACCACGCAGATTCAGGTTATACTTATAGTTGCGCCACTCGCCACGCACAAGTTCGAGTGAAGCAAAACGCAGGTGGGTCGTATTCTTGAAACCGGTCATGAACATTCTCATGAAACGGATGGTCGAGAAGTCCTGGATTGACCCCACTTTCTTCTCGTAAGTTGCCAGCGGGATGGTGAATTGGTACCATGTGGCAAGCTGGGTCTCGCCATTACGGGTATGGACATTAGCCACCTGCTTGTCGGTGATATAATTTATGCCCACGCGCAAGGAATCAGGATTGATAGACACCCTATACTGGAAATACCTCTCGTACTCGTTGAGGGTGTTATCCTGGTTGATGTCCTCGACATCGGGCGTGGAGCGTGATGTCTGGTACTGGCTATCGGAGGCATCGGTCTGTGACAAGGAGTTGCCATCGGTGCCGTTATAGTGCTTGTAACGGTCATTGATCGAATACTTGTTCTGGTCATAATAGTTATGACGGTAGAAGGCGTAATTGTCACTTGCGGGATCGTTGAAGGGCGAGAAGGGGTCATGCTCCCACGCTGTGATGGTCGAGTCCGACAAGATTTTATTATTACGCAAGGCATTGAGGTACTTGACGTAGGTGGGATGCTGCATCTCCTGGGCATCTGACAATCCGTCAAGGCCCACGTCCTGCAAGATGCGGGCTCCATTGGTGTTATCAAAGGCATAGGTCAACGATGACTGTGACGATACCTTGCCCCATACGGTATTGGTCAGATAGGTAGTGTCGTTATTGATGGGTAAACCATTCTCATAACTCTTGCGACCATCCTTAAGGATATCCTCGCTCACCTCGCCCAGGTTGAAATAAAGATAACCACTCTCCTCGCGGTCAGGATCTTTGATAAACGGGTCAAGCATCCAGAACTGGATATACTCGATGTTGGATTGCTCAAAGTTGGTATTCTCAATTTTGCGCATGATGCCGCCCCATCGTTTCTCGGGGAACTGCAGCGATCCATCGGGCTCCACAAATGCGGAATCAAGATTGTATGGACCACGCTCACGGGGATAGAAAGAGAGGTTGAGCGTCTGGATCACCGACGATTCACCATAGTTGAGTTCACGGCCAGGGAACACCTCGCTGAATGATACCTCGCGGGCATAGGGGTCGGAAAGGGCATCCAGGTCATTCTTGATGTAACCAGGAGCATAGGAGGAGTTGCGCTGGGTGAACAATCGGTCGATCGAGTACCATGACAATAGTGCACGGTTCATACCATAGGCCTCGTCATTGCTCAGCGCTGCCTCCGGGAATTCCAGTGGTGTTGATGCCAGGAACCAGTTGTAGGGTGGCCTGATGTCGATACCCGACTGGGTGGACTCAAAGTCGTCAATATAGGAACTACCCGAGTTGGATCCACGCTTGGCCTGATGAGGCACGAGTTGTGCAAACTCGCCCTGGAAGGATAGTGTGGAAGGTGCTGTGGCGTTGACAGTGGGTATCTTGTTGAGCAGGTTGGTAAGCCACATGAACTGGGTATTGTAAGACAAGTTCATGCCCCATATTGTGTTGTTGACCAACTCCTTGCCGATAGCCACCTTATCACCGATGGCCTTCTCACCATAGTGCATGACGGTAGCTCCAAGGTGGAAATTCTTGTTGAACGCATAGTCGAGATCCAATCCCAACAATGTCTTGCGTTGCATACTGAACGTGGACTGATTCTCCAGCGACACACTGATGTTGGTTCCCGCATCGATGATACTTTGATCGGTAATGGTGACGGTACCCATCGTGTAATCGACGGTATATTGACTATTCTCGTTGAGCACGACACCACCCGCCGTCACGACCACCGACCCACGGGCAACATTGGTCGCATTCAGTTTAATCACGCTGCCCGAGCTGGACTGGTATTCACCCGCAATAACAAACTTGTTCTTGTCGCTGAACTGCTGGGCAACAGTGAGTGTCGAGTCATACAACTCGGTGTAGATATACTTCTGGGCAATGGCGTCATCACCAAATTTGGAACGTAGGTGCTCGCCAAAGGGTTCCACTACAGGGAAAATGATTTTTCCAGTCGATGACTGCACCGTCAAACCCTCAAGATAGTCAAACTTGCCGTCAATGTTGCGCTCCTGATTAGCGTCCAGGCGGTCCAGGTTCATCACTTGCAACAGTGGCGTGCCGTTGATGGCTCCTGCGGGGATGTAAATGAGCTCATTACCGGTGGTGTCACTCAGATACTTGATATTGAGCTTGAAATTGTTCTTTTGAATCTGGTAGGCTCCCAGGGCATAGACGTTCTTCATGGCCAGATCCCACATGGGGTGATATGGCGATGCGGTAGTACCCTTGAGCATCTTCACATAGAGCGACTGGTCGGTAGCCGAGTTGTCGCTTGAGAACTCACCCACCTGATAGGGCTTGCCATTATAAGTGTAAGAATAGGCTACAGCCAGGATCTCATCACTTGCCAGCGCAGTCTTGAGCATAATGTAACCCAGGCTGGAGTTCAGTGTGTATTCGGCAGTGGTCAGCAACCGCGCACTCTCGATCTGCTCATAGTCATCGCCACCTTCAAATCCCCACGCCCTGAGAGGCTCAAGTGCTGTCGAGGCCTCGCTCTTGAAGCGGGCATTGGGATAGGATTCCTTGATGGTCCTGAGCATGTCGTTGTTGTCGTTATCAGGCAACCCGTCGCCAGTAGGAATCCAGTGGCGGTTATTCAATCTGGTATCTTCGCCCAGGTCCATAAACGCCATGATGTTGCGCGACTCATTGAAGTTGCTGCGCTTATTGGTGACCCACACCTCGATGCGGGTGATTTGGAGGCCCGACGACACGTTAGGGAAAGAGGAACACCACGTGTCATAGTGGTCGCGGAAGAAATGAGACAGGAAGAAGTTGCGGTTCTGGTCATACTTGTCGGCAGTGATGTAAAAATCGGTAGTCTGAGAACCACCCTTACTGCTCACCGTCTGGGACTCGCTGTTCTGCTGTGACACGAGCGCCGTGGCAGTGAGTTTACCAAACTGCAACTTGGTCTTCACGCCAAACAAGGCCGCACTACCTCGTATAAGCGATGAACCGGTGGTCATGCTCACGTTACCAGCCTCGATATTCTTGATGATTTCATCTTCCTTGCCCTCGTAGGCCAGCTTGAGATTCTTGCTGTCGAAGTCGAAGGTCGCACCCGTATTGTAAGACATGTTGAACTTCATCTTGTCACCAACGGTTGCAGCGATGTTGGCCTGGATCTTCTGTTCAAAGTCAAAGTAGGTCTTGCGCCGTTGTGAGACCGACAAGGCGGGGTTGTCGGTTGAATTGCTTTTCACACCCATGTTGATCACTACCGATCCCGTGGTCTTTAATTGTACACCACCAGGGCCAAAGACCTTCTCCAACGGTCCCATGCCGAATTGCATGTCCAGGAAGTTGAATGGATCCTTTTCCACGTTCTGGGCACTCTCGGCATTCTTCTGTCGATAATAGGCCATCATCGAGCGGCGGAAGTCCATGTTGCTGTACTCATCGGGCGACATGATATAGGGTGTGACAATATCATTGTCACCCAGCCGGGTGTGGATGACATAGCAACCCGTCTCGGGATCAAACTCGACGACCGAGGTGATGTTGGATGGTGTCTTCAAGTCGGCGGCCCACTCCCCTTTTTCTTGAATATCATCATAGTTGCGGGGAATGGTGGGTTTCACGTCAAAGTGGAGGTCAATCGTTGGCGTCTGTTGTTGCTGTGCCGACGGTCGTGTGTCAGGTGCTGGAGGGGGCGGAGGCAAGGTGCTGGTCACATATTGTGCCAACAAATCATTACCCGCCCACAAACCAATGAGGGCGCCAATGACAATTGCAAATAATATCTTTTTTCGGTTCAACATGAACAAAAAATTCTTCTATTATGTCCCAGGCCAAGTTGACGAGTCGCCACAATTGTGTGTCACATCATCTTTAAGGCTTGCTTGATAGCGGCCTCGACACTTAAGCCTGGATCCTTAGAAAACAAGGACTTAAGTGCCTTGTGAGACGCTTGTTGAGTGAATCCCAACATCACCAGTGCGGCAAGAGCCTCATCGTGGGCCTCTCCCATAGTTTGACCTGTCACTTGTAATAACGTATCACCAGTGGCTTTTATTTTATCCTTGAGGTCAACTATTATTCGTTGGGCCGTTTTTGCCCCCACTCCTTTCACGGCTTTCAACGCCGAAACATTACCTCCTGTAACGGCTTGGGAAAATTCATCCACGCTCATCGACGACAACACCATTCTTGCTGTGTTGGGTCCAACACCAGGCACGGTGAGCAGTGATTCAAATGCCACACGCTCGTCACGTGTCGCAAATCCGTACAACAGGTGTGCGTCTTCCCTGATTGCCTCGTGCACATAGAGCATGGCCTTCTGGTCAACGCCCGTGCGAGATAGCACATCAAAGGTCGATAACGAGATATTCATCATGTATCCCACCCCACCCGTCTCGACTACTGCATAGGCGGGATTCAGTTCAACAACGGTTCCTTTAATATAATCTATCATAGTTCAAAATACACTACTTTAATAAAATGTCAATTATACAGTTGATATCACTTATCTGAATCTCACGATCATGATTAACGTCGGCACGAATCAATGTCGAGGCTTCACGCAACGAGCCATTACCAGTCATCACATCGATGATTGCCTGTATGTCGCCTATGGTGATTTCCCCATCATTGTTCACGTCACCTCTCATGAGCGTGTTCTTGATCACATCATCAATGGCTGCGCTGGTGTCGAGCTTTCCTGCGCCCCACCGTCTCCTGTCGCCAGCCATCACATCATTGTCAATGAGTGAAGTGCGGTTGATGACTTCCTTAATCATCGATGGGGTAAGCCGTGGATTGATTTGCAACATCAATGCGATTGCCCCACTGACCACGGGTGCCGACATGGATGTTCCTTGATTGGAATAATAAGGATAAGAAACTCCATTCACAACCTCATCGGGAAGCCAGGTGTTCCTGTTGGATCTTACATCATAACGGTTGCCCGATGATAACAGGGATTGTCCCGGTGCACACACGTCAGGTCGGTTGACTCCACGCTCATCGGGGCCATAGGATGAGAATGAGGCAATCTCATTAGGATTACTGTCTCCCAAGACACGTTGCACGCCATTGTGGTCAACGTAACTCCTGCGCGAACAATAGGCACCAACCGATATGACACTGTCGCAGGTGGCCAAATCGCTGATAGACCCGACCGGGCTGCCGCCCGTTATTCCTTCAAGACCAAAGGTGTAGAAAAAAGTTTTTTTGGTGCACCATCCCGTCAAGTCGGTTTCCCTGTCAGCAACATACTGTAAGCCTATCAAGTGACCCGCTACACGGGATGTCACATCCATCGTCCAATAGGAATGATAACGCCACATGGATTCCTCTTGTTGGGAACCATCGGCATTAAATGTCGGTTCCCAAGCCGTGGCAATAGACATTTGCCCCTGATAATACTGATCAAAATCAGGATCGGTATCACTTGAGAGTGTGAAAACACTATCCTCTGGTAATTGGGCAATCAAGGGAGAGGCATATTCCAGTTCGCCGCTATTGCGATTGATGATGACCACACGGGACTTGTGCACGACGGGGCCATCGCTCCACATGCTCACGTAGCCTTCCCGCTGCAAACCACCCCATTGATTACGCAACAAGGTTGTAACTGTATCGCCCCTCAATGGGTAATGGAAACAAATGGGTGCGTCACCGTCATTGCCAGCAGACAAGACGCAGATTCGGCCAGGTCCAGACATCGAAGCAAATGCCCTGCACAAGAAAGAAGTACCGTCATTGGGACCCTCATTACTGCCGATGCTCATGTTGATGACACACGGCTTGCCAGCCCTTGAAGCGTAATCAAAGATATATTGCACACAATTTGCAATATTGACATCATTTAACTCCTTCTCGGGCATACCGCAAGTAACGATATCGGCCTGTGGCGCAACTCCATGATATCCATTCATGCGATAACTGCCGGCGGCAGTCCCCATAGTGTGAGAACCATGAGAGGCACTATCACAGTCGGTTGTCAGCTGGCTGATTTGCTCTGGTGTTTCATAACAACTGCCAGGCAACGGATTTCCATCAATGACGGGTGGTGTTCCGGTTGAGTCACAAGGCAAATACACTGCTTTGACTCTAGAAATACCCTTTGCGTCACAGAAGTTGATGTGATTGAAATCAAAACCTGTATCAACCAGGCCCACAATTACGCCAGCACCCATGAGCGGTGCCATTAGATCGATTCCAGCATGAACCGGATCAACCGTTGATAAAAAACGAGCGCTGTCATTGCACAGGTGCAACTGTTGTCCAAGTGAGATGTGACCAACGCCACGCAGTGAGACAATATCACTTAACGCGTCACTAGGAACTTGGGCGGTAACAAAACCGTCAAAAACACTATTGATCATCACACCATGGCGCTTGAGTTGCTCCATCGACTCCGCATCTTTCACCTCAATAAAAGCTTGATAGCTTATAACACCCTCGGGAGATGATGCATGGCGATTTTCAAAATTGCTTTGATGATTAAACAAGAGCAACTTTGAGGAGGCGCTAAGGTGATCATGGGCTAATGCCATCGTGCCCAAGGTCAACAACAGCAGTATCAATAGTATTTGGGTCTTGTACATCAATCAGTTTTCAGTTTTTCAGTTTTCAGTTACTTGTGGGTGCCGCTGAAGACCGAAAGAGCCACTTTATGAGTTCAGGATGATGTCGATAAGCGCGTTGATGTCGCTGATGGTCACTTCCCCTTCGCCATCGACATCGGCGCGATGCCATTGCGAGGTGCCGGTGATGACTCCGCCCAGCAGGACATCAATTGTGGCGTTGATGTCGCTGATGTTCACCTCACCGTCGGCATTGACGTCACCCTTGAGAGGGTTGATGTGCAACACATAGCGCAACCCCGCCTCAATATCCAGTTTGCCATAGCCCCAGCGCTGGTCGCCACCGCTGGCCACCACCTCATTGTCACGGTTGCAAGAATTGCGCAACACCTCTCTCACATCGTTCACCGATAATTGTGGATTGGCCTGCAACCACAAGGCAATGGCACCAGCAACCACAGGTGATGACATCGAGGTGCCGATATCAGGACAATAAGTATATTCCTCTCCATTAACAAATGATGAAGGTTGCCAGTAGTACAAGTTGGGAGCTGTCACGTCATATCTGTTGCCCGATGAAATCATCATTGATCCGGGGGCACTCACATCAGGACGGTTGATGCCTCGCTCATCGGGACCATAAGAGGTATATTGCGACAGCAATCCAGGTGTGCAATTGTCACGGTGATAGAGAGTTCCATCCTTTAAGGGAACCGTTTGACGTGTATTGTACGCGCCCACCGAGATCACGCTATCGGTCGCTGCCAGGTCACTGATAGACCCCATCGAAGAGCCTTCTTCGACCCACGTGAAACCGTAATCATTAAAGTAGGCATACATTGATGTCCACATGGCAAAGTCACAAGCCGACTGGCCGCTGAACTGAAATCCAGGAGCATAATCGCGTGAAAGGGTGGTCAAGTCAATTTGACACAACGAGCTGGGATTGCCGTTCTCCTCGATAGTGCCGCGCATGATGGCCGAGCCTCTGACATATTGAGCCAGCAGCGAGTCGTTTTCGCTATAAATATTGAGAAAAGCGCCTTCATGACTGGCTCCCATGCGATGGGAAGAATATACGATCTCGCCAGTACGGATGTTGGCCACAACAAGCCGCGTGTTAAAAGGATTCCCGTTCTTGTTCCACGTGTTGATGTAACCCGTGCGCGAGGCGCTGCCTCTGAATCCCGTGAGCAGCACCGTTACAGTATCTTGCTCGCTGGTAGTCGATCGATGGGCCGACACAGGTGTGAGACCATCATTACCAGCCGACACGACAATGACGCTGCCAGGACCCGTCAATTGGTTGCACACCCGATTAAAATAGGAGGTTCCGTCATGAGGCCCCACATTGGATCCCAAGCTGATGTTTATAACACAGGGCTTACCCATGCGTGCTGCATAGTCATGGATATAGCTGATGCAGTTAGCCACACGCACATCGTTCAATTCCCCCTCGGGCATTCCACATGCGACAATGTCGGCATCGGGAGCCATCCCATACCAGCCGTTATCACGGTAGCCACCCGCAGCGATGCCTGCTACCTGTGTACCGTGGGTAGTCTTGGCATCATCGGTGGTGAGCAGTGCAATCTCTGACGGCGTTTCATAGCAGCTGCCAGGGAGCGTCACCCCGTTGATGACAGGAGGATTACCCGTCTGGTCAAGAGGCATATAGACGGCCTTGACGCGGGGCATTCCATTTTGGTCACACAGGTTGATGTGATTGAAGTCAAATCCACAGTCGATCACTCCGACGATCACGCCTTTGCCCGTGTAAGGCAAGCCCGTGACCCGTCCCTGATGAACGGGATCGGCATTGGAGAAAAATCGGGCGCTGTCGGTGCATGTGACCAAGGGGATCGCATCAGCGACATGTTCAACACCCTGGATTAACGTTAGTGAATAAAGGTCCCGATCAGCATCAACGAGAGCAGTCACAAAACCTTGATACCTGGCAGTAATGGTAACTCCAGCAGCATGAAGCGCTGTTTCATCCAGATTGTCATTCACTTTAATAAACACATCGCGGTAACCACTGGCAGCACCCAGCGGAAGACCTGTCATGATAGCTAGTGCGACTAAAAGCAGAACTATTCGTTTCATAAGTCAAGAAAGTGTAGGTAGTTTTATCCTGCAAAAGTATCTAAAAAAATCGAGCCATCCATTATCTTGCGCCACATTATTTATTAAAAGATGGCGAGTTGGCAGCAGGCATCCGCCTTGCAACTGATAACTGAAAACTAAAATAACTGCGGGCGGCAGATTCAGTGCCACCCGCAGAATTGGGAAAAATAGTAACTTTAACAATTGTCAGCCGTATTACTTCAAGCTGTTCACGTAGTTGCGCAATGACTCGTTCTCGGGATCATACTCCAGCCACTTCTGGTAGTAAGTCTTGGCAGTAGCCTTGTCGCCCTTGGTGAAGTAGTAGGTTGCCATGTAGTTGTAGGCATACTTGTAGTAGCGTGCATAGCTGGCCTTGTCCTCCTTGCCGTCCAGGATGCTCAACAACTCGTTGTAAGCTGCAAGAGCAGCGCCATTGTTATTCTCACCCTCACGGAACTTGGCGATCTTAGCCTTCTGGTTAACGATCTGCACGTTGCCGGGAACCAGCTTATCTACCTCGTCGATATACTTCTGAGACTTGGCAAGAGCGTCGTCGCGGGTAGCGGCATCCAATCCCTCGGTGCTAGCGATACCCAGATAATAGTTAGACAGGGTAAAGAGGTCATTGGACTTGTTGTTGCCGTCATCAACCAGACGCTGGTAGTACTCGGCAGCCTTGACAAAGTTCTCGGCATCGGCATAGCTGTCACCCAAGTTGCGAATCAGATCGGTGTTCTTAGGATTCAGGTCGATTGCCTTGTTGTAGGCAGCGATAGCCTCCTCGGGGAAACCAGCGGTCTGCAGGGCCTGACCATAGTCGGTATAGTCGCGCACCTCGTAGTTGGAACCTTGAGGAATAGCGTTGGCAAAGAACGAGCGACCAGCTTCAACGGCCTCGGGCCACTTCTCGAGCTGTACCAGGTTGTAGAGCTGCATACGCTTCATGTAGAATACCTTGCTGTCGGCAGGACTCAACTTGTTCACCAGGCTGGTAGCCAGATCCAGCGACTCCTTGTACTTCTCACCGAAGAACAACAGCTGAACATAACGCACCTCATCTTGAGCAAAGTGGTTGGGGTTCTTGATATACTTGCCATACTGTTCAGCGGCCTTGGCACCGAGGTTGTCGGCATAGTACTTCTCGGCAAGTTCACGCTGCACCAGAGCCGAGTTGGGCACCTTGGTCTGCAGTTCCTCTAGGCGTTCGATTGCCATCTGAGGATTCACATTGAAGTAGGTGTTGGCATATTTCACGTAGGCCTCAATGTTGTTGGGATCCTTATCAAATGCCAACTCATAGATACCGGCTGCGTTGCCCCAGTCCTTCTTATCGGCCTTGGTGTCGGCCTCAAAGATGTAGCTGTCAGGATCGTTGGGATTCCACTTGCGGGCATTCTTGATGCATTTCTCAATATCCTTGGCATAGGTGGTGGGATTGGCATCATAGAAAGCGCGGGCAATTTCCATCTCCAGCTTGGGATCCTTCTTGGTCAACTTGCGTGCCTTTTCAAGCAGTGATTTCACCTCGCCACCGTTCTTGAGAGCGATAGCAGCCTGACCCACATAGTTGTAAGGATTCATGGCATTGGCTGCGATACCTTTCTCAAAGTTGGCGGCTGCCTCGGCGACCTTGCCCTGGTGCAGAGCGATCTGACCCAGATAGTAGAAAGCCTCGGCCTTGTCGGTGCTGGCAGCATTCAGGTTCCGCTCCAGCAGTTCCTTGGCGTTGTCCAGCTTGTCAACCTTGTAATACTCAATACCGTCCTTGTAGCCTTGTGCGTTGGCTACCAGGGATGCACCCATCAATACGAGTGATGCAAAAAAGAATTTCCTTTTCATTGTAGTAACAATTTAATGTTAATATTGATTATTTAGTTTCGTTTTGCAATCGATATAGCAAATTCCGTGCCAATGTGCCAAATTATTCAACTTCGACATATCTTACTGGCTCGGCAGCGGGCAAAATACCAGTCTGCAATATAATCTTCTGGCCAATAACGCCAGTCAAGAACGTGAAGAAACCATGATCGAGCATACCATTATAGGAAGCGTCGATAGCCCAGATGGTGCGTACCAGCGGGTAGTCACCACTATTGATGTGGGCTTGATAAGGCTTCACACCCTGAACCTGGTCATCACCGCGCACGGGCATCACCTTGATGCGATCGGTAAAGTCGATGACACTCACCTCGTTCTGGGTCTTGAGTTCCTCATACTTCTGAGCGATGGGGATCTCGGCTGACTTGAGGTCACTTGTGATCCAGCTGACACCAATGAAGCCTATCACGTTCTTGTACTCCTCAACGGCCTTAAACACCTCGGGGCTGGAACCGCGCGCATACACGTTGGGTCCAAAATTGCCTCCATTGAGGAATTTTTCTTTCATATAATGGACTACACCCGTACCTGAGCCGTCAAACATCACCTTGATCGTGTCGTTCTTCAACTTGGTTGGGAACACTTCACCCCAACGGGTCACCTTGCCAGTGAAAATATCACGCAGGTCGTCCATTGACAACTCGTCGATGTCGTTCTGCTTATTCACGATTACTGCAATGGCATCCACGGCAATCATCTTGGTGCGGTAGCCACGCCCAATCTTCTTGAGACTCATTTTCTGATCTTTGGTCAAGTCGTGAGAAATGATGATCAAGTCCACCTTATTGTGGAACAACGAGTCAAGCGCATCGTGCTCGTTGACATAATCGGGCATGATACTGGCCTCGGGATACTGGTACTCAAACACAGCAATCTCCTGTTCCAGGACACTCTGAAAAGATTCATCACACATGATACGGGCCAGCCCGCGGGTGCTTGTGCTCTTGGGGCGCTGGTCGCCACAAGCCGTGAGCACCAGCAACGCCACCATGAGAGTCGCCAAAATATCAATTCTTCTTTTCATCGTTGTTTTCCATTTGTTTGAGCCTTTCGGCATAGGTCATATACTGTTCTGATTCATCGGTATCGTCATAGCGCCGCATACCATAGCTGTGCTCGCCTTTTATCTCGCGGTAGCCGCGAAATATCCCGTAGGCCGCAAAGACGACGGCAAATAACCAATTGAGATACTTAGGCAGGCCAAAGAAATCAATGGCCAGCAACACTGCCATGCCCAGATATACCAGCACCATAAAGATGCCGAAGAACATCTTCAGTGTTTGCGTTATGCTCGGTTGCCTTTTGTTCATTATGCTAATATTGTCATTTTAAATCAGCCGTTAGACCGGCAGAACAGAAAAACGTTTATTATTATCAATCGACAAAATTAACACTTTATCCTGAATTGTGCAGTTAAATTAATTAAAATTCTTCTTTCTTGGAGCAAAAACTTGTGTGATAAGAAAAATTAGTGTATTTTTGCAAAACCTTAAATCAAACTTTTATTCATAC
>CAMVAP010000054.1 GCA_947165485.1 uncultured Prevotellaceae bacterium
CGGTCATCGGCTGCTACGACGAGGCGTTGCGGGCCATCTGCGACGGCACCTACGGCGACGAAGAGCGCATCAACGACTGGAACGAGCGGCTGGCCAAGGTGTTCAACCGAGGCTTCTGGGACGGCTACTACATGGGCCAGCGACTGGGCGAGTGGTCGGCCAAGTATGGTTCCAGCGCCACCCGTGTCAAGAAATATGTGGCCAAGGGCATCCGCTACTACAGCAAGCTGGGTGTCGCTGAGTTTCTGATGGAGGCAGGCGAGCTCCACGTGGGCGACGAGGCCTGGATCATCGGCCCCACCACGGGCGCCATTCCCTTGACCATCGAGGAAATCCGCGTCGATCTCAAGCCCGTCGAGAAAACCGTCAAGGGCGAACACTTCTCCATCGCCGTCTCCGAGAAAATCCGCCCCAGCGACAAACTCTACCTGTGGCAACCCGTCCCGCCCAAGCAGTGAACAGCCGCTGCGATGATACGGGAGTGAGCACCGCATTAAAATTGAATTATCTCTATTACAACAACAATATTAACCAAATTCATCATTGCTTATGAAAAAGACTACTATTGCTTTACTACTAGCCTTTACGGCAGCATTGAGTGCTTGGGGACAGGGCGTGACGGCATCGTTTGCCGCCGAGGAGGCCTCCGTGCCCTATTACCAGATGGGTTGGGACACCCCCGAGGAGTTTGCCACCTGGACCTATGAGTCCACCAGCAGCAGCACGTGGAAACAGGGTAACCGTTCCCAGTCGTTCTCCACTATCGACCCCGGCAGCACGGCCTCGATGGTACTAGACTACAGCGATGGCCAGAACGAGGCAGCCACCTCGCCTGCCATCGAGATCAGGCCGGGCAGCACGCTCGAGTTCTACTGCTATGCCAGTGGCATCTATCTGGTGTATGGCGCATGGAAGCTCTATGCCATCGTTGATGGCACGTCCACGTTGCTCATCGACCAGTTCATGTGGGCCCAGGATGCCGGCTATGATGGTCCCAGTTGGGAACGATTCACCGTCGATCTTGCCGAGTATGTCGGCCAGCAGGTGCAGTTCTCGTTTGTTTATCAGGGCGATTATGGCGAGGATGAGGCCATCGATGGCTTCAAGATTTTGCAGACCGATGCCGGTGATGATGCTGTCATCAACATCAACGAGGGCGAGAGTGTACACTTCAAGGACCTGTCAACAGGCAATGTGACTTTCTGGAACTGGACCTTTGAGGGCGGCGAACCAGCCAGCAGCACCGAACAGCATCCCGTAGTGACCTATCAGCGCGCCGGCTCCTATTCCGTGACGCTCACCGTGGGTGACGGGACGACAACTGCCACCAAGACCCGCACGGCCTATGTCAATGTCCATGCCGAGGCTCCAGTAGCTCATGTGGGGCTGCCTGACGGCGCCTATCTCTCGCCGTGGGTAATGATGTTTGTCCCCGTCAATGTACCCTTGACATTCAAGGATGCCTCGACGGGTAACCCCACCTCATGGAATTGGACCTTCTACGGTACCGATATCACGGCCAGCACCGAGCAGAATCCCACGGTGAACTATCTGAAAGAAGGCACCTATGGCCTGAAGCTCGAAGTGGCCAACGACGTGGGCGCGAGTGTCGATGAGTATGTGAGCACTGCTATCCAGGCTGGTGGCGAACAGGAAATCTGGAACATCGCTCCCGAGGAGAATGGCGATCTGATGATGATGGAGATGGGCTGGTATGGCAACTATGCCGGCACCAACTGGCTGGGAATTGGCGAGTTTGCCGAGCACTATGATGCTCCGCTGACCGATGCTCAGATCAAGCAGGTGAACGTCTATTTCGGCAAGACCACGGCTGTCTCGACCGATGCCGATATCGAGATGAAAATCATGACTGCCGGCGAGGATGGCATGCCCCACGAGGTGCTGGGTGTGACCAGTGTGAAGGCTGGCGACCTGGCTTATGATCCGACTACGGTCAATGCCACCGAGTTTGTCTTTGACGAACCCGTGTCCGTTCCTGCCGGAACCGATTTCTTTGCCGTTGTGGGTCCGTTCCCCAACGATAACGGTGATGATATAGCCATGCTGCTGTGTCGTCGTGACCTGGGTGAGAAGTGCACTGGCTACCACTTCGTCTATGATGAGGAGAATTACGAGTATCTCGAGACGGGTAACTGGTACCAGAACACCGACGACCCATTGTCACTCGCCATGGCACCCGTGCTCCGATTCACCGCTCCCAGTCCCTCGTCAAGCATCGACCAGCCTGTGGTTGACAAGGATGTGACGGGTCACACCTATTATAACCTTGCCGGCATGTCGAGCAGCACGCCCTTTAATGGAATGAACATCGTGGTCACCCGCTATAGCGACGGAACCAGCAGTGTCGCCAAGTTGATGAGATAACCTTATCGTTAACACGCCTCACTGCCTGAAGAGAGAGAGCGGGTGATAACAACATGATGAGCCCCAGGTGCGACGGTAATTGGCACCTGGGGCTCGTTTATGCTAGCGCTTGGGATTGGGGTCACTTCTTCCTGACAGTGGGCTTGCGCTTCGGTGCCTTGAGGCGCAGCACTTGGGCGCTGCGCGCGGGCAGGTAGAGCTTGAGCCAGCCCAGGTGGGCATCAGCATACAGGCCATCGTGCTCGGTGAGGTGTTGCACGCCCTCGTCGATGTTGCCATAGCCGCCATAGCGCGGGCTGTCGCTGTCAAACACGCCCTGATACTCGCCCTCGGGAGCCAGGATGGGATAATCGACATGGGAGCGATTGGGGCTGAAGTTGAACACAAACACGAGATTGCCGCGCATGTAGGCCAGCACCTGGTCGTCATCCTTGTCCCACAGCTTGCGTACAGGCAGTTTCTGGAAATTCCTCACTCCGCCTATCAGGTGAATCATGTCGTTATCCCAGTTGTTGAGATACTGGTACTTCAAGTCCTCACGATCAACCAGATTCCACTGGCGGCGGGCATACTTGTAAGACCAGCCGTTGCCCTCACGCGGGAAGTCAATCCACTCGGGGTGTCCCCACTCGTTGCCCATAAAGTTGAGGTATGCGCCATTGATGAGCGAGGCGGTCACCAGGCGTATCATCTTGTGCAAGGCCATGCCGCGGTCCACGGTAGCGTCGTGGTCACCCGTCATCATGTGCCAGTACATCTCCTTGTCAATGAGGCGGAAGATGATGGTCTTGTCACCCACGAGGGCCTGGTCATGGCTCTCGGCATAGGAGACGGTCTTCTCGTCCTCACGCCGGTTGGTCAGCTCCCAGAAGATCGAGGTGGGCTTCCAGTCCTCGTCCTTGCGTTCCTTGATGGTCTTGATCCAGTAGTCGGGGATACCCATCGCCATGCGGTAGTCAAAGCCGATCCCGCCGTCCTTGAAGGTGCGCGCCAGTCCGGGCATTCCGCTCATCTCCTCGGCAATGGTGATGGCATGGGGGTTGATATCGTGGATCAGCACATTGGCCAGCGTCAGATAGGTGATGGCATTGGTGTCCTCACCGCCGTTGTAGTAGTCATCATAGCTGCCGAAGGCTTGCCCCAGGCCGTGGTTGTAATATAGCATCGACGTCACGCCATCAAAACGGAAACCGTCAAACTTGTATTCCTCCAGCCAGTACTTGCAGTTGGAAAGCAGGAAATTCAGTACGGCATTCTTGCCGTAATCAAAGCACAACGAGTCCCATGCGGGATGCTCACGCTTGTCGTCACCATAGAAGTAGAGGTCGCCCGTGCCGTCAAAGCAACCCAAGCCTTCAACCTCGTTCTTCACGGCGTGGGAGTGCACGATATCCATGATAACGGCCACGCCTGCGGCATGGGCATCATCAATCAGGCGCTTCAACTCCTCGGGCGTGCCAAACCGTGACGACGCTGCATAGAAACTCGACACGTGATAGCCAAACGAGCCATAGTAGGGATGCTCCTGGATGGCCATGATCTGGATGGCATTGTAACCGTCCTTGACAATGCGGGGCAGAACATTCAAGCGGAATTCCTCATAGGTGCCCACGCCCTCACGGTTCTGGGCCATGCCGATGTGGCACTCATAGATGAGCAACGGCTTCACATTGGGGACAAACTTCTTGACCTTGAACTCGTAGGGATCAGCTGGATCCCACACCTGGGCCGAAAAGATGTAGGTCTTCTCGTCTTGCACGACTCGCGTGGCATAGGCCGGAATGCGTTCGCCTTCTCCTCCCTGCCAGTGGACGCGCAACTTGTAGAGGTCACCGTGGTGCATCGCACGCTCGGGCAACACGATCTCCCAGTTACCGCCATCCAGCCGCTTGAGACGGTATGGCGCACACTCGCGCCACTCATTAAACTGGCCAATGAGATAGATTTCGGTGGCATTGGGAGCCCACTCGCGGAACACCCAGCCCCCGTCAGCAGTGTGATGCAGGCCATAGTAGTTATAGGCGTTGGCAAACTCAACGAGGTTACCCGTGCCGCCCGTGAGCTCGGCAATCTTGTTCACTGCGTCTTGATGGCGGCCAATAATGGCCTCGCTATAGGGTTCCAGCCACGGATCGTCCTTGATGATCGCAAGATTCTTCTTTCTCATATTTTGGTCACTTCTTTTAAATGGATATTACGGGTGATGACTACAAAGGTACAATTTTACACACAAACGGGCCATTCTTTTCATCAACATTTTAATTTTCACAGTGAAATCGATTGCAATTAGCAATAAAATATGAAGAAAAAAAGCAATAAATAGATTGGATATTGAAAAAATCATTAAATTTGCACATTTTAGAAACGAATATTAACAACTTATAAAAATAGCTTTATCATTATGAGACTTGACGGAAGACGCGAAAGCACCAACGTGGAAGATCGCCGCGGCATGGGCACAGGAACCAAGGTGGGCCTGGGCGGCATCGGCGGACTGATTATTGCCGGATTGATTACCCTGCTGATGGGTGGAAACATCGGCGATGTGTTACAACAGGCTGGCAACATGGGGTTCCAGAACGAACCTGTAGAACAAGGCCAATTCAGCGAGGAGGAACAGGAACTGGCCACTTTTTCCAAGCAGGTGATTGCCAGTACCGAGGACATCTGGTCACAGATTTTCAAGGAGTATGGCATCGGCGAGTACCCCGCCCCCACACTGGTTCTCTACACGGGTTCTACCAGCACCGCTTGTGGTCAGGGCAATGCTGCCGTTGGACCATTCTATTGCTCGGGCGACCAGAATGTTTACCTTGACCTGTCATTCTTCCAGACCATGGATCAGCAACTGGGCGTCAAGGGCGACAATTCAAGCCTGGCCAAGGCCTACGTCATCGCCCACGAGGTGGGTCACCACATCGAGTACCTGATGGGTACCCTCGACAAGGCACACCAGCGCATGCAGGCCACCAACCAGACCACAGCCAACAAGTACAGCGTGCGCCTGGAGCTCATGGCCGACTTCTATGCTGGCGTGTGGGCCCACTATGAGAGCCGCCTCTTTGGTTCCATCACCGACCAGGACCTCCAGGAGGCCATCGACTGTGCACAGAAGATTGGTGACGACTACCTGCAGAAGCGTTCACAGGGTTATGCACAGCCCGAGAGCTTCACCCACGGCACCAGTGCCCAGCGCATGAAGTGGTTCAAGCTCGGTTACCAGACAGGCGACGTGCGCCGCGCCACCACCTTCCAGGAAAGCGACGCAACCCTCTAAACAACTCAAAATGGGACAAAGGGACGGTTCTTTTGTCCCACTTTTTTATATTTTGGGACAAAGGGACGGTTCTTTTGTCCCATTTTTATTTCATGTAGATGCCTGTAAAGGTGCGACCACTGTTAATGCCCAGGCGTCGGGCCGAGAAAAAGCGGTCGTGCTCGCAGCGGGAACAGTGGCACGACATGGTGATCTGGCCCTCGGGCACGCCGGCAGCGATGAGCACCGCCCAGTTGGCAGCACGCAGGTCGATGTGCGCCTTGCCTGTCGAAGCGTTGCGCTCCACGATGTCATCGAGTTGAAATTTTGCCTTGGCAAAGGCATCCACCACCTCATCGCCCACCTCAAAGCATTTCTGACAAATGCTGGGTCCCATCGCAGCCTGGATGCAGTGAGCACACGCTCCCCGGCGGCACATCTCCTCGACCACAGCCCCAGCGATGCGGCCCACGGTACCGCGCCACCCCGCATGGGCCACAGCAATAATACCCGCTTGATCATCGGCCAGCACGATGGGCACACAGTCGGCTGTATTCACCCCGATAACCACACCCTTGAGCGATGTCACCAGCGCGTCAACGCCCTCTAGCGCCGCCTCCTGCTTGTCGATGTCCATCAAGCGAAAACCCTCGTCAACAACGGCCACACGGCATGAATGCGTCTGCCGTGGCATGACCAGATCGTCCAGGTCAACGCCCAGCTGCATGGCCAGCGTGATGCGGCCATCCAGCACCCGCAGGGCATCATCGCCCACATAGTCACACAGGTTCACCCCCGAGTAGGGATTGCACCCATCCACCTCGCCACGCGTCGTCGAGAACGCCACAACGCCCTCTACCGCACGCTTAAAACTTATGTTCTCTAGTTCCATCATGATGACAAAGGTAACATTTTATCCCCATTCCGTCATCCAAAATCGAAGAAAACTCAGTACCTTTGCATCCATGACGCTTAACACTGCCACCATAGTCAATTTCAAGAACATCGCCGAGGCTCGACTCGAGTTCTCGCCCAAGTTGAATTGCCTCATCGGCAACAACGGCCAGGGCAAGACCAACGTGCTCGACGCGATCTACTACCTGAGCATGTGCCGCAGCTTTGCCGCCACCACCGACAACAGCGCCGTCATCAAGCACGGCGAGCCCTACATGATGCTACAGGGCAACTACACCCGGCAAGAGACACCCCTGGAAATCAGCATCGCACTGCAACCTGGCAAGCGCAAGGTGGTGAGACGCGACGGCAAGGAATACCAGCGACTGAGCCAGCACATCGGGCTGCTGCCTGTCGTCATGGTATCCCCCATGGACTGGGACCTGGTGCGCGGCAGCGGCGAGGAACGACGCCGATTCATGGACCTGATCATCTCGCAGAACGACAGCGAGTACCTCGACGCGCTCATCCGCTACAACAAGGCGGTAGAACAGCGCAACGCCATGATCAAGAAAGAAATGCGCGACCCCCTGCTCTACGAGACCGTCGAGCAGGCGATGGCCATGCACGCCACCCTGGTGCATGACCGACGCCAGCAGTGGGTCGAGCAATTCCAGCCCATCTTCATGCACTACTACAATGCCGTGGCCGGCGACGGCGAGACCGTGAGCCTGCACTACAAGAGCCACCTCAACGACGACTCCATGCTCAACCACCTGGCATCGACTCGCGAGCGGGACCTCATCATCGGATACACCACCCGCGGCATCCACCGTGATGACCTCGAACTGATGCTCGATGGATATCCCATGCGCCGCACGGGCAGCCAGGGGCAATGCAAGACCTACACCATCGCTCTGAGGTTTGCACAGTTTGACTTCCTCAAGCGCGGCAACGCCACCATACCCATACTGCTGCTCGATGACATCTTTGACAAGCTGGACGCCAGCCGCGTCGAGCGCATCGTCGACGTCGTCTCCAGCGACCGTTTTGGACAGATTTTCATTACCGATACCAACCGCACCCACCTCGACGAAATCGTCGCACGACATGGCGGCGGACACTGCCTGATGCACGTCGAGAATGGAAACGTGACACCCATCAAGGGAGGAGAGACATCATGAAACGAACCGAAGCCCGCAACATCGGGCAGATCATCAATGACCTGCTCAAGAAGGAAAACCTCGACGTGGCGCTCGACGAGCACCGCGCCAGCGCTCTGTGGCCACACATCGTGGGCGATGGCATCAACCGATACACCATCAAGCGCTATGTCAAGGACGGTGTGATGACTGTGCACCTGTCATCGGCATCGCTGGCCAACGAGCTCATGCTCAACCGCCAGGCCATCATCACGCGCATCAACCAGGCACTGGGACGCGACATCATCCGCGACATCATCTTCAAGTAACACATCTTTTTTTTAAAACTATAAACTTTCAACCAAGAGAAATGAACCACGCTATCCTAGCACAATACCCCTTCAAGTGCTCCACCACCGTTCAGATGCGCTTCAACGACATCGACGCTCTGGGGCACGTCAACAACTCGGTCTATTTCCAGTTCTTTGACTTGGCCAAGACCGACTACTATGCCAACATCAAGGTCGATGCCGAGATCAACTGGAGCAAGCCCGCACTCATCATCGTCAATGTGAATTGCGCCTTCCTCGCCCCCACCCTCTTCAAGGAGCCCATCGCGGTACTCTCGCAGTGCACCCACCTGGGAGACAAGAGCATCACCATGCTGCAACACGTCATCAACACACAGACTCAGCAGTTAAAGGCCACCTGCGAGACCGTTCTGGTCAACATCGATCCCGTCACCAACCAGCCAGCAACAATCCCCGACGTGTGGAGAAAAGCCCTCATCGCATTTGAGGGCCACGAGTAAACGATTTTTTTTGCCGCCACACTTCGCTGATCAAGAAAATCTGCGTATATTTGCCAACTAATTAAATAACGATTCAAACAATTATAACCAGTTATGAAACAGATTAGATTGACGGTCATCGCCCTGACAGTGATCATGGCGGCTGCCATGACCCCTTCAACCATGGCACAGGCCTCCCAAAATGTGCTGCAACTCGAGAAAGAAATTGAGCTCCACGAGAAAAACATCCTGGAAAAACAGAATGCCATCAAAGAACTTGAGGTGAAGATCGAAGACTTCAAGACGCAACTCAAGGAGCTTGAGACTCAGAAGAAGTTGCTCGAGAAGGAAATCAAGGACGAGACAAAGATGCGCAAGGACAAGTTCACCTCCCGAGACGAACTCGTGTATGACCAGGAGATTGCCGACGTCCTCTACAACCCCTACAACAAGGGCGACGTGGACGAGGCGCTAGAGAGCTTCCAGGGCATGGAGACCAAGGATGTGATCAAGAAGAAAGAACTCATCGAGAAATATGGCGAGTACACCAAGGATCTCAAGGAATTTATGGAGAAAGCCAAGAAGGACCTGGGTAGTAACGGATGGAAATACCTCGCTTCCAACAGCAACTTGTACAAGAAGTTTGAGAAGAGCCTCAAGGGAACCAAGTACTGGAAAGTGTATAACAAGAAGGAGAAGAACGAGAGCATCGACTACCTGGACCGCGTCATGGACAAGATCATGATGCTCAAGAACGATGGCCTCAAGAGCGAGTCACAGTTCAACCAGATCCTCAACATGCTCTACGCCAACTGATACACCGCCTCCACCACAGCACAAGACTGGAAACAACAACTTATAAGCCCTATGCTCTAACGGGCTCGCTTACACACACTGCCAAGATTTGAGCAATAATGAATCGAGACTTCTTAAAGAAGACTGATTTATGCTGTCTTTGGGGTGATGACTCCGTGAATGGTGTCGATATACTTGGCGAGGGGCAGCATATAGGGTGTGAATACCGACAACCGCTCGTCAAACGGTGCTTCGTTGACAACAATCTCCTTGGTGATGTCACCGTTCTCGCACACGTAGGCGATAATGGTATTCAGGAAGTCCTCTTGTTCGGCATTCAATTCGTTCCCTGAAATGAACTCTGAGAAGCGTCTCACCGCATTCTTGCGGTCAACACCGACCAGGGAGCGGACAAACATGGCGACATTGCTACCACAAAGCATCCCATTGGTGAACTTGTCGTAGTCATCCTTGCTGCCAAGTTCTTGCCACAGGATGCGTTCAAGTTCGGTGAAGTCGGCTGCTGTCAGTTGCTCCATATCGTAGATCTTTTGGAGTACGGGCAGGTTTCTGTTCTTCGACAGGAAGTCCAGCACGCTCTGCTTGTAGGACACACGGGGTGTGATGCCCTCCATCGTACCCTCGTCGCTGATTTCGTCCTCGATGTCCACAGTGAACCACTGCCCGCCTTGCCCGATGAGGAACTTGATGAGGTCTCTCAGGTCGTTGCGGACTTTTTCAAGCCACTTGAGCGAGACGTTCTGCCAAGCCACATCGGTCAATACTTCCTTGATCGTGCCCATCTTGGCCTGTACCTGGGGCAGGGTGGCTTTCTCTTGCAGTTTCTCGGCAATCGTTTGAACCGAGTGCACGGCTTTGGTGGCATTGCCTTCCCCGCCAATCAGCGACAATTCAATCAGCATCACCAACACGTCAAATTTCTTGGCACTCTCGTCGAGGGTGTTCTTGGGCAGCAAGGGAGCGATAACATTGCTCAATGTGTTGACATCAACTTCCGAAATGTATGTCCATGAGTCGTTGCCCTTGAAGTGGCTCACGTCAGCCCATTTTTCCCTTACTGAGATGTGGCTGTCACTGAGCGAGGCGACCTGTTCTTTCAACAGCGTCTTGATTTCGTCATGTAGCCCCCGGGCATACTCGTCTTCTTGCCACTGCTGATGCTGCAAGTGGAACGCTATCTTAGCCCGAATACTGAAAATCTTCTCGGTCAACGACGGTGCAACGGCTGCTGTCTGACCATCGGGGTTCTTGTCGAAATACTCGAAGTTCCTGCACCAATCAAAGATGTAGAAGAACTCCTTGTCTTTCCCTGGCCCGAAGATGCCCTGTGACAAGCGTGTGCCTCGGCCAATCATCTGCATGAACTTGATTTTACTCTTGACCACCTTGAAGAACACAAGGTTCAACACATCGGGCACGTCAATGCCTGTGTCAAGCATATCGACCGAAACGGCTATCTGCGGGTTGCCATCCCTGATTTCGAACTTGTCGATGAGGTCTTTTGAATAGGTGACATAGTTGTCGATAAGGGCGCAGAAATCTGATGAGTATTCAGGGTATAAGTAGTAGAACCGCTCGACGATCATTTCAGCGTGGCGATGGTTGTAGGCAAAGATGATGGACTTGCCGATACGCTCCCCGCTCTGCACCTTCAGACCGTTCTCCATCAGGTCTTGCAGCACACGGTCGATGGTGTCGAGGTTGAAGATGTAATTGAATATCTCCTTGCTCTCGATATCTCGGTGTTGGGGATCTCCTTCAATAGCCTTGACAGCCTGTTCATACTCCCACACCTTTTCGAGCTGTTCCTTTTCCTCTGCGCTCAGGTTATTGTACTTGATACCCTCTTTCAGGATGAGTGATCCACGCTTGAAGCCCTTGTAGTTGACCAGGTAGCCCTCGGCCACGGCATCCTCCAGTTCGTAGGCATAGTTGGGCACGCCCTGTTCCATTTGGAAGGTCTCATAGGTGCTCTTGTCCACCTCGTCACGGGGTGTCGCTGTCAAGCCTACGAGCAGAGCGTCAAAGTAGTTGAAGATGGCTGAATACTTGCCGAAGATTGACCTGTGCGCCTCGTCGATGATAATCAGGTCAAACCGACCGACACTGAAGGCTTTCTCGTCGGTGTCGATGTAGTTGATCATCGTCTGATAGGTCGAGAAGGTGATGCGGGCATTGGTATCGGGGTCTTTATCCTCGCTCAGGATGGAGGTGGTCATGTGGGGCAGCAACTTCACGAAGTTCTTGTGCGCCTGACTGACCAACGGAATCCTGTCGGCAAGGAACAGGACGTTCTTCACCCATCCGTTACGGCTCAACACGTCAACAAGCGAAATGGCGACTCGTGTCTTGCCTGTACCTGTAGCCATTACCAGTAGGCCTCGACGATGCTTGGTATTGAAGTGTTCACACACCGATTTAATCGCCATCTTTTGGTAATGACGGTCGGTGATGTTGTTATTCACGCCGAAATCGGCGATGTCGTGGCGCTTGCGTTTCTGGATGAGCAATTCCAAGTCGGCCTCGGTGTGGAAGGCATAGAGCGGACGGGGTGGATAGCCCAAACCGTCAATGATATGGGTCTCAAAGCCGTTGGTATAGTAGATGACAGGTCTCACCCCATATCGCTTTTCAAGGCAATCGGCATACAGTTCTGCTTGGTGCTTGCCCTTGACGGGTGACACGCTTGTCCGCTTGGCCTCAATCACTGCAAGGGGCAGACCGTTACTGCCGAACAGCACATAATCACAATAGCCCTTGCCCTCGGCATTGGGCATCCCTTCGACCTCAATCTCTATGCAGGCCTTGGAGGGTTGAATCGCTCCGTCGGTGTCCAACACATCCCAGCCTGCTTCTTTCAGCATCAGGTCGATGTAGAGTTTGCGGGTCTCGGCTTCGGATATGTCAGGCAATGCGACTTCCACCACAGGGGTCTTGTCGGCAACGGCTTCTTTGTCAGCGTCCTCGACAATGGTTGAGGTGGGTGTTACCGTCACCTTGGCAGGAGTGATGACCGATGCTTGGGGACTGTTGGGGATTAAGGTTCTATCAAATGGAACGATCTCCTTGATGAAGGTCAGCTTGTGCAGGATAGCGGCAATCACATTATAGATGTTGAGCAAGCAGAAGAACGATTCGCTCCGTGACACATGCTTGCCATGCGCCCCGTTGTTGCCCACCTTGCGCACATAGTGGACTCCCTTCATCACTCGCTCGTCGCCAATGAACTCACGGAAAACCTCGCCATCCACAAGTTCAAACAGAGATACCCGCTCGGGAACATCGATGTTTTTCATCACATAGAGCGCCCTAACGATATACTCCAGCGCCTTCCTTGCGCTAACGGCACTCAGGTCAGGATTACTCACCTGCATTTCCTCAGCCGCCGAGCAAAAGTTGTGCAGCTCATTCAGCCCCAATTCCCGTAGATAGTCAAAGTTCCTCATAGTTTACCCAAAGTATTTATCCATCGTATAGTCAAACATCGTCTGCGTCTCCTCAATAGACCGCCGAACCAGCCCCTTCTGCCTCTCAATCGCCTCCACCTTCTCAGCAAACTCCTCCTGAAGCGAGAGAGGAGGAACGGGGATTAAGTATTTTTCCATCATTGACTTTGGTAATGCTTCTCTTGTGGCCGCATTAGATTTACTCATCGACAGTAATACGTTTTGCGAATTAGGAGAAATCAAATAATAACAAAGATACTTGTAGTTAACAATCTCTTTCTTTGGCCTTAGAATTGAGACGTGCTGATTTACTCTTGCAGGTAAAACATCTGATGGAACTATACAGCATCTTGCAACAGATGCCCCTGTGATATTAAATAAAACATCATTCTCCTCAACAATAACATTATTAAGTTGATGGGCTTGTTGTTCATCTATATGAGCCAAATCTTCATATTTGAATGTGCCATTATGAACATTCAAACTTCTGATAAGACTGATGCCATCGCTTTTATAACTCTGATTGCCTCCTTTTGGGGTCGCACCTGACCCAATTTTAGTTGTTACTTCTCCCAATTTCTTGGTTTCCCATCCTTTAGGATTGTCGATGGGGTCGCCAAACATGGTATAGAAGATGGACTGCGCGAGTTGGTCGTAGGCTTTAAGTTGTTCTTTCTTCTTCTCAATAATGCCCGAAAGCAAGTCAAGTTCCGCAACAATCCGCTCCTGCTCCTCAATCGGCGGCACAGGAATAGTGTATTTCTTCAACCATTCGGTACTCATGTTTTTTTGAGCAATTCCCGATGAATTGAAAATACAATCTTTTTCAAATAAATCCGAATCAAGTATATGAAAGAGATACTTTAATAGAACATCGTTAGACTTTATTCTAAGACAGGCAACTCGTTGATTCAAAGCAGCAGGTAGCAATTCTTTTTGCAATAAACCAACCCTGCCAACATTTCCTGTTAATGACATCAGTAAATCATTTTCATTCAACAAGAATTGACGAATGTTTGGCGCCTCTTCATATGGATAATATTTTGGGTCATTATCAACGATAGTGCCCTTTTGAACATTTGTAATGCGCATAACTCTTATGCCTTTATTCACGTATTTTTCGCTTTTAAAGGCAAAACCGTTGATGACCTCACAGATATCTCCCAGTTTCTTATATTTCCAGTCTTGTTTGTTCATTGGTTGTGTCGTTTGGTGCAAAGTTACAAATTTCTGTTTGAATGGGGCAGGTTTTGTGGTGGAATAATATTTAATAAAAAAGGTGGTGCCCTTTTTGTCGAGAGCACCACCAATGCAGGGCTGTCCGTCCATTCGTTCGTACGGACGTACGTGCGGATTAATCTTTAGGCTTGTTTACCGGCTCGGTCGTTTCCTCCCAGTCACCAATTTGGCAAACACCGCGGACGGGAACCTTGAAGGTGAACTTCACCGCTTTGCCGGTCTTGAGGTTGTGTACCGAGATGGTCTTTACCTCACTTTCGCTGTCGATGTTGATGTGAATGCCGGTGACAATGTAGTCGGCGAGCAGGTCAACTAATTCAGTTAAATTGATATTGTGTGTCATAGTACTTGAAATATTTAAAGTGTGAATAAAATGTGTACATGCGAACGAACGAATGAACGGATGAAAGGGTAGGTATTGTATAGTTTAATGACAGAAATGAAATTGTTGTGTCAAAACTATCGATGACACAATTTCATCCGTTCATTCGTTCGTTCAATTTATATATATTATAGCGGACGAACGGACGAAACGTCGGCTGCAGGCTTGAGCCTTACCCTTGACCTGTCCACCTCCTCGAGCAACCCCGTTGCCAGGGCTTGCTTGATGAGTTCGTAGCAACGGGTTCGCTGGAAAGGATGCTTCTCGGTGAGTCGCTCAACGATGTCGCTGCGCCTGATGGGCGTGCCGTCCTGGGGAATGACGTCGGCGAGGATTTCCCTCACCTGCTGCTCGCTCTGTTGCCTCTCGAGTTGCATCTGCCGATGGCGGTCGGCTGCGCCGTCCTTGGGGATGGCGTTCTCGTCGAGTTTGAAAACCAGTCCTTGGCTTTGGCGATGGCGAGACACGGGATGGCTGACGAGAAATATATCGCCGTGTTTCTCGACCTGGAACACGTCGCTGCACTTCTGGTAGAGCATGGTGCCGATGTGTCCCTTCATCATCTTGTCATGGCTGCCCTTGTTCTGGTGCATGACCACGACGATGCAGCAGTTGTGCTTGTTGGCGAGAGTAGCCAGCTTGTGAACCATGTCCTGGCTCTCGGTCACGTCATTGTAGTTGTAGATGAGGTCGGCAATGCCGTCAACGATGACCAGATCGGGACGCTCAATCTCGATGGACTGGCTCACAAACTCATAGCGGGAAACATCATCATTATCGGCGTCGTAACTGTCGATATCGGCATCACGCAGACAGGAGACCTCGATGTCGCCATGCCTTTCCTCGGGAATGATGGCTCGGATGGTCTTGAGGATGCGGGCGCTGTCGTTCCTCGCCTGCTCGGTGTCGATAAATCGCACCTTGCCCTTCTTGACCAGGCTCTCGCAGTTGGTGAACGTGTCGGAGCCCAGAAAGATGGCGCTCAGGATGTCGCAGAAGAACGTTTTTCCGTTTTTCCACTTGGCACTCACGGCCACCAGGTTGCCCTTGGGCAGGGTGGGCACGTCGCCGATGCGGATGAGGTACTCGGGTTCGGGATAATCGACGTCGCCATCGATTACATACTTCTCTTTGATGCTGGTGAATTTTTTTTTAGCCTTTTCCTCGGCTAACAGGCAGTCTTGCCACCGTAATGGTTCATTGGATGTGTTGTTCATGTTACTAATTTTTTAAAAAATTAAACTCAAGGAATTGCGTGTTTCGCAATTCATGGTGCAAAGATATGGTAAAAATACCATATCTTACAAGAAAAAACGGCGAGAATTATTTGTAAAATAACAACAACTACCGTTATCAGTAGTTGTAATCGAGGGTTCATGAGGGTGGTTATCTCAGGATTGTGGCCTTGCCGTTGAATGTGCATATCTCGGCGGCAAGATGGTTCATGTTGTGGAAACGGCTGTAGTCGGTGTCGGCAGGCACGCCGTTAACCGCTGCCATCGCATCGAGGCCCCATGGAGCGAGAATGAGCAGGCTGCCGTTGGCGCAGGCCTCAAATCGCGTTCGTTCGGGTTTCCAATAGTCGGTGATGGGTTCTTTCTGGATATGGATGAGCGGATAACCCTTGTCAAGGCATTCGTTTTTCATCATGAGTTCTCCACGAGAGATGCCAGGGGTGACAATCACGGTGTTCCCTTGCATGATGGCATCCACCCATTGCTGATGCTGGCAAGCATAATCGCCCGTGTTCTCGTAGGGCTCTCCACTGACGGGATGCCGACGGTGGCATTGCACTTGTACCTTATTGGCCCACCGCAGCAAGAAGAGGTTGCCGAAGGTGCCATAGTCGCGTGACCCGATCAGGACATGGAGGCTGCGCTGCATCAGTTGCGGCAAGGCGCGGCGCAGGATGGCGCGGCGTGGGTTGTCGTGGACATAGGCAATCATCGCCTCGCGGTGCCGCTGGTCGATGCACACGGTGTCGTCGTAATTGTCATCGAACAGTGGTTGTCGATCCCTGCCCACCAGGGCGTAGTACTCTTGCCGCTGCCGCTTGGACAAGGCACGAATGAGTGCCCCCTCGTTGTCGTGCAGGCGGGCTTTCTCGCGCAGCCATGCGGGGGCACCGTGACTGTAACAATCGACCGTGATCGGGCGATTGGTGGACTGGCCGTGGCCTTGTTGCCGCTGCCAGTAGCTGGTACACACCGCCTTGAATGCCTGCATGATGTCGCCCAGGCTCCATCGCATGGGCTCCAGCACCTCAATCACACCATGAAAATGGTCGGGCATACAGACGCAGGCGTGTACTGCCACACGGTTGCCGCGAACCGCCTGCTTCTCGGGGGTGGTTTCCCATGCCAGCTTGACAGCTTCCCCTAAGGGCGACAGCGTGACCCCGGGGTGCTTGACATCATCCCCTAAGCGTCCCAGCAACGGCAACCGCTGGCTCACCACCACTGTGATGAGATAGGTACCTCTACCGTAGTAGTCATGGCCGGGGTTGCGGGGACGATAGGATGTCGTGATCATTACTATAGGTATTTCTCTTTGAACTCTGAGATGGCGTTGTTGATGTCCCGTTGCAGGGTGGCTATCTTGCCGAAGATGACCTCGGGGGCTTCATATTCGACCTTGACACGCTCCACTTCCTTGTACTTGTTGATGGAGAGGTCGTAGTCGTTCTCACGGATCTCCTCGACAGGAACGAGGAAGGATTGCTCCTTGCGTGTCCTTGTCGCCTCGGCATCCATGTTCTTGAAACGGGCTATCACATCGGGAATGTCATTCTCAGGGCACTCGGTGCGCTTTTGGTCAAGGGTGTAACCATCGGCTTTCATGTCGTAGAACCACACCTTATCGGTGCCTCCTGCATTGGTCTTGGTGAACACCAGAACTGCGGTGGAAACTCCTGAATAGGGTTGGAACACACCTGATGGCATCGAAATCACCGCTTGCAGCCGTTGGTTGTCGATTAACTCTTTTCTCAACGCTTTGTGGGCTGTACTGTTGCCGAACAACACTCCATCAGGAACGATGGAAGCACAACGGCCACCCATTTGCAGCATACGGATGAACAGGCTGACAAACAGCAACTCGGTTTTCTTGGTCTTGGTGATGGCAAGCAGAGACTTGCTCACCGCCTCATTGTCGAGGCTTCCTGTAAAAGGAGGATTCGCCAAGCATAGGGTATATCTGTTCTCGTCGGTGTTATCAGTTGACAGGCTGTCCCGGTATTGGATATCGGGATTATCGACACCGTGCAGCATCAGGTTCATCGCTCCGATACGCAGCATCGTGAAGTCGGTGTCAAAGCCGTGCAGCATCTCGTTCTTGTAGTGGTGGGCATTCTCCTTCTTCAGCAGTTCGGACTTGTAATGCTCACGCACATACTTGGCACTCTCGACGATGAAGCCCGCACTGCCCATAGCGGGGTCGCAGATGGTGTCCTTCAAGGTGGGCTGCATGATTTCTACCATCATGCGGATGATGTGTCGAGGTGTGCGGAACTGACCGTTGTTGCCCGAAGCAGCCATCTTGCTGAGCACATACTCATAGACATCGCCCATCGTGTCACGGTTGTTCATGTCAAGATGGTCGATACCCTCGACAATCTTGGTGAGGGTGCGGGGACTTTGTATCAGGAAGGTCGCATTCTCCATAAAACGGCTGTAAGCCGACTCCTTGCCGCTGCTCAGGTTCTTGATGAACACAAACACGTCCTTGCTGACGATGCGGTACATCGTCTCGGGGTCATAGTTCTTGAACGTGCTCCACCGCAGGTCTTCATAGGGCACGTTGCGGTCAGTCTCAGGATTGTGCCACGACCCATAGCCGATGGTCGGCTCGGACACGGCCACACCCATAGCGTTGGCATTGGCCTCCTTGGTACGCTGAGCGTCATCAAGCATCTTCATAAAGAACAGATAGGTCATCTGCTCGAGAATGGTGATTGAATTGGTAATACCACCGGTCCAAAAGGTGTCCCAAATGCTGTCTATTCTATTCTTGATTTCTCCTGTTATCATAGTCCTTGGTGTTATTTCATTGAACCACAAAGATACACATTTTTTGAATACGATTCACAAACACACAAGCCAAACAAATGAAAAAAGGGGGAGCATACTCAAAAGATATTGAGTCTTGGATAAAGACGTGTAAGAGATAGAATAATGCAAAAGTTTTAGTCCTTTTTCTTGTTTTCCGCAATGAGACACCCTGAAATCCATCGGAGAGCAAAGGGTATGCAAGCAGGTCGTCGACCTGCACAAGGCCGCCGGCCTTGACTTGAGGCAACCCCAGGGCGCACTGGCCGAAGGTCAGTGTGGCCTGGGGAACATCAACGCTACCGAACTCGGGCCCTGAAGGGGGCCAATAACGACCGCTTCACCTTATCTGTATGGATTGGCCCTCTACGAGGCCCGTCGATTGGTGTCGCCACTTCCCCACGCCACACGAGTGAACTGCGCCCCAAAAGTTGGACACAAAAAAACGAGAAAATGC
>CAMVAP010000055.1 GCA_947165485.1 uncultured Prevotellaceae bacterium
CTGGCCTTGCTGTGGTCTTCGACCACACTGCCCCCACCTTTTATCGGGTGAACCCTGAGCTGTGGAACCATAATTTAAACGGCAGTCTCATTGATATGACACATTGAGATTGCCGTTTAAAACGTAAATATGATAATGGTTGGAGAATGTGCTACAATTTCATGATGCGCTTCAACTCCAGGTTCTCATAGCCCTCGGGGCAATGGGTGGAGAGATAGACGGTGGGATTGTTCTGGACGAACTCGCGCACACGGTCAAGGGTCTCGCGGGCAGCAACTTTGTCTTCAAAGATGATAGAGAGCTTGTTGGCCTTGAGTGCAGCGTCACAGTAGGTCACATCGCCGTGGAACATGTAGTAAAGTCCGTCCACCTCGGCAATGACGATACTGTTGCCACGGGTGTGTCCCTTGGCCTCGATAAACCAGATGCCGTCGGCCACTTGCATGGCGTTGGGGAAGTTGTGGTAGGGCTGGCCATACTCGGCACGTACGATGTTGTCCCCCTCCAGCTTCAGGGCATCGGCGTCCTCGGGCGAGATATACACCTTGGCATTGGGAAACTCGCTGATGCAGTCGCTGTGGTCATTGTGCTTGTGGGTAATCAGGACCTTGGTCACTTGCTCGGGCTTGTAGCCTAGCGCCTGTAGCGATGACATGTAGTCGTTCACTCGTTCACCCATATATAGCGGGGCGCCCAACTTCTTGGCTGGAGCGGCGTAGTCCTTCTTGAAACCTGTATCAACGAGTATCACCTCGCTGCCCGTGTCGATAAGAAAGTTTTGCAGACTGCTGCGGTATATGATCTGGTCATCAAAGGCTTCTCTTCCCTCCTCGCCACCGAAGGCAAACTGCTGGTGCATGAAGCCATTGTCAAACATGCGTATTGCTTTGATTTCCGTCATAATGGTAGAATTATAGCTCTTGTGCTCCAATCATTGAAGGGGGAGCACAACCCCTTCCCATGTTAATGATATCGGTTACAAAATTACAACAAATTGGGCAAACATGCCTTATCGGTGGTGGCAAAAACATGAGTTGTGGCAAAAAAAGAGTTTTTTGAAAAAAACAACTGGGGCAAGCCTCCTGATGGTGCTTGCCCCAGTGTGGGATGATTAACTCATGTTACACGGGCTGATTTAATTGCCTGAAACGATGAGGTCGATGAGCAGGGGCAGATCGTCAATATTGATAACACCGTTGTTATCAAGGTCGCCACCTGCCGAAGCGCTGCCCTGAGTGCCGGTGAGCAGCATGTCGATGATGTCAGCCACGTCATCGATGCTCACCTTGCCATCACCATTAACGTCGCCAGGAATAACGGTGGGCTCATCAAACTCGCCGAGTTTGCGCTTGTTGGCATTGGTAACGTAGATGTCGTTGACATTATTGCCCAACGGGCGGCTGACAAAGGCTACCACGTTGAGGTTCTCGGCTACCCATGCGGTGGGAATGTCAACGGTAAACTCGTTCTTGTAGGCGTTGCCATTCTTGTTGAGGTCAACACCCTTGACCGAAACGAGCGCCTGGCGCAGCACGCCATTGTGAACATAATCGTTAACCCACGAGCCGCTGTTATACTGTGGAGATACAAGGCCGTCCTCGGTGAGATAAACGGTGAGCTTGCTGTCGCTGCCCATAAAGTCTTCGTAGTTGGGAACCAGCTCGCCATCGATGGTGATGACTGCCTTGCGGGTAGTAGCGTCATAGGTGCTGTTCACATTGACCGTAGCCCATGACGGTTCCTCGGCAATACTGTTGAGGAAGTTATTGAACTCGCCGGCACCATAGTTGGCGTCGTTATAGCTGAGCACGGTCCAGACGAGGTTAGCATTGTCGGGGTTGCAGCCGATGGTGCGGTCAAACGAGCCTTCGGGGTAACCATCTACGTTCTGGTAGCTGGCAATTGAGTCGCATTGCAAGGTCCTGAACACATCGGTACCGCTCATGTTCTGGTGAACGCCCACCCATGCGATGTCACCGCGCATGTCGCTCAGGGCAGCGAGAGCAGCCGAGCCCAGGGGACAGTAGGTGCAATAGGTCGAGGTGAATTGTTCTACCAGGCGCATCTGCCTTGAGAAGCCGTTCAAGAAGCACTTGAATTCACCACTCAGGAACGGAGCGTTGTCCAGCGGCTGACCATTGAGTGTGGTTGCTGTCACCGTCAACGAGTGCATGCCCTCGGTCAGGTTGGCCGTGTTGATGATGTCGGAGATGGTGATAGGAGTTGTCCCCATAGCAGTAGGATTGCTGATGGTCTTCACTACCGCGCCATCGACTGCGACATCAAAGGTCAGCGCGCCGGCGGGGATTTGTTCGGTGCCCAGGGTGTAGGCCTGGAACGAGAAGTTGACGTCATCACCCACCTTGGCTGTTGACCTGTTGACCAGATTCTTGATTCTGAGAATGAACTGCGGGAAGTTGTCATTCTCACAGATGCACTGGAGACTGAGGTTGCCCATGAGGCTTACACCATAATCGGCCCATTTGTCCTTGTAATAGCACAAGGATGGTGCAATTGTGCCCACCTTGACTGCCGAGATGGGTTTGGCCGACCCTACCTGTTCATAGTCAAAACCGATTCTCAGGCTGTAATCGGCAGGCAGGTTGATGAGATAGGGCTCATCCAGCTGGATGAGATTCCATCCCTCGTCCGACACGCTGCAAGGCCACTCGGTCTGCTCTCCCAGTTGGCCGTTGGGGGCAACGGGAATCACAAACACGCGTGTGACGGGAGTTGACAAGGACAAGCCCACACGGAAGGCCGTGATCTTGCTGCCCTGGAAGAGCGCCAGCTCATCGGGCGAGAGGTCGGTAGCGATGGGTCTTGTGCCTCTCAGGATTGTTTTGCCCCAGCATCCGCCCAGCTTGATGCTGTCGGTAGTGTAGTGGCCCAATAACTTCTGATTGGGTTGGAGGTCAAGCGCGATGGCGCTCAATGGCAGTAACATGACTGCAAGCAAAAGTAATAATGTTTTTCTCATAACAAGAACGTTTTTAAATTAGGTTAATCTGATATGATTGGAAATGATAGATCGTCGTCTTTTGGCGGCTAGTTGTTAATTATTGCGCAAATATAAATATAATAATCGGGATATTGTCATCGGTGGGCGCTTTTTTTTGAAAGATTGTGGATTTCCCATGGCAAAATGATAAAAAAAGGGAGTCAATCTCTTGACTCCCTGGCGGTGTGTACGTGACTCGAACACGCGACCCCCTGCGTGACAGGCAGGTATTCTAACCAACTGAACTAACACACCATGTCACATTTCTAGCGAAATGCGGTGCAAAGATAGTGCAAATGTTTTGAATGTTGCAAATATTTTGGCAATTTTTTAATTAAAATGGTGCTTTTAGTGCCCAAAATCAAGCAATGGACGCTATTTCTTCTCCTCATTGTCGATGACTTCCACCTTAATCAACTCGATGCGCGCCGCCGTCTTGCGCTCGACGGTGAAGCGGTAGGGCGGCAGGTCAAACACCTCTCCCACATTGGGGATGGCCTCGTTCTCGTTGAGCAGATAGCCGGCGATGGTCTGGTAGTCATCGCTCTCGGGAATGTCAAGGTGGAAACGCTCGTTGATTTCCTCGATCTCCATGCGGCCCGCAAACTCGTAGGTGTTCTCGTTGAGCTGGCGTGCGATCAGGTTGTTGCGGTCGTGCTCGTCTTCAATCTCGCCAAAGATTTCCTCGACCAGGTCCTCGAGAGTGACCATTCCGCTGGTGCCACCAAACTCGTCCAGGACGATGGCCATTGACCGCTTCTCGCCCATGAGCTGCTGCATCATCTTGCGGGCAAGCAGGGTCTCGGGTGCAAATACCACGGGTTTCAAGCGGGTTTTCCAGTCCACATGGGTGACAAACAGCTCGCTCACCTGGATAAAGCCGATGACGTTGTCGATGTTCTCTTTATAGACCACAATCTTGGACAAGCCTGAACGGGTGAACAGCTTGACCAGCTCGTCACGTGTGGTGTCCTCGACATCGATGGCGACAATCTCATTGCGGGGCACCATGCAGTCGCGCAGGCGGGTGTCGCTGAAGTCGAGCGCATTCTCAAAGATTTTCACCTCACGCTCCACGGTCTTGTTTTCGTCCTCATGCTTGTCGATGTTCTCTTGCAGGTAGGCATCCAGCTCATCGACGGTGAGCAACCTCATGCGTGTCGAGTCGATCTTGATGCCAAAGGCTTTCATCAACAGTGCCGAGAGCCACTCGGTGAAGCGTGAGATGGGATAGAGCGCGCAGTAGATCATGAACAAGGGTATTGAAGCCGTGCGCAGCGAGGCATTGGGGTTGATGCGGAAGATGCTCTTGGGCACAAACTCGCCAAAGATGAGAATGATCAACGTGGCGATGAGGGTTTGCACCAGTAGCAGAACCGCCTCGTTGCTCACCCACTGCTGCAAGGGGATGGTGAGCAGCTTGGCCATTGCCATCGAGTAAACGATGTTGGCAATGTTGTTGCCAATGAGAAGGGTGGAGATGAACATCTCGCGGTTGCTGTAGTAGATATTGAGGATGCGGTTGATGATGCCGCCGCGAGCCATCTCAATCTCGGCACGCACCTTGTTGGAACTCACAAATGCTATCTCCATGCCCGAGAAGAAGGCCGAGCACAGTAGCGCAATGAGTGCGATGATAAGCGGTGATGAATAATTCGGGTCCAAAATGTGAGTATTCTTGTTCGTTAAGTGGGTTAGAGTTTATTGCATCGTGCGAGGTGCTGCATTACCGCTGCCAGGATGGGGCATCTTGCTCTCGTCGATGGGAAAGATGGCCTCGACTTGACGCAGGGTGTAGGTAGTGAGGCGCTCGTTGGATTCATAGCCATAACCCTCGATGATGCGGCCTTGTTTCTCGATGTGGATGAAGGCATCACTGAACATCTTGTGTGCCTGCTGGTCCCACATGAGCTGGTCGGTGAGGATGACATCGCCCTTGACATTGGTAATGCGCACGTTGCCCGTCAGGGTCCACAGGGCTTTCTCCTTGTCAAAATAGGCCGAGTCACACCTCAGCGTGGTGGCGGTGTTATAGTTGTTGTCCAGTTCCTCACAGGTCACCCCCTTGGGGAAGGTCCAGTGGGGCGACTTGGCTTCCTCAAACATGTTCCACAATGGTGCGGCGATGCGGTATCGGGTATGCCCCGAGTCGCTGATGATCGTGTTCACATCGGTTGAGGACATGGTGGGAACCACATCGGGGTTGGTGGGATGGCTCACCACGCTGGTGCCATCGTCCTTGCAGCCGGGGAGAGTCACCACGATGATGATGACAGCGGTCAATATGTGCAACAGGCCCTTCACCTGATTAGCGTATGCGGCTCTTCCAGAACCACAACTCATTGAAGTTCACGCCCAGCGTGATGTTGAGGTAATTCTCGGTGATGAGTGTCACGGGTTTGGACTCGCGGTGATGCCACTCGACGCCCAGATTGACGGTTGTCTTGCCATTGGGGGCAGGGAAGCCCACACCCATGCTGATGCCGTAGTCCCGCAGGTTGTTACCGTTATAGTTCAGGTAATCATGGTTGTAGAATGCACCGGCACGGAACGACATCGCACCCACATAGCTGCCGCGGCGGTTGGGCGTGTACTGGACACCGGCGGCGATTTTCCAGCGGTCGTCAAACTGCATGTCGTTGGCCTCAAAGCCTTCAATGGGCAGGTATTTGGCACCGCTCCACTTTTGATAAGTATAGTCGGCTTCAACGGTGAGCCGGCGGTCCATCGTGTAGCTCAAGCCCACACCGATGGAGGCGGCTTGCTCGTAGTTGCCCTTCATGGAGTTGTAACCGATGGTATCGACCTTGCTGTCTTGACTGTCATACTTGGTTCCCCATGCATGGCCATGGAAAGACTTCTTGGGTTGGAAGCTCACACCGAGCGTGAGAAGGTCACGACCCGAGCGCAGGGGCAAGCTGTACTGTGCGCCCAGTTGCAGGTTCCAGTCGCGTATCTTCATGCTGCGCGTGAAGTAGCTGGTGGATGCCGACATCATATAGGTGGTGTTGCTTGTTGTGCCGAACAGGTAGGAGAAGTTGAAACCCACGCTCAGGTTCTTGAGCGGCTCATAGCCCCAGCCTAGGAACAGCTGGTTGAAGCCGCCACTGCCGCTGCGTGACACACTGCCACCATCGATGTCACCGCCATAGGCATATCCCACCGAGGAATAAGGCACGAGACCAAATGCGGCGCCCATCCCCTTGGTGATCTTGAAGTGACCCGTCAGGTAATCCAGTCCACCGCCAAAGTTGTACCCCTTCTTGCCATTCTCCTTGCTCCACAGATTGGATAGCTCGATGCCCACGTCCCAGAGGAAGGTGAGTGAGTCCACGTTGGCATAGGATGATGGGTTCATCACGTTAATGATGCGACCGCCCTTCATTGCGTAGCCCACGCCACCCATCGAGCGCTGGATACTCGACACATTGTCGTTGAGCATTCCGTAGCCCATCTTGGAGTAGGGGGTGGTCACAATCTGAGACAATGCCGCGCCACAGCCCAGGGCCATAGCAAGCAATAATGCTGTTATATTCTTAGATATTCTCATTGGCTTGGTTGTATAAGTAGATGCGGTTGAGTCCTTCAGCCGCAAGGTGTTCGTAGTAAATGATGCTCTCATCGTCGAGGCGGGTGTGCAGCAGTCGGCCATCACCGCCGGTGATAAAGACCATGAGGTTGGGGTGAGAGAGCTTGAGGTCGGCGATATAGCATCTGATTTCGCCCAGCAAACCCAGCATCACACCGCTGCGTATGGCGGTCATCGTGTCGTAGCCCACAACGGGCGCGTCCCCTTCAGGATCGACCAGCGGTAGCAGCCCTGTGTGCTCGTGCAGTGATTTGAACCTTAACTTCAGTCCGGGAGCGATGTTCCCTCCGACAAAGCAACCGTCGGCAGTCACCAGGTCATAGGTAATCGCGGTGCCGGCGTCGATGACCAGCACGTCACAGGCGTTGTCCAGTCGTTGAGCGATGCCCCATGCGCCCACGGCGGTGGCGATACGGTCGCGTCCCAGGGTCTGGGGCGTGCGGTAACCCAGGCGGATGGGCATAGGGGTCTCGTGACTGAGGGTGATGACGCGCCGGCAACGTTGCTCGACCAGCTGGACAATGCGTTGGCTGGCTGCACTCGAAGCGGTGCTGCACACGGTGGCAGTCTCGGGTTTATAGCTGCTGATGAATCGGTCCAGTAGCCGGGTGTCGCGTCGGGTGAAACGGTTGGATGCGACAATCTGTGAGCCGATGAAAAATGCCACCTTGACCGAGGTGTTGCCGTTGTCTATGGTGAGATTACCTTTCATAAACCCGCAAAGTTATAGAAAACATTGGAAATGACAAAAAATATCGGCGGGGATGAAGCTATTTTTGTGCTTTCTTGCCCTCATAATCAATCATCCACGATGCATAGACCTGCATGAGAAGACCTGCCAGCAGGAATGCGATCCAGTCGTTGGTGCCACGGGAATAGAACATCATGGCCGCACTGGCGCAGTACAAGACGGCGCTCACGATGAGCAGGCGGTGCAAGCGCTTGATGCGTAGTGCGGGACCGCTATAGACCCCCATGATGCGTGCCAGCAAGACCAGGGCTGCACCTGCGGCAAATGCCCATCTCATCCACAACAGGTTGATGTTGAGTAACGGCATGACAGCCATCACCAGCATGATGAGCAATCCGATAGCGACCAGCAGGCTGGAGATCTGAACTCTTGTTTCTTGTTTTGCCATATTCGCGTTTAAGGTATGTCGGTGATATATACTTCCTCGTTGATGCGCTTCATGCCGTATTTCTCGCGCACAAGACGCTCCAGCGACTCGTTATCGGTGTTCAGCTCATTGACCTTGGCGTCATACATGGCTGCCGAGTCCTTGTTGTTCTGGATTTGACTCTTGAGGTCGTTGATCTGGGAACGGTACTTGTTGATGCGCATGTAATTGTTCTCGCCGAAGAACAGCAGGACTACCACAAAGGCGAGGAAAATCAACAGTGGGATATTGAGCCATCGCGGTATCCACTTGGGGCGTTGTATATTTAAGAGAGCCATTTTTTTAGTTGTTAGTTTTTAGTTGTTAGTTTTTAGTTGGTCTTTAATCCTTGAGCAGGTTGGGGCGCAGGCGGCGGGTGCGTTCCAGTGACTGCTGCATCTTCCACTCGGCGATTTTGGCCGCATGGCCGCTCAGCAGGATCTCTGGCACGTGCCAGCCGTTGAACTCCTCGGGACGGGTATAGACGGGGGCCTCGATCAGGCCGTCCTGAAACGAGTCGCTCAGGGCGCTCTGCTCGTCGCCTATGGCACCTGGCAGCAGGCGCACCACGGCATCGGCGATGACAGCGGCTGGCAATTCCCCGCCAGTGAGCACATAGTCGCCTATGGTGATTTCCTTGGTGATCAGGTGCTCACGTATGCGGTAATCCACACCCTTGTAGTGGCCGCACAGGATCATGATATTCTCCTTGAGCGACAGGGCATTGGCCATGGGCTGGTCGAGCTGTTCACCGTCGGGCGAGGTGAAGATGATTTCATCATAGTGGCGCTGGCTCTTCAGCTCCTCCATGCACCGCCACACGGGTTCAATCTGCATCACCATTCCCGCCTCACCGCCAAAGGGGTAATCATCCACCTTGCGGTGCTTGCGCAAGCTCCAGTCCCGCAGGTTGTGCACATGAATCTCCACCAGGCCCTTGTCCTGGGCCCGTTGCAGAATCGAGGTGTGCAACGGCGATTCGAGCGCGTCAGGCATCACTGTGAGGATATCTATTCTCATGTTAGCTTCTTGTCCCTAGTTTTTTAGTTATTGGTTTTTGTTATTTCTCACTCTTGTCATCCCATGGGTAGGTGCGCTTGGGGTTGCGGGGGAACCAGCCCTTGCGCACGCGTTCCTGTTGCTCTTTCATCTCCTTGATGCCCCAGAAACAAGAGAACGCACCCACGCCCATCAGCGCCGACAGCATCACGTTATCGACGAACAACGACCCCACACACAATGCAATGCCCGTGAGCAGGAAGAACCACTTGAACCGTTGCCCATAATAGTATTCCCCCTTAATAACGATAGGGTGGCAGATACCGATAATCAAGAACGAGCACAATCCAAGCACCAGTCCTTGCAGGTGATATGTTGAGAGAAAATCCATCATTTCGTCATGTGATATTGCCGCACGCTAGGGGCATTCCGCACCCCAGCCTTTAAAGTCGTGCAAAGGTACACTTTTTACCCGAAATCCCTGCACTAAATTCCCTTAAAATGTGTTTATTATTTGTGGTGTCCTAAAGATTGAACGGCATGAGAGTTGGTTAAGATGCAGGCTGAATGACACTAAAAATGGATGTGAGATGAGAATAGGCGTTTTTTTACTATTGGAAGGATTCGAGCAGGAGTCCGAAGAAGACGTAGGCGGCAAAGAGAACGAGGGTGAACACGACTGTGCGGCCCATGCATCCCCAGGGGGTCATGCCTTGATTCTTCTTTTTCTTGGTTTTGCGCTTGGGGGTGGATTTGCGCTTGGGAGGATTGGAGTTGTTTCCGCTGCCCAGTCCCGTGTAGCGGTAGGATGTGGATGCTTGTTTCATGCGTGGCTTGTGGGGCGGGGGAGTGGTGGGATGGTATTGTGGTGGCGTCTCGGTGTCAAAGTTGATGCTTTGCTGCTGACGCTTGGGAGAAGATGCGCTGGACTTGTCTTCACGGCGGGTGGAGACGCGTGCCTTGGGAATGGGCTGATGGGCCTGTAGCAAGCACTGTGGGCAAATGATCACGCCGTCGTTGGCAATCAATTGCTCATTGCTCACATCCAGTTTTTTACCGCATTTGGGACAGGTCCAGCGCATTGTTTAGGTTTTAGGTTTTAGGCTTTAGGTTATAGGCTTTAGGGGGAGTGTATCGGTGTCCTGAAGCCTATAACCTAATAGCTTGAGAATCAGTTCTCGTAGTGGATGATAGCCTTGACTACCACGTGCCACTTGCCGTCGATAAACTCGGCCTCACCAGGACGGTCGGTAACGATGCGGGTGCCACTGGGAATCTGGATGGCGTTACCCGAGCAGGCGCGTATCAGGTTCTCGGCGGGCATCATCAGCGCAAAGCGGTGTACCTCGGGCTTGTCGATGACCTCAAAGGTGCCGTGTGTGCCGTCAAAGGTAGTGAGCACATAGATGGAATTGCCCGGCTCCATCGTGTCGCTCACGCGGGTGAAGTCATCATTGTCGTCGGGTTTGCTCATGAACAGGTTCATCACCTCTTCCTCTTCCCCTACTTGGGGCTGGGTTGCGGCTTCTTCCTGCTGCGGCTCTACGGTGTCTTCTTCCTCAACAATCTCGGGTTGCTCTTCCACAATCTGGGGCTGGGCCTCGGGCTGGTTGTTGCGGATGGCCTTGCCCGTCAAGCGGATGGATAATGCCTTCATCTGGTCGGCGGCATCGGTCGAGAATTCTTGCAGGTTGGCGTTGGTGCGGTCCAACTCGCGGGCAAATGAGCGGCGCATCTCATTGATCTTGCCGCGGTTGCTCAGCGCGATGAGCAGGGCGCACAGTCCCAGCAGCGATCCAAGGATGCCCAGCCACAGGGGCAGATTGGCAGGACAAGCGATAGCGGTACCAGTCTGGCCGCCCTGGGCGGTAGCGTTCTCGCCCTGGGCTTGCTGGTCACCATTCTGTTCATTGCCCTGGGCCTGCTGGTCGGCAGGCTGAGCGGGGGCTTCTTGGGCAGCTTCGGGGTGCTCGGTGATAAATGCCTGGAACTCAGGCTCAACGAGGTTCCAGATCTGGGGCGTTACCAGTTCCTTGAGGTCGCTGATACTGCCGTTCTTGTCTTCTTCCTCCTTAAATTCGTTATAGATTTTCTCCCACTTGCGTCCCTGGTTGCTGTACACCTCGTTGAGGTCGTCGAGGGTATAGCCCTGGGGGTACTTGGCCTTGATCTCATCGATTTTTTTGGCAAAACCACGAGCGTGAGCCGTGTAGTGGGCACAGGTGGCGATACCCTGCTTCCACAGCGTGGTGGACAGGGTCTGGTTCTCGGAAATCTGCGCCAGTGCCGAGGTGGCGAGGCAGATGATTGCTGCCATGAGTAAAGTGATTCGTTTCATAACTTTGAGAGATATAATGATTATTGGTTAAACTTGCTGATCACGTCGTTGCGCATATTCTTGAGCAGGTTGTGGCGTATCACGCCGATGATGGGGTAGAAGAACGGCACGTCTTCCACCACGTCGGTGGCGTTATAGCGCCCCTTGAGGAAGGTGTTGATGCCTGCCGTCAAGTAGTTGGCCAGGTTATCGCCCAGCACGCTCTCAAATAGGCGCAACACGTTGTTCTCGATGCCAAACTCGTCCTTGATGGTGGCATCACACAACTCGACAAAGAAGCGGTTGAATTCCCTCACCTTCTCGACCAGGCGGTCGCGCACCTCGATCGACTCGACTTGAGCCATCGTCAGGTCATCCTCGCCCAGCATCGAGCAGCAGTAGCGCATCCGCTTCACGCTGGTGGCGTTGTAGCGGGTCACGTCGGCCTGGCCTTCCAGACGGCGGTTTTCCAGCTTGATGCCGCCGCGGCAGGTAATCTGCTTGGGGCATTTCATCTCTTGCTTGATTTCAAAGTTCTCGGTATAGGGCTGGCCATACACGCGTTCGATAATCGTTTGGGTGAGCATGTTGATGCGGTTGTGCGACCCCAGGATATTCAATATCTTACTGCCCGTGCCCGAGAAGTAAATCTGCTTGGGCATCTCATAGCCACGCTGTTTCATCGCCTGGGCAATGTAATAGATGATGGCCGAGTAGAAGTACATGAAGATGAGACGTCGCTGGCTGTCGTTGCGCAGTAGGGCGTTGTAGCTGTACAGGTTGCGGTCGATTTCACGCAGGTTGCGCAGCTCCTCCACATTCTCGATCGAGAACAGGAAGGCGTTGATGTCCTCGCTGCGCTTCTGGGCCATGATGTCGGCCAGGATGCTGCTCAGGTAGGCGATGTTGTTGCCCTTGTCGTTCTCGATGAGTTGCATGAAGTAGCGCGTGTAGTGCTGCAACAGCGGGTTGTTGTCGGCATCCTTGTCGGTGAATCCGTCGCCAAAGATGGCGTTGCCCGCAAACCTGAACGATGAAATGGCCACAGGCTCACTGCTCATGCGGTCATTGCTGGGCTGGTAGATCACCGTGTCGCACGTGCCGCCACCGATGTCGATCGACACATAGCTGCTGCCGGCCACCTCGGCACCACTGTAGTAGTAGGCGGGGGCGAGGCTCTCGGGATAGCAGCGCAGGCGGTCGCTGTCGGCACCGATGTAGGTGTTGAACAGTTCGGTCCATGTGCGTTCCAGCATGTCGCGGTCGGCACCGCCCATGCTCACGGGGTAGAAATATACCACCTCGGTGCGGCGCAGGTCGGCATTCTCCAGCAGGGCCTTGGCCTTGATGAGCAGCGTCAACTCGCGCAGGAAGGATTTGGCCAGTTCGGTGTCGCCTTTCCACTTGAGGTTGGTTGTCACCTCATAGCCGTGGAAGTATTGTCGCTCATACAGGAAGGGGATGTTCACGTCGCTGAACAGATTGCAGCCCATGCCGCTATTCTCGTTGCGCGCCAGGGTGGAACGCAATGGGAAACCATACACGTTATCAATCTCGCGTGGCACAAACTCGACGCGCTGCACCTGTTCGGCATACTCCAGCGAGTGGGGCTTGTGCAACGAGGCGACGAGCACCTGCTGGGAGCCGTAAGCAAAGGTGAACGGCTGGCTGGGCTGGCCACGCTCGGCCCACTCGACGTGGGTGTTGGTCGTGCCAAAGTCCACGGCAAAGATCAACTCCTTGGCGCTGGGTGCGTAGGGCTTCCATTGGGGGATGATCACACCGCTGGAACGTCCCAGGTGATTCTTCACGCTCACCTCCATGTAGTCAAATGAGCCGTCCACGTCATAGTAGGCGGTGCTATAGCCCGAGTGGGAGCGGATGGCGTCGCGCACGTTCAAGCCGTCGGTCTTGATGCCGTTCTTATAGAAGCGCAGGGTGGCACCACCATTCTCGATCATGGTGAACAACTCCACGGTGTAGTCGTCGTTGGCATCGGTCTTGACAAACGGGAAAATCGAGGTGGACATCGTGGCGCCCACCACGCGGCCTGTGCCACGCCGCTCGTCAAAGGTCCACGTGTGGTCGTTGATGGGGAAATACTTGCGCGACAGCTCGATGTAGCGGTTCTCGCCCTTCTTGACGCGGATGCGCAGGGTCACCATCACACTGCCGTCGGCAAACTCTTCAATGTCCATCACGTGGCGACCGGCAATGGTCCCTTTCAGGTAGTCGGTGTCAAAGTAGGTGAACAGCAGGGGCTTCAACGGCAACAGGTAGCCACAGGTGGGCTGCGGCGTGCGCGGTTTGAGGTTGCCGTCAAAGAAGTGGTCGGTGTCGATCACGCAGCCACTGCCCAGCCTCACGATGGTGTCGGTGAGGAAGTCGTCGGTGGTGACAAACGGGTATTGTATCGATGTGTCGGGCAGCTTGCGGTCGCTCAGGGGGGTGCCGCCAGCATACACCTGGGTGGCGCTGTCCCACTCCTTGTCGATGTAACGGAAGTGCTCCACACTGCCGTTGAAGCCGTTGACGAGCACCAGGGGCAGCTCGCTCTTGGTCTGGGGCAGGGTGGGCGTGATGACAAAGTCGCTCTCGCTGGCTGCCGTGCGGATGTCCAGTGAGCGCTTGTGGTAGAACCGTGCTCCCAGCACACTCACGTCAATCCCGCCGCCAAAGGGGTCATAGCTGTGCTCCAGCTGCTCCAGTACCGTGCTGGCGCGGCTCTCGTCCAGGGCATCCAGGTTGGGGATGACGGTGGTGATGCGGCGGTACAGCTCGGGACGGTTCTGACGCAGGGGTTCGAGGTTCTTCTGCATGTAGGAATACACCTCGCCACAGTGCAGTCGCAGGGTGGGGTAGGCGTTCATGAGCAGGTACATGTAATACACAAAGTCCTCGTCGCGTTGCCACAGGTGACGCGTCTCGCTGAACAGGCTCACGCCCTGTTCCACCTTGATGGCATCGATGGTGCCCAGGGCGGGCGCGGCCATCACGATCGAGGCGGGCGAGGTGCCGCCCAGCACCTTGCGGTCCCACATGAGGATGTACCAGTCCTTGAGCAGGTCAAAGTTATAGACCTTGTCGCTGCGCAGGAACAGGTCGAGCGTCTCGCCGTACAGGCGGTGCTGCGGGTTGGACTTCAGCTGCTCGATGTTCTCCTCGCGGTTCCAGCGGATGATGCGCAGGTACTCCTTGTGGTTCTCGTAGTCAAAGAACAGCTGCGCCACGTCGAGCGCGTTGGATACCAGGCGCTCGTTCATCCTCGCGCCGCGCAGGCGCTCATTGGCCAGCTGCTTGAAGGCGTTTTTCACCAGGTCAAGCTGGGCCAGCGGGCTGGGGATGGCAGTGCGGGGATTCTCGCTCAGGCCTCCGTCGGGGTCCTTGATGCGTGCGATGTCATCGTCGCTGTAGGGGGCATGGGCAATCCAGTCCTCCTCGCCATTCTTGATGGTGTTGTTGCTATAGGATAATATCTCGCTCATATTTAGTTTCTAGTTGTTAGTTTCTAGTCCCTAGTAGTCTTAGCGTGGGGAGCTTAGTTGATGTTCTCGTAGCGCTCGGTGAACACGTTGTGGGCGGCCTTGTCAAACAGGTCTAGCAGCTTGAACTCCACGGTGCGGTCGCTGTAGGCGGGGTTGTTCTTGCTCAGCTTGTTCATTTCGGCCTTGAGCACGTCGTTATCCACCTTGTAGTGGCCCAGCAGGCGCTTGCGCATTCCCACGCCCTCGATGGCGTGCGACATGTCGATCTCGCCGGGCTTGAAGAAGGCCACGCTGCGCATGTTGTCGTTCATCTCGGTGAGCCACTGGGCGTAACCCAGCAGGAAGTGATCGACCAGCGTGCGGTAGAACTGCGACGAGATGAAGTCGCTCTTGATCTTGGGGGCATCCTCGGTGAACCCCTGGCCTATCATGTTCTTGAAACCGGTGGTCAGGAACAGGAACAGCAGGTGGAACTTGCTCATGGGCTCATAGATGAGCTGGCGCGTGCGGTGACCCAGCGACAGGAAGTTGAGGCTCAGGTCGTCCTTGGCCAGGGCATACTCATAGGCCGTGGTGGGCAGGGGATAGCCGTCGGGGTCGGTGAGCTTGTTGTCGGGGGCTCCGGCAAAGTCCAGCGGTGCCAGCGCGCCTATCAGCTCGACGAGGTGGGCGTTGTTGCGCTGCCCGTGTTCGCCGGGGTCATACAGGTAGGGCTTGCTCCTCACCTGGTCGCCTAGGTAGTAGATGCTGTTCACGTTGCTGTCGTTGGCGCCCGTGAGCGTGTTCTTGTAGTAGTAGAGCGCGCTCTGGGTCTTGACGATAAAGTCGCTGGTGGCGATGCGCTGGTCCTGCTTGTTGCCCTCTAGGGTGAAGTAGGGGAGTACGGTCAGCCCACCGATGGGGGCGCGGCTCAGGGCGTCGCGGTTCTCGATGCCTTCCAGATTGGCCGCCTGGCGGATGTTTTTCACCATGATGGGGAATCCTGCCGCTCCCGTGCCGCCAAAGATCGAACTGATGAAGAAGATGCGGTCGCCCTGGCGAAAGATATTACTGAAGGCCTTGAACTCGTTGCTGTCCTTGATCTCGTTGAGGGCCACACTGCCGATGTTGGGGCTGCCCACAAAGCCGATGTTCATCTTGTTCTCCAGCTGGTAGTTGGCAAACAGGAGCGAGGTCAGCGCCTGGTTGGCCTCGTTCATCGTGTCATAGCCGATAAACTCGCGGAACTTGGCATTCTCGACGGCGCCCAGGTTGAAGATGAAGGTGTCGCCCAGCGTCACGCTCGTGTTGCTCATGATCTCGCGCAGGGTGACGATGCGGTTGGCAAAGAAGCCCTCGGCATTGGGTTCGTTACCGTAGAGCTTGCGCCTGATGTCGCGGTAGTCGTTGAGTAGCGCCTCGGTGCGCTTCAGGTCCTCGTTGGCCTTGTGCGGGTCGATGATGACGGGCACAATCTCCAGGTCGCGCACGGGTTTGCCGTTCTCGTCCAGCGGGCGCACGCCGGCTGCCGACAGCATCAGCAGCGACTTCAACACCCTGGATCCGGTTCCTCCGATAGCAAATAGAAATAGTCGCATGTATTTAGTTTCTAGTTGTTAGTTTCTAGTTGATAGTTGTTAGTGAGCGTCCGCATAATTAGTCATGGCGCAATGGCTCACTGTGGCAGCGGTGTGTGGCGGCAGTTGCTGCTCCACCAGCGCATCGAGAACGAGGCTACGATATAGAGCAATGCGGCAAACAGCACCGTCTGCATCTCAAACTGGATCGACTCGCCCACATACATCAACCCGTTGTTGGCAAACACGGTGTCGTTGTAGATGTAGCACACCACGGGAGCCAGCACGGCCACCACGCCCAGCACGGCCAGCCAGTGGTACCAGCGGTCAAACTTCACCGAGTTGATGGCGTAGTAGTAGATCGCTGCACCGCCCCAGGCCACCAGGATGGTGATGGCGGCAATCACGGGATACATGCTCAGGTTGTACATCTTGTCGTTAAAGCCCTGGTTGAAGTACATCTGCTCCCAGATGTTAAAGCTGTCGCTGCAACTCAGGATGAAGAACAGCACTGTCACGACAATCCCGCTGATGAGATAAACCAAGTGTTTCATTTATTTAGTTGTTAGTTGTTAGTTTCTAGTTGTTAGTGGGCATGAGCAAATGCAATCATCGCTGTAACTGGATGGTGACGTCAAACAGGTTGTTGCCGCCGCGCATGGCGTCAAACATGCCGCCCAGCAGTTGCTTCAGGCCCAGTGTGGTGGTCGAGAACGACCCGCCCGTGCTGGTGTCGTTGTCGCTCGACGATTGGCTCACCCATGCGGGCAACTCGTTGCGCAGCGAGATGTGCACCTCGTCACGCGGGCTCTTGAGGTCGCCCACCAGCGTGAGCACGTGGGTCATGCCTTCCAGGTACTCCTTGTTGTTGGCGGTCACCATGCTCTGGTCGATGGGCTGCACGGTCAGGGTGTAGCCGTCGATGCTCTGCACGTTATAGTTGGCGGCATCGGTCAGCAGGGCGTCGTCCTTGAGCAGACCGCCCAGGTTAACGGCCAGCGTGAAGCACAGTTTGCCCGTCTGGCGGTCGCCGTCACACTTGGTGAGCACGATGCCCTCGCCATGCTTGACGCGGAAGCGTCCGGCGTTGTCCTTCCACTCGGGCAGCACACGGCATTCCACCGTGGCCTCGCCCTGGTTGAAGCGGTAGCTGTTGCGCACCTCGGGCGCATCGAGCACACCGCGATAGCGCTTGTCCTGGGCCAGCTGGTCCATCACGTCGCTATCGGCAATGATGACCAGGTAGAAGGGACGCTTGCCGCTGTAGTTAAACGGCTCATTATTATAGGGATAGTACTTGCCGCTGTAGTCGCCCATGAACTGCTGCACCACCACACTCTTGCCCTTGTAGCGGGCAAACACGCGTGTGGCCAGACTGTTCTCCTCGTTGAAGATCTTGTCTAGGCTCACGCCCCGCGTGTCCTGTGGCGAGTAGATGAGGTCGCTCACCAGCACGCTCACGTTGCCGGGCTTCTGAGCCTCCAGGATCTTGTTGAAAATCAGCTGGAAGTCGGTATAGGCAGCATCGCCCACGCCTGCCGTGCTCTGGTAGATGTCGCGGTCCTTGAGGAACTCGTCCACCGTGTGTTGGTAGGGGTAGATGCCGTCGTTCACGATGTTGATATCCACCTTGCTCCCTGCGGGGAAGTGGTTGATCAGGTCGTTGACGGCCTTCTTCAGCTGGCCGCCACCGCCGCGCTGGTCATAGGGGACCATCGAGCCGCTGCGCTCAAAATAGACCGTCAGCGACAGGTCATCCACGCCGCCATAGGGGCGCGTGTCCCAGTGCATCGGCGGACGCAGGTGGGACCCGATGCCCTCGATAAACTCGGCCATCTTCTTGTGATCCACACGGCCCTCGGGGGTCAGCAGGTCGCCATATTTCCCCGGGTTGTCGGTCACCAGCGTGCACAGCGAGTCGTAGGCCGCACGCGTCGTGTCGCCGCTCACCAGCACACCCCTCACTGCCTTCTCCAGCTGGCCGTGACCACCACATGCCACCAGCATCAGGCAGCACATCACCAGCAATGGTAATCGTCTCATATTCTTCATTCTATAAATTTCTTCTCTTTCTCACATGGGCACATTACCCCATTAAATAGCAAAATTAGTGCCATTTTCCCATTTAAGAAGAAAACCAACGTTAAAAAGTGTTATACCCAACTCAACTTTCCCCCCCCTCTTCATCACAGCAGTGGCAGCCCCCGCGTCAGTGTCCCCTATGCCGTGGCTCTCGCCACGGCCCCCCCCGCGTCAGCCCCCGCGTCATGGCCGCGTCAGTGTCCCCTATGCCGTGGCTCCCGCCACGCCCCCCCC
>CAMVAP010000056.1 GCA_947165485.1 uncultured Prevotellaceae bacterium
AGAAATTTCGAGTCCCAAAGCATCCGCCTCAGGACTCGAAACGCACAAACATTGTGCTTCGGGGGGGTAATATTATTTCACATAGAAGTCGGTCGAGACACCAACACCGCCGGCTTTGAGTTTGCCATACTTGCCGTTGCCCTGGTACTTCTGGGTCCAGACACGCTCGGTGCAAATCTTGCCGAGTTCGTCCTGGGTGATATAGAAGCCGTAGATGTTGCGGCGCTCAGGCACCACGCCCTTCATCACCACATCCCAGTCGTCGCTGGTGATGACCACGTCGATGACCTTGGGGTTTTCGGCCTTGGCGATGGCAAGAGCCTCGGCTTTGAACTTGGCGTGCATCGAGCCGGCCCTGGGCATGTCGCGGTACTGAATGTTCTCGGGCTTGTTGTTGGCCAGAGCGGCATCCACGCGGTTCACCCAGTCTTCGGCCAAGAACGGGAGGAAGCCATGAGCCTCAGGCTTGTCACCAACTTCCTTGGCAAAAGTGCCGATGCCCTTACTGAGCAAAATGATCTTGCGCACGCGGTCAATCTCGGCTTGCACCTCTGCTGCTTCATTAGCCTTCAAGAACACCCTGGTGCCGCCCAGCACACTCATGAAATAGACATCGCCTTTAACCGTTTTGAAGGCCGAATAGGTCGAAATGCCGGCAACAACATGATAACGTGGTCTCTCATATTTCATTGTGGCAGACTCGCCATCGAGTTTCTCGCCTTTCACGCCTAAGAGTAAGGAGGGCACAATAGACCACTCTAATTGATTATAGAAGTCGTTGAAGCGTTGTTGCTCGTTCTCTAGGGACTCATTGAGGCGGTAGTCGTCGATTTGGGTCTCTGTCATCGCCGCCATCAATAACTTGTTGCTCTTATAGCGTGCAAACAATGAATCCCTGAGGGCGATCACATTGTCATCTGGCAGTTTGCCAAGCCTTTCACGTGCAAATTCTTTTATCGTGTCTTCGCTAAACTTCGACAATCCCATAATCCAGGGCAGAGGCGGACGCTGGGCCTCAAGGGCCTTCATCTTGGCATCGTTTTTCGCATTTTTGACCTCTTCCTTGGCTTTTTCCTGCACATCGGTCTTCTTCTTGTCAACAACTTGCTCGACTTTCTCTTTAGCTTTCTTCTTGGCCTTGTTGATGAGTCCACCCAGCTGGGCATTAGCCGTTACGGGCGCGCACATTGCCGCCATCGTCACGGCAGCCAGCGCTATTGTCTTGAACGATTTAATGTTCATCATTTCATTGTTAGTTTTATGATTTCACATGTAGTTTAACGCGAGTTAGCGGAGTGTCATCCATTCAGCGACTTCAAGTGAGGCCCGATTGGCTGAACGGTTAAGCCAATCGATGTGATGACACTCCTGCACAGGAATTTACCACGAACCAGTCAGCAAGTAGTCGATCAGAGCGGACACGTCGCTGATGGTGACGTTGCCATCCTGGTCACAGTCGGCACCACTGATGTTGATGCCGCTGGCATTGCCGCTCAGCAGGTAATCGATGATAGAGGACACGTCACTGATGTTGACACCGCCGTCTCCATCCACGTCGCCTCGGGTCGATGCCGTCATCTCTACCCAGGTGCTGCCGTTGTAGCGATAGGGTATCCAGTTCTTGTTGCGGGCAGTCGTGATCTGGGCTGCAGTCATCGAATTACTCTCGTTAGCGTTGTAGACGGCGCGCAAAGAGCCCTTGGACGATGCCGAGCGAGTAGGCAGGCTGTTAACAAGGGTCGTCATGCCCGAGCCGCTGATATTGTTCCTGTAGCAATAAAGTTTTGTTAATGCGGTGCAACCTTGAACACTGAGCGTGGTCAACTGGTTGTTGTTACAATATAAGGTTTCCAATTTTGATAGACCTTGTACATTGAGCGAGGTCAACCTGTTAGATTCACAATAAAGGGTTTTCAAGTTGGTTAGGTTGGCGAGACCACTCAGGTTGTTGATGTAGCTGTCGCTGCAATCGAGTAAGGTTAACGCTGTACAGGTGCCTAATCCGGTGATGGACTCCAAACCACCTCTGTAGCATTCCAACGATTTTAACGCGGTGCAGTTGGTCACATCAAGAGTTTCCAGATTAGTCATCTCAATGCACACGAGGTCAGTCAACAGCGTGTTTCCAGAAACCCTAATGCGTGTCAGGTTGGTCTTGTAATTCATAGATAACGTAGTCAACTTGTTGTTGCGGGCCAGCAGGGTAGCGATGTTGGTCATGTTGTTCACCCCTGGCAGGCTGGTGATGGCGCAGTCCTCGCAGTCCAGATAGGTGATGGCCTTGCAGTCGGCCAGGCCTGTGATGGTTGCCAGGTTGGAATTCTCGTAGCAACGCAGGTCCTTCAAGGCTGTGCAGGCCGTCACATTGAGGGTGGTCAAGGCATTATTATAACATTGAAGGGTGGTCAATGTCGTGTTGCCTTTAACCCTCAGGTTTGTCAGTTTGCTCTTGCCGGTAACCGTGAGCGTAGTCAACTTGTTGTTGCGGGCCAGCAGTGTAGCGATGTTGGTCATGTTGTTGACCCCAGGCAGGCTGGTGATGGCGCAATCCTCGCAGTCCAGGCCCGTGATGGCGGTGCAGTTGGCCAGACCCGTGATGGCCGTCAGGTTGGCGTTCTCGTAGCAACGCAGATCCTGCAAGGCCGTACAGCCCGTCACATTGAGCGTAGTCAGGTCGCAGCGATAGCAGTAGAGCGTGGTCAATAATGTATTGCTGCTGCAGTTGAGTGTCTTCAGATAGGATTTGCCGGACACACTCAGCGTCGTCAACTTGTTATTGCTGCAATCCAGGACTTCCAGATTAGAGAGGTTGTTCAGATTCAGGGAGGTCAACTGATTGTTTGAACAATATAGTTTCTCCAGGTTGGTGTTATGACTCAAATCCACAGAGGTCAAATTATTGTTCGAGATGTTAAGCGATGACAAATTGGTAAAGTACTCAATGCCTTTGAGATTAGAGATATTCTTGCCACTGAGATTAAAAACACCCCAGTTATTGACATGGCCATCATGGATGTAGCCCGGGAAATTCTCTAATAACCAACTGCGGAAATTGGCATCGGGGAAGTTGGTCGAGTTGATGATGGCCACATAGTCGTCGCTGACATAGACATCTTTATCATAGACCCTGGAGCCACTGGAATCATAGACGGTGTTACTGCTATAATATGCTCCATAGGGCTCCAAGATGGTCTCGTTGCCTTGATATACAAATTCGGTTTGGGTGATCACTGATTTGCCGGAATTATGAGTGGCCTTGAAGCGCACGCTACTGCCAGCTTTAAATGTAAAATAGAAGCGCCTGACGACATTGTCCTGACCTGAAGACAGCACCGCATTTACATTGTCCATGACCACTTCATGGGGAAGATCGAGCGTGAGAGGGACGGCCTGATAATTATCCTCGTCCTCGATGGCTGGCTTGGCAGTGGACGAGATTTTGAAAGTGCCGGGACCCTGAATGGTAAGATTGAAATCATTGGTTGTTGCCATCCAGATGCCGACATCGTTGACACCGGTGATGTTGACAACATCGGTTGCTTGCGGAGCCCAAAGCGTTGTGCTTTTCCTAATGCGGATCACAGAAGCGTCCTGAGCCTTCAGGTTACAGGTGCCACGAAACATGACAGTCAAACCCGAATTTTCCAGATTGTTGATGACACGGTTGTAACTGCCCGTCATGTTGATGGTGACATTGTTCATGAACAGGGTGTTGTTACTGGGATCGTAATACACCGTGCCACTGGTGATGTAGTTGTTCACGATGTTGTTACAGTTGTCACTGGTGACCTTGGTGCCAGCCACATAGAAGCCATAGTCGGTGGCCGCCTGTGCCACCATTGCGGTCATCAGGACCGCTAAAAGGAGTAATAGTTTCTTTTTCATAACAGTTAAGTTTATTAATACGGTGAATAAAAATTTACTATAAAACAAGTATCGGCTCCCCTTGCCCTAAAGCAAGAAAAGCCTGACAACTATAGCGCACCCGCTCGGGGCATTGAAGAAACGTCTAGTGCGCGCACACAAAGAGAGAGAGCAGAAACACCCTATTGACCAAAACTGCGGCCAACTATCAACATGCTTTATGAGACTGTCGTCTATCATCCTGTCGTCTATCATCCTGTCATCACATTGCAACGCTCTGCAAATATAGCATAAATAATCAAATTATCACAAAAAAACCAGCAAAAAAACAAAAATCAACCAGAAACAGTAAGGGGTAAATTACGACGCCCCCTGCCGGCAGCGGTGTGCGGGCAGGAGGCGAATTATATCTTTAAAAAAAATGTGTGGCGCGGTGGCTTATCTGTCCTTGCGACCTTTCTCGAGTTGACGCTTGAGTGCGTCCACGCAGTTGTCGATGGCTTCCTCGAAGGTATCACACACCTTGCTGGCGTACAAGTCATCGGCACGCGGCACATTGAGCCGCACCGATGCTTCCTTATTCATTGCGGTTTCGGGCTTAACGACCTTGAGGATGACCTCAGCATTGGTGATCTCCTCGTTGTACTTACCCAACTTGTCAACCTTCTTGTTGATGAAGTCGTTCAGTTTCTCGGTTGCTTCGAAGTGGATGGCATTAATCTTAATTTCCATATTAACCTCCTTTTTTAAGTGCCCGTGGATGGGCGAGTTCATAATTGTGTTGTAATTCACTCAATGTCACATGGGTGTAAACCTGTGTAGCGGCTAGGCTCTCATGTCCGAGCAATTCCTTGACACTGTTGAGCTGCGCCCCGCGGTTGAGCATGACGCTGGCAAAGGTGTGCCGCAGCACGTGCGGGCTGAGTTTGCCGGTTCCTCCGGCGATGGCCAGCGAATCGTGCACCACATGATAGACCAGCGAGGGATAAAGCTGCTTGCCGCGCACCGTGACCAGCAGATTCCCGCACAGGGGCCTCACATCGCCACGCAGCGCGCGGTAACGTTCAATCCATGCCGCGAGTTCGGCGCCAAAGGGGACAATGCGGTCCTTGTCGCGCTTTCCCCTGACCTTGAGTTCCCGCTTTACCGTATCGACAGCGGCATCTTGCAAACCGATCAACTCGCTGAGTCGTATTCCCGTCTCATAGAGCATCATGACGATGAGGCGGTCTCTCACCTGGGTGAAGTCGTCGTTGTCGATGTCGGCATCAAGAACAGCGTCGATGGTTTTCTCGCGCACAAACTTGGGGAGGGGCTTGGGCAACTTGGCCAGATCCACCTGTGAGGCGGGATTGGAAGCCGTCTCTCCTTGCCGCATGAGGTAGCGGTAGAGCGCCCTGATGGCCTGTGTCTTGTGTCGCAGCGTGCTGGGGCCGTCCCCCTGGCTGGAACGTCGATAGAGCCAATCCCGGATGTCGCTGGGCGTGACAGATGGGAAATCCACGGGTCGCGCGCCCGTTGTCATGAACGATACCCATTGCTCAAGGTCACGGTGGTAGAGTCCCACCGTCCTCGGGGACAGATTGCGCTCCAGGCGCAGGTATTGCAGGAATCGTTCTATCGTCGCGTTCATTGCAGGTTTACATTGTGTGTGACCCGCAGTGCCGTTGTCACAATGATTGATGATTGCAACGTGAGTGGCACTGCTTTTCGGGTGCTAAAGTTAGCAACTATTTTTATAAAAAGCAAATTCTGTGCCAAAAAAGTGACAAAAAATAGCAGGAACCGCCACTATCGTGACAATTCCTGCATTTTTATTGTAATGAGAAAAACGGGTATTACTCCTCGCGAGCGCGCAGCTGCTGCACATACTCGGCCTTCATCATCTTCTTGCGGTTGGTGATAGAGGGTTTCTCAAAAGCCTGACGGTTGCGGAGTTCCTTGATGACACCGGTCTTCTCAGTTTTACGCTTGAATTTCTTGAGGGCGCGTTCGATGTTGTCGCCTTCCTTAACGGGTACAATAATCATAATGAGTTTGTTTTGTTTAAATGTTTTATTTGTTTGTAAAATGTTTAGAATTTCCTTGTTGGAATTGTGGCTCGATAGGATGACGCATCGCCAGCGAGCCACGTGCCGAGCGATGCCTAATGGGATGATATGTATTGATTATCAGTCTCTTATTGCAGGTTTACCAACCTCCTTTCAATTAAAAGCGCCGCAAAGTTACACAATCTTTCCACAATGGGCAATATTTTTAAGGGATTTTTTTGTGGTGAGGGTATTAAAAAACCATTGCATGGAAACGGCATCCATGCAATGGTAACACAATTAAAAAATAATAAAATGAAGAGGTCAATTATCACAATTGACTGTTCCTGTATTAAAAGGGAGTCGTCAAGCTAGCGCCTTATTTCTTGCGGTTGCGCACCGATCGCACGCCAGTGTTCACCGTCTGGGTACTGGTCTTGGGCTTACGCTCCTTGATCTTGGTCTTTTTCTCTTTGGCCTTGGCCTTGGAGGACTTCTTGGTGTCCTTAGACTTGCTGCCACGCTTGGTGGTGCGAGTGGCGGTTTTCTCCTCGCCCTCACCGGTTGCGGCCTCGCCTTCTACCTGCTCGGCACCCTCTTCGCCTTCCTCAAGTTCGCCCTCGGCCTCGGCTCGTGCTTTCTCTTCAGCCTCGGCCTGAGCCTGGAGCACTTCCAGAGGTGGAACCCAGAGGTCCTTGTTGAAGCTGCGCAGTCGCTGTTCGATGCTATCCTGAGCGTGCTTGAGGGCTTTTTCCTCGGGGAACATCTGCTTGAGTGCCAGGTTGCGCAGGTTCTTGGTCTTGATGATGTCGCCGGTGTACATGTTCAACTTGAAGAAGTCGTCGATGCTATAGCGAGCCAGGTTGTTGTCATCGTCGGTGAAGACATACTGCTTGGCCATATAGGGACGGATGTCGTTGAGCTTCACCCAGAACATGGGGTAACGGCCAGTCTCTCCACTCCAGTCGTCCATCTGATGGAGAACCGGGCACAGAGCCTCGACACGGGCTTTCATCTGGTTACTGCGGGTGTCAAACTCCCATTTCTCGATGATATAGTAGCTCAGCACCTGGTTGGCACGGATGTCGGCATCCTCAAATTCATAGACGGGGTTTTTCTCGGTACTCCCCTTGGCCAATGTGTAATCGATGCCGTAGTTGTCGAACATCTCGTCCATCTTGACCTTGTGAGCGTCGTTGAAGATCTCGTCTTGATAGTCATAGGCCGAAATCTCATTCCTGGCCAGCAGTCTCATAATGATGAAATAGAGATTCTCGCCATCCTCGTTGGGCATCTCGGGATAGAGCAGGGCCGCATTTTTCCCCTTGGTCAGGTCCACCTCACGATAGATGACCTTCATCCACTGCAGGTCGGCATCGCTGGGCTCCCTTACCTCGTAGAAGGACTGTTGCCTGTCGGTGACGGTTGCCCGTGCCGATTTCTTGTCCTTATTGCGGGTATCGCTGCCCGATCGACGGGTGACCTGTGCACCAGCACCGAGGGTCGTTCCCACGAGCAATATTGCGATAATCAATTTAAGACTTTTCATAATATCTTGCTGTTGTAGTTGTTATATTGCGATTTAGTTGATGATGACCTCGATGGGTGAGATTTCACGCGTGATTCCGTCGGGACCAGTTGCCTTGACGCCACGGATAAAGAATCGCTTGCCATGTTGCAGGCGGCGGATGCGCTCCTTCTGTCGTTCGGTGAAATTAGGACCGTTGCTGGCTTCGGGATGATAGTCACCCATAGCATCGACAAACACGCACTCAAACGAAACCACCCTAAAATCGATGTTCAAGATCTCGTCATCGATGGCAGCGCCGAGTCCACCGGCAGCCATGAGCAGGCTCTTGGCAAACGGCTTGCCACCCTTGTAACGGTTGACTTGGCCATTAGCATCCTTATAGGTGATGAAGGGCGTGGGGTCGGGCAACTTGCGCACCCTGAAGGTGGTCGTGCCCACATTGGTGCGCTGTCCGTCCATCTCGGCAGTGACCGAGATGACACACTCGGCACCCACCTTGGAGGGATGTGCGATCCACCCGTCACCGCTCTTGGTGAGCGTACCGTTGGTCATCGTGGCGCTGATGCTACCCTGGGGCACACCGGGGACGGCGATGCTGATGGGGTTGTTGATGCCGGCATAGAGCACATTCATCATTGTGGCACTGATGGTTGCCAGCGGGTCGATGACCGTGTAACTCGACTTGAAGTCACGGCGTGTTACCGTGCCGTCACGTCCGAGCACCTCGATCCATCCTGAATAATCATAGTTACCCGCCTTGCCGGTTCCCACCTCATAGATACCGTTGTCGTTGCCCAAGCGTCCACCGTTGACATAGACGACGGGGCGCTGGGTGGTATCGATAGCAGCGAGAACAATCTGGGCCTTGTACCTGGTACCACGCATGACAATGCGCGAGTCGGGTACGACAAAGGCGTTGACCAGGTTAACACGCAGGTCACCGAGGTCGATGTTGGTGATCATCTGGTTCAAGACCTCACCCTCGGCATATCGGATATCGTTCTGCAGCTTGGTGAGAAGAGTGACAGCCGCGATGCAGGGCATGTTATCAAACATGGTTTCTTCCCAAGACTTCTTGGTGTTGGCATTCTCGGCGGTCTTGGCCGGCACGGTTGACAGTGCCGCCTCAAGGTTCTTGCGCTTCTCGGGATCCTCGATGAAGGAAGAAACGAACTGGCGGTACTGATCGATGCGAGTCCTGAGGATTTTGCCTCTATTGCCAGTGGGGGGCAGCATGACCTGTCCGGCAGCATCGGTATTGTCGCGACTGCGGATGTTGTTCACATCAGCTTCCTCGCCGTCGGCAGTCTTGACGATCAAGAGCTTGAGCGAGTCAATGTAGTTATATAGCTTGTCGGTCTCCCCCACCACCTGTGTAGCCTTGTCAAGCCACATCTTGCCCTTCTCGGGGTTCTTCTCATTGAAGGCCTGGAGCTGAGCATAGAGGGCCTGATTACGCGCCGAGATGGTGCGGTTGGAGCGAGTCAAACCGTCCTGCACCTGGCTGAATCCATTGAGCACGTCGCTGGAGACATTGAGTGCAAGCATGGCCGTCAAGACGATGTACATGAGGTTGATCATCTTCTCTCGCGGCGACATGCGGTTGACGCTCTTATTTTTTGAGGTTGCCATCTATAAGTTTTTCTCTATCGGTTAGAATAGGATTGATGTCAAATAGTTTAATCACTGGAGTGGATGCTATTAAGCGTCGTTGTCACTGTTGTCGGGCTCGATGCCGGGCATACCGGGCATGGGACGGTACATGTTGACGGTCATGGCCTTGACCATCTTCTCATAGACGCTGTTGAGCTGCTTCATGTAGCGTGCCATCTTCTCGGTCTCATCACAGTAGTGGGCACTCTCGGCAGCACTCTTCTCGTACATGTCGCGGATGTCCTTGAGTCCACGGTTCACGCGGTCGATGTTCTCGAGCTGCGACGAGATGCTCTTGAGCTGTATCTCATAGATGGTGTTCAGGCCACTGATGTTGTGGTTGAGCGCCTGCATCTGGTCAACATAGCCCGTGGAACTGTCGGTGATATTCTTGCTGTTGTCGGTAATGGCACGATAGCTGCCCAGTAGCGTCTCGCTCACCTCGTTGAGTGCTGTGGTGGTTGCCTGGAGTTTCTGCATCTGCTCGCTGATGCCAGCCATCTGGCTCAAGTACTGCTGTGTGGCATCGGTAAGCTCGGCCATGCGCGAGAGCTGGTCGCTGGCGGCAGCCATCTTGGCAATGCTCTCGCTCAACGACATCGTGTCTTCCTCGCTCAGGTTGACGCCCTGTGGCAAGCCGACGGCACTCTTGGCCTCGCTGACACTGACGTTGATGTCGCCGCCATGATAACCGTCACCAGTGGCAGCTCCACCGCCGCCACCGCCAATGATGATGCCGCCGCCGCTGTTAAAGTCGGGGCGATCCTCAGGGTTCTGGCTGGCCAGGACGGGGAACACCTCTTCCCAGTGATACTCCTTCTCGGGCTTGTCAAATGCCGTGAGGATGAACATCAACACCTCGGTACCCATACCGATACTGAGCAGATAGTTACCAGCCGGCATGTGCAGGATCTTGAACAAGGCACCCAAGATAACGATTGCGGCACCGATACTGTAGGCAAAGTTGAAAAAACGCTGTCCGCTGTCACTCTTGAGGAAGCGGCCCGCTTTCTTTTTATATCTCTTGATTTTACCCATTTTTACTTGAACTATGAAAAATTGAGTGTGATGATTGGTTCTCTCTTAATATAATAATGTGTGAAACTTAGTCCTTGCAGCAGTTCTTGCGACGTCCCTTGACGAGGCCCACCTTGGAACGCACGCAACGGAATCCGATGTAGCTGCGCTGCTCGTTCTGGTATTCCCACATGCGCAGGTCGGCCCGGATGTTGTGAACCACATCTTTCCATGATCCGCCACGCACAATCTTGCGCGACATCTTGTAAGGATCTTCCTGAGCCACATAGTAGCGGTACTCGGGGTTGATGTCGTCGGTCATGCGGTCGATGCTCTCGGTATAGGAAGTGGAGGTCCACTCGCTCACGTTACCCGCCATGTCATAGAGGCCGTAGTCGTTGGGCTCATAGGTGCCCACGGGAGCCGAGATGATGTAACCATCCTTGACATAATTGCCCTCATCGGGCTTGAAGTTGGCATAGAAGCAGCCCTCATCGACGGTCAATGGGAGGTCACCGTCCCAGGGATACTTGTTCTTGTTCTTACCGGCACGAGCCGCAAACTCCCACTCGGCCTCGGTGGGCAAACGGAAAGGCTCGACATAGATCCCCTGGTTGCCCAGCGACTTCTTGAGGAACTCGGTGCGCCAGTTGCAGAAGGCATTGGCCTGCTCCCAGCTCACGCCCACAACAGGATAATTGTTGTAGTTACCGTTGGCAAAGTACATGCGCACGTAGGGCTCCTGGTAAGCATTCTCAAAGTCGTTGACCCAGCACGTGGTGTCGGGGTAGATGTTGACGATGTAGGTGTTCAGGAAGTCGTAATCGCTCTGCAGGGCGCGCGTGATGGTCTGACGAACGATGCGTCCCTCGTCATCGATATAGGCAGTGTCCTTGCTGATGGTGGGGGGCGTCAAGTCCACCTCGTGGTCGGTGTTATAATCACGACGTGTGGGGTCAAAGCGGTGCTTGCGCTTGGCCGCCTCGGTGAGGTTATAGACCTCGTAGCGGTAGTTCATCTGAGACGCGTCAAGCTCCTTGACACCAGTGATGGGGTTGATGCGATAGACGCTCTCGATGGCACGCTCCTCATCCTCGCTGGGATTCTTCCAGGGGATGGACTTGCTCCAGTCGAGATGCGGCTTGACGGGATTACCCTCCTTGTCCTCCTCGATCTTGAATTCCTCGTTGCCGCCATAGGCTGGGTCGGCGAGACGCTCACGGATGATCGAGTCACGCACCCAATATACAAACTGCTTGTACTTGGAGTTGCTCACTTCCATCTCGTCCATCCAGAAGGCATCGACCGAGATGCCGTGGGCCGTGGAGTCGATACCCCACACCGAGTCTCGCTCGCTGGGTCCCTCGCGCATCGAGCCCACATCGACAAGTACCATACCATAGGGTGTGGTCTCGTTAAACACGGTAGCGCCAACGCCGGTGACTTCACCACCGCCGCCGCCACCCTTGCGGACCGAACTGCACGACACGGTCGCCAGGGCGACCAACAGTATCAAAAATAGTTTCTTCATATTCTTACATTAAGCGTACGCTTTTTTGTTTGTTCTTGTTTTTTTCTCGTGAGTCCATCTTCACAAAATAAGTGACAAAGACCTCATGACTGCCGAATGTGGCCTTGCTGATGGGCGACACGGGATAGTCGTAGGCATACCCGATGTAGGCATCCTTCAAGTTCACGCCGATAAATGCAGTCACGGCATCTTTATATCGGTATCCAGCACCGATGTTGAGCGTCCTGTTATAGCGCAACATGGCGGCTACCTGAGCCGTCCAGTACTTGGCATCGGTGGCAAACATAGCCGATGGCTGTATTTCAAATAACGAATTACTAATCGGAATATTGCCGCCACCCATCAAATAATAAGTGCGGCTCACGTCAAACTCATAGAAGTCGATTGACTCTCGGGAGACCTTCAACTCAATCTTGGGCGAAGTCACGTGAGTGACCGAGACACCCGCCCAATAGTGTGGTGCCGAGAAGAAAACGCCCACGTTGGCGTCGAAGGCCGTACCCGACACATTCTGCTTGATGATGGCCTCGTCGGGGGTTTCTTCCTGCTCCTTGGTCGTAATGGCCTCCTTGCCGCGGAACACCTGTGAGAACACGCCCGGCTGGATGCCGACGCTCAAGGTGCGCTTGCCGAATCGTTTCTTCCACGCCAGCTGCGCGCCTACACGCGTGTTGGTATAAAGACCGATGCGTTCAAACTCGGCCTTGACACCCACACCCAATCGTTGTCCCATGAGCTTGTAGGGCATGTCGGTCGTGAGATAGAATGTCATGGGCGCGTGCTTGAAATCGACCCACTGCATGCGGCTGCCCAAGTTGATGTTAATGCCGTTGCGCTCACCTGCCACGGCAGGATTGTAGTAAGACTTGCCGACCCAGAAGTGGGACATGGCCGCATCGACCTGGGCCATAGCGCCCAGCGAGACGGCAATGAACATCGTCAGTGCAATCAATAACCGCTTTATGTCAACTAGCATCTGTGTCATCAACCTGCTGTTACATCATTTATTCAAAGAAGAACGTGAGCACGACCATGTTGTTTTTCACCTTGTTCACGCTCTGGGTGAATCGCATCACCTCAGGATTGTCTTCCAGATCCGGACGATTCTTTTCCAAGATATTCTTGAGCCCAAAACAGAACTTGATCTCGGGGCAGAGCTTGAAGAAAGGCATATAGAAATCGCATCCCAGGCCCACGGTCAACATCACGTCACCGTTTTTCAGCTTCAGTTGCTCGCTGCGTTCCTTGGCCAAATCCTGGATATACATCACACCACCCGTGAAATAGGGACGCATGTTGTGATAGCGCTTGGCGCTCATCTTCAAGTCGATGGGCACGACAATATAGGTTGACTTCACGTTCTGGCTCTGCTTGTAATGGCTCTGCTCAAGCCACTCGGGGTTGCCGCGGTGATTGAGGTAGCGCACCATCTTGTTGCCGAAGTATAGACCTGGCGACACCCTCAAGTTGAAATGCTCGGAGAGGCGCAGGTCGGCCAGTACGTTCACACTGAAACCTGGCGAGTGTGCGGGCACATCGGCATACCACTCCTCGCCATCCTCGGTAATGAAGCCGTTGTTGGTAATGGCGAGATTCTGGAAATTCATGCCCACCGAGAAACCGAAATGCAAGGGTTTAACGTCGGCATAGGGTCGGTTGAGAATCATGTCATTATCCTGGGCCAGCGCAGTGGCACACCCCAGGAGCAACAGCATCATCCATGCAATATGTCTCAGCTTAGTCAGGTCCATTTATCGATAATAACGCAATTTCACCAGCGTTATTGCTTATACAGCATTTAAAAAAATGCATTATCGGCAATTTTGACCCTGATTGGGCACTCTCAACGAGGTTATCATCACAATCGGTAAGGCTGAGGTTCACAGTGTGTCAAACCCACTTGAGCAGCCATTTATTGACAGGGCGGGTGAACAAGCGGTTGACAATCCACGACAGGAGCAGGTCGATGGGGACGACAAACCAGGGCAGCAGCGAATAGGGGTCGATACCGGCCAAGTCAAAGTCGCCAGGCTGGGCAAATGGCGAGGGGTGTCCCATGCCCATGTGGAACAGCACCGGCACCACAAAGTAGTTGAACGCCAGGGCAGCAACACGCTGCAACATGAAAAACTCAAAGGCGATGCCGCTCACCCACTGCATGGGCCTGGAGGCCAAGACCTTGCCCCATAATCCCTCACGCTGGTTGTAGTGCACACACACGAGCAGCAGGATGGTAACCGGGATCCACCACAGGCACATCTCGCTGATCCTGTACATCCCCTGACTATCGGACTCGACATACAACGCCAGGGCCGACAACAGCGCCAGACTCGCCAACTCGACGTCGGCGGCACTACCCTCGCCGTTGAGGAACTTCACACGCTTGAGATGGGGCAGCACCTGCACCAGCATCATGCCCAGGATAAAGCCGATGATGCGGAAGGGCGGAAACACGGTGACGGCGATGAAGCCCAGCTCGTCGGTAAAAATCATCGGCACAAAGCAGGCAATGGACAACGCCCCGACAATGAGCAGCTGGTGTTTCAACCGCAATGGCATGAACCACCGTGACAGCAACGGGAAGCACAGGTAGCAGAACAGCAACGCGCTCAGGAACCACGAGAACTGGTTGTAGGAGAAATAGATGTGGTGATGCAACGACCAGCTGTGCAGCAGGGTGGCATTGAGTGTCAAGGCCAGCGGATCGATCGTCAACTGGCCCGTCAATGCCAGTACCACCATCAACAGCACCAGCGTGAACCAGTGCAGGGGATAAATCTTGATGGCACTGCGCAGAGCAAACTTTTTATAACCCTCCTTGTCGAGTTGATTGAAGGGGTGCCTCATCTGCATGAGCAATCCACTTGCCATGAAGAAGAAAAACACACCAGCTGGCATCAACACAAAGCGGTCGATGCCCATGTGGTAAAGCACAATAATCAGCGCAAAGATGGTGCGCCAGCCATTAATCGTTTTTATCATGGGAACAAACGGTTTATTTCTTGTTGAAGTACCTTGCCCACCGGGCGGGTGAACCAGCGGTTGACAGCCCACGCCATGGGGAAGAGCAGCAGCCACACAAGCCAGGGCATGAGTTCATATATCTGGAAGCTGTAGTGGGCCGCCACGGGTGACACCATATAACTATAGATGTGGAAAGCCGGGAAATGCAGCACATACAACTCAAAGCTGATGCCTCCCAGCCATTGCAGCGGCTGCCATGACAACAGACGGCCAATAGCGCCCTCCTGACCATGCAGAAAGACAAATGCCAGCATGATAGCGCCCTGCGGAATCAGCCAGATGAGGACATCCTCCCACGGCTCCAAGAACGTGGTCGTGAGGTGAAGTGTGATCACCGCGGCATGCAACAGGAAAACCGACAGTTCGATCACCGTGGCCGTGCGGTAACTCACCCGAGGGTAGCGGGACTTGAGGATGCGCCAGATGTGAACCAGCGCGATACCCACGGTGACATCCAGCACACGCGACAGCGGATTGACATAGACCGCTTCACGCCCCGGGATGTCGAGCGGATACAGAATGACCGCCAGGACGGCGGCCAGACATGCCGCCAGCAACAACTTGTAGCGCAGCCGCCATTGCCCTATCAATCGATAAAGCGGCGGATAGACGATGTAGCAGAACAGCAATGCGCCCATATACCACGTGACGGGGCTGATGCCGTAATGGATGTCATGGACCGGTGACCAGGCGTGAACGAGCAGCGCGTTGAGCACCGTAGCCTTCCAATCGATGGATATTGAGGCATTACACAGCGCGATGGCCACCAGGATGGCGAGTCCCAACCAGTGCAACGGATAGAGACGTGACACAATTCTAGCGACAAACTTGCCATAGTCCCGCGCCGTGAGCCTGTCAAACGGATGCCTCATGGCCATCAAGAAGGTGCTGGAAAGGAAGAAAAAAGCCATTCCCGTCACGGTGATGTCCCACAACCAGTCGTTACCAGCATGGAACAACACCACGACCACAGCCATGAGTCCTCGCCATGAATTGATTGTCTTAATCATTTAAATACACCGATTTACTACCCTGACACATCCAAACAGAAACGCAAAATTACAAACAATTACCTAAAGAGCGCTTAAAAAACCAAATATTTTGTAATTTTGCAGCCGCAAAATGACAAATACCGCCAATAACAATAAATCAGGAAACCGAGGTTCCAAATTCATCAAGGACATCGGCATATATGCCATTGGTAACATCGGGTCAAAGCTGATCACCTTCCTGATGGTGCCGTTGTACACTTACTTTGTGCACGACACGTCCGACTTTGGCTTCTATGATCTAAGCCTGACGGTATGTTTCCTGCTATTGCCCTTTGTCACGTTGCAGCTGCGCGACGGGGCCTTCCGTTTCCTGCTCGATTGCGATGACAGCGAGCAGCAACAGCGCATCACCACCTTTGTAGCGCGTGCGATGGTCACCACCCTGTCTCTATCGGCCATTGTCACAGGGGTGCTGGCCTTGACCACAAGCATCCCCTATCTGGGATATATCCTGGGGCTGCTCATTGCCTTGTCGTTGCAAGAGGTCTATTCCCAAGTATTCCGCGGGTTGGGCAACAACCGTGCCTTTGCCATCACCGGCATCTTGTCGGCCCTGGGCATCGGAGTGTTCAGCATCCTGTTTGTCGCCCTGATGGGATGGGGAATCAAGGGCGTGTTCTTGGCCAACATCGTGGCCCGCGTGGTGGCACTAACGCTGGTCGAGGCTCGAGTGCGCCTCATCACCCGCAACACCCGCTGGTCGCTCAATTCACGCGAGGTGGGGCGCGACATCATCCGCTACACCCTACCCCTGCTTCCCGGCTCATTGTGCTGGTGGCTCACGGGCAGCAGTGACCGCCTGTTTATCAAGAGTTTCCTGGGGCTGGACGTCAATGGCGTGTATGCTGTCGCCATCCGTTTCACGGGCATCATCAACACACTGGCCATCATTTTCTATCAGGCATGGCAAGAAACCGCGATCTTACAATACAACAGTCCCGACCGTGACCGTTTCTTTTCCAAGATGTTCAACGGTTACATCTTCCTGTTGGCCGCCATCCTGGTGGGCTATACCTTCATGCTCAAGGTGTGCTACGGCTGGCTTGTCGCACCCCAGTACCGCGAGAGCCTGAACTACATTTACCCGTTGGGCATCTCGGCAGCGGTTTTCGCCATATCGGCATTCTTTGACATGGGCTACCAGTGCGCCAAGGACACCAAACGCACCTTGCCGGCCATCGTTCTGGCATCCATCGTCAACATCCTGCTCAATTTCGCCTTGATCAAGCCCCTGGGCGTGTATGGCGTCATTGTCACCCAGTTCGTGTCTTACATCGTGCTGGTCATCTACCGCTGGCACGACATGAAACGCTATTTCACCTTGAAGATGAGCCAGCGCACCATCGTGCCCATCATGACCATATTGTTGAGTTTCTTCCCCTTCTACTACAACAGCAATCACCTGGTTGACATCGCATTCATGATTGCGGCACTGGCCGTGGTCGTGTTGAGTTGCGACAAAGAGATCAGACAGTTCATCTTCTCAAAATTGATCAAAACACACGACCCCACAAAATAAATAACACTTATCCACGTTTATAGGTTAAATAACAATACAATTATTTCATTAACCGTATGAAATCAAGATTACTTATTATGATGATTGCGGCATTAACGCTGTTGTCATGCAATTCTACTAAGGATAACACCCTTGCCTACTTCAAGGACCTGGCCGCAGCCCCCAGCGGTTCATTGCCCAATCCACAAGGCGAGTACCCCATCTGCATCGGTCCCGATGACGAGTTGGTGATCTCGATCACATCCACCATACCCGAGGCTACGGCAGCCTACAACCTGCCGATGGACAATCCAGCCACCCGTGGCAACCTGAGGGCAACCACCCAGCCTCGCACCCAGACCTATGTCGTTGACGAGCAGGGTTATATCATGCTTCCCGTGCTGGGTCGCATCATGGTCAAGGGCAAGACCTTGACCATGATTGCCAGTGAGATCACCGCTATGGTGTCTCAAAACGTGAAGGACCCCTACGTGAGAGTGGATATCGTCAATTTCTCGGTAGATGTGATGGGCGAGGTGCGCAATCCGCAGCGCATCTACAGCGGTCGCCAGAGTTTCACCGTCCTTGACGCGCTAGCCCAGTGTGGCGACCTGACCGAGTTTGGAAGGCGCGACCATGTCTATGTCATCCGCACCGAGGAGGGCAAGCGCAACTACCAGCTCCTGAACCTCAACAGCAGTGACGTATTCAACTCGCCATACTTTTACCTGAAGCAGAACGACGTGGTGTATGTCGAGCCCAACCAGATACGCATCGACAATTCCAAGTATAACCAGAACAACGCCTTCAAGTTGTCGGTCATCTCGACCATCGTGAGCGGTGTATCGGTCATCGCATCACTCGTTATCGCACTGACCCGATAATTCCAATTTCCAAAAGAACATTATGGCAAAATTCAATACACCTCCCACCGCCCAGCAAGAAGAACAG
>CAMVAP010000057.1 GCA_947165485.1 uncultured Prevotellaceae bacterium
TGATTGCAGCTGCAATCGTGTGCGTGAGTGCCAGCGCTCAAGTTCAATTTGGTGCAAAGGTTGGTTTTGACATGACCCATTTTTGGGGTGAAGATGCACCTCGTGGCTGGCAACCCAACTATCAAGTGGGCTTGATGATGGAGTACAAGTTCAATCCTCACTTTGCCATCGCTCCCGAGGTCGTTTTTGCTGCTCAGGGTGGCAAGGAAACCGACAAAGTAGATGTAGATGAAATCCCTGGCATCGTTGAAGCTAAAGGCACCTTCCACACCAACTACATCAATGTGCCCGTGATGCTCAAGTTCTATGCAACACCTGCATTCAGCATCGACTTTGGCCCCCAGGTGGGTTTCAACGTGTATAGCAAGATGACCGCTTCGGGCAAAGCCGGAGGACTTGAGGCTAAACAAACCGTTGATTTCAAGGACTATACCAATACCGTTGACTTCGGTCTGGGCTTAGGTGCTACCTATAATTTGACCGACCATGCCTTTGTACAAGCCCGTTATAATCTTGGCTTGACCAAGGTGTTTGATGTTAAGAAATTAGGCTTAGGAGAAAGTAATGAAAAAAATGGCAACTTACAGATTGCCTTCGGTATGAAGTTCTGATAGCCTATATTTTTCCCATAGGAGTTATTTAGTGAAGTGGCTGCCCTCGACTTGAGAGCAGCCATATATTATTTTTTTCATTGGGCAATTAAACCTTGTGGAATTCTTTGTGTCAAAGAGGGGATTTGTTCAAAAAGCAACAATTCCACAAACAATAAGAAAGCGAATAAACGTTTTATTAAAAACAGAATAATTATGAAGAAAGCATTAGTTTTGATTGCAGCTGCAATCGTGTGCATGAGCGCTAGCGCTCAAGTTCAGTTCGGAGCAAAGGTAGGTTTTGATATGACTAACTACTGGGGTAAGGACGTGGAGCACGGCATGAAGCCAGGCTATCAGGCTGGTCTGATGATGGAATACAAGTTCAATGACCGATTTGCCATCGCGCCTGAGGTCGTGTTTGCATCACAGGGTGGTAAGTCCAAAGCCATATCCCTTGACTTTGATGGCCGCCATATCAACATTGGCACCGCCGACGTTAAATTCACTGCCAACTACATCAATGTTCCCGTGATGTTCAAGTTCTATGCCACTCCCGAGTTCAGCATCGACTTTGGCCCGCAGGTTGGTTTCAACGTGTATAATAAATTCAGCGCCAAGGGTCTTGATGAATCTTTTGACATCAAGGAATACACCAAGCCTGTTGATTTCGGACTGGGTCTGGGTGGAACCTTTAACCTCACCGACAATGCATTTGTCCAGGCTCGTTACACACTGGGTCTCACCAATGCGTATAAAGACAACGACCTCTATGAGGAGTACCTTGAAGGCCTCTTTGGTGACAACGACGCTAAGAACAGCAACATCCAGATTGCCTTCGGTATGAAATTCTGATCGATCAATTTAGGACACACAAAGAGTTATTAAATGAGATATGGCTGCTCCTCTTGATCAGAGGGCAGCCATATCTATATATTATCCTCTCGATAAAACCTATACGGTTACAGGCTTCTTAATACTCGGTTTTATCCTCCTTGGCTTCCCACTTGTTGAAGGCCTCGATGGCATCGGTGCCCTCCATGTGGATGCAGGGAATCATACGATCGAGATGCGGTTTCTCGATTTCTTTATAGATGAAGTCATCGCCGAAGTTGATGCGATCGGCATCGGCAGCCGTGTTACCATAATAAATGCGGCTCACGCCAGCCCAGTAGAGGGCGCTCAGGCACATGGGACACGGTTCACAACTGGTGTAAACCACGCATCCCTCCAACTTGAAATTACGGGCTAGGGAGCAGGCCCGACGTATCGCGTTGACCTCGGCATGAGCTGTAGGGTCGTTATCGAGCGTTACCGAGTTGGCACCGGTTGCAATCACTTCACCATCCTTAACAATCACTGCACCAAACGGGCCACCTCCATGATCAACATTTTCACTTGCCAAATCACAAGCCATTTTCATGAAATATCGATCTTGGTCAGTTGGAATAAAATGATTAAAGTTTTCCATTAAAACTCTAAATTTTTATTTAAAAATATGAAAATTATTTAAAATATTTGTATAATTCAAAAAAACGGTTGTACATTTGTACGTGTGTTTTTCATGGTATTAGATTTAAGGTTTGTGGAGGCTGTCGTGAGACATCTTCCACTTTTTTTTATCTCTTGCGGTTGTGAGGGGCGAATTTGCAACGATAATTACATGAAACCTTCCCCTTAACCATATTATTCAACTTACTACGAATCAATTGTTTGCGTATGGGCGAAATACGGTCGATAAAGAGTGTCTTGTCCAGGTGATCACACTCGTGTTGAACCACGCGAGAGAGATAACCCTCAATATCCTCGTCATGTTCCTGGAAATTCTCGTCCTGCCAGTGGAGATGAATCTTCTCGTGGCGTTGCACATTCTCGTGAATGCCGGGCACGCTCAGGCAGCCTTCTTCACGAGAGACGGCGGGTGCGCTCTCATCAACAGTGATCTCGGGGTTGATCAACACCATGCGCACATCCTTGAGTTCGGGAAAATCCTCGGCCAGCACATCGACGTCGATAAAGACGATGCGGGCATTGACGCCCACCTGGGGAGCTGCAATACCTATACCCTGGGTGTGATACATGGTTTCCTTCATGTTCTCGATGAGTTCCTGCAGATGAGGAAAATCGGGAGTCACAGTAGCGTTCTCGGAGCGCAACACGGGATGTCCGTAGATATAAATCGGTAAAATCATGATTTTATATTATCTGGTTGGTTGTATATGCTTTGAAGGTAATCGTTGAGGATGATGGTGGCGGCAATGGCATCGACACGGGCCTTGTCACGGCGGTCGCTCTTTTTCATTCCTCCATCGATCATCGCTTGGTGAGCGATGGAACTGGTGAAGCGCTCGTCATACATCACAACGGGCACATCGGGCAACTCCTTGTGAAGCCTGTTGACAAAGGGCTTGATGTAGTTCATGCTCTCGCTGGGTTTGCCATTGAGTTGCGAGGGCAGCCCGATCACAATGCGATCGACAGTCTCGCGGGCGATGTAGTCCTTGATAAACTGCATGAGCGTGTGGGTGGGGACAGTCGCCAGATTACCGGCTACAATCTGTAGCGGATCGGTAACAGCCACTCCCGTGCGTTTGCGCCCATAGTCGATGCCCAAGATGCGTCCCATATTTCCTCAACAATCCACGTGATCATCAACCCTGCTGCATGGTGAGCAGGAATTCCTCGTTATCGCGGGTGCGGTCCATGCGATCCTTTACAAATTCCATTGCCTCGACCGAGGTGCGGTCGCTCAGGAATCGACGTATGATCCACATCTTATTCAGGGTGTCCTGCGGCAATAGCAGGTCGTCGCGGCGGGTGCTCGAAGCCATGACATCGACAGCCGGGAAGATGCGCTTGTTGGAGAGCTTACGGTCGAGCTGCAACTCCATGTTACCGGTACCCTTGAATTCCTCAAAGATGACCTCGTCCATCTTGGAACCGGTCTCGGTCAATGCGGTGGCAATGATTGTGAGGCTACCACCACCCTCGATATTGCGTGCGGCACCAAAGAACCGCTTGGGTCGCTGCAAGGCATTGGCATCCACACCACCAGTCAGGATTTTGCCCGAAGCCGGCGCGATGGTATTGTAAGCGCGAGCAAGACGAGTGATCGAGTCGAGCAGAATCACCACGTCATGTCCACATTCCACCAGGCGCTTGGCCTTGCTCAACACCAGGTCGGCAATCTTGACGTGACGATCGGCAGGCTCGTCAAATGTCGAAGCAATCACCTCGGCATTGACGCTGCGGGCCATGTCGGTCACCTCCTCGGGGCGCTCGTCGATGAGCAGGATAATCATGTAGGTCTCGGGGTGATTCTCCGAGATTGCATTGGCAATTTCTTTCAGGAGCATTGTCTTACCCGTCTTGGGCTGAGCGACGATGAGACCACGCTGTCCCTTGCCGATGGGTGAGAACATGTCCACAACGCGTTGCGATACCGTGGGATGGGTCTTGCTCACGAGGTCAAACTTCTCATCGGGGAACAGAGGCACCAGGTGTTCAAAGGGGACACGGTCACGCACGTAGGCCGGTGTGCGGCCATTGATGAGACGTATCTCGCTCATGGGGAAGTACTTCTCACCCTCCATGGGCGGACGTATGGTACCCTCGATCACATCGCCAGTCTTGAGGCCGTAGGCCTTGATCTGAGACTGCTGCACATAGATGTCATCGGGCGAGGTGAGGTAATTATAGTCACTAGAGCGCAGGAAACCATATCCCTCGGGGGCGATATCCAGCACACCCTGGGCTTCAAGGATTCCATCGAAATTGTAAGGTTGATCCAGATAGGGGTTGACATCAGCAATCTGCTGTTGTTGCTGCTGCTTCATCTTGCGCTTATTTTTCTTGCTCTCCTTGACCACCTTGGGTTCCTGGATGACAATGGGTGCGGCAGCGGCTTCCTCGGCCTGACGGCGACGTTCTTCCTCGGCACGGCGCATAGCCTCCTCACGTTCTTCCTGTGAACGGGGCTTGAAAGTGAATCCGCTACTGGTGTTGAAGAATGAGTTTAAAGATACATCCTCACGCTCGCGCACTTCTTGCTCAGCGATGGGCTGCTGTTGCTGGTTAGGCTCCTGGTCCGCTTCCATCACATCGGCATCTACGGGCATGTCCATGACAGGTTCCTCGGTTTTGGCATCAGGTTGCTGTTCGGCCACCTCGGCATTGTCAAACGGCAGGACGGGTTCATTGACCTGTTGCTTGGATTTGCGGCCACGACGTCGTGAGGTTTTAGTCTCATCACTGGGAGTTGCGGACTGTGAGTTATCGGCCTGTTGAGCTCCTGCCTCTTCTTGAGCTTCCTCCGATTGCTGTTGCTGCTTGAGGGCGGCCTCGCGGGCAGCTTTCTCGGCAGCAGAGGGGCGTCCACGCTTGCGCTTGGGCACTTCCACCGGTGGTTCTTGCTGCTCAACGGCTTGTGGCTCGGCCTTTTCAGGCTTCTTCTGTTGTTCGACGGCTAGTTGATTATCTTGTTTTGAGCCAGCAGGTTGAGGAGCCTCAAATATATTATCTAATTCTTTCTTGGCTTTTCCTTTGACGGCATCATCCTTTGTCACCTCGTTGCCATTAGCCTTGGCGGCGGGTTTACGGATACGTTCGCGACGGCGTTTTCCGGGCTCAGGAGCATTAGCGGCCTCGGTCTCGGCTTGATGATCCAGCACCTCATAGACGAGGCTATCGTGCTCGATGACATCAACATGCTTGACACCCATAGATTTAGCGAGCTCACGCAATTGCTCGTCGCTCATCTCATTAAGTTGATCGATATTATACATATAATAGTCATTAATAATAAAGGATGGTGTTGTTGGGGCCATTATCTGCCTCTTTTCATTTCACCATTCATGCACTCTCGCGCACGATTATCCTTGTTGATTTTATGATTTGTTTTCTTGCTTGTGGCCTCTGTTCACATTTCCTGTATTTATCCCATCTTTATCAGGGGCAATTATCACGTTTCACATCACGAAATAATAAAAATTGATGGGAAAAATGGAAGGAATGTGGAATTGGAGGATTTAATTGATCAAAACTCGTCCCTGATGCAGGGACCTTTTTTGCGCTACAAAATTAGTTATTTTTGCAGACCTGAGCAAGAAAAGCGCGGAAAAAGCAGTAATTTTGCGGTCAAAGAAGCAAAATTATGGAAATTGACCGTCAAAAAATAGCCGCCCACGTGAATCTGCCTGTCATGAAGCTCGTGGGAGAAGTTGCCGATGAGCTGCACCGCGAGTGTTATGTTGTGGGGGGATATGTGAGAGACATCTTTCTGGAGCGCCCCTGTAATGACATGGACTTTGTCACCGTGGGCAGCGGCATCGAGGTGGCTCGCGCTGTGGCCCGCCGCATCGGCAAGCGGGCCCACATGGCTATCTTCAAGACCTATGGCACCGCTCAGGTCAAGACGCGCCAGTGGGAGCTGGAGTTTGTGGGTGCCCGCCGCGAGTCCTACCGCCGCGAGAGCCGCAACCCCATTGTTGAAGACGGCACCCTCGACGATGACCAGCGTCGCCGCGACTTCACCATCAACGCCATGGCCATCTGCCTGAACAAGGAACGCTATGGCGAGTTGCTGGACCCCTTTGACGGCATTGGCGACATGGAGCGGCGCATTATCCGCACGCCACTCGACCCGGATATCACCTTCAGCGACGACCCGTTGAGGATGATGCGCGCCGTGAGGTTTGCCACCCAACTGGGTTTTGACATCTACCCCGACACTTTCAATGCCATCCGCCGCAATGCAGGGCGCATCAACATCATCACCCGTGAGCGCATCGCCGAGGAGTTGATGAGGATCATGCGCAGCAACGAACCCTCACGCGGCTGGATGTTGCTGGACCAGTGCGGACTGCTACCGCTCATTCTCCCTGAGCTGGCCGCACTCAAGGGCGTGGAAACCGTCAATGGCCGTGGGCACAAGGACAACTTCATGCACACCATGCAGGTGCTCGACAACGTGGCGCTGGCCAGCGACGACGTGTGGTTGCGCTGGGCTGCATTGCTGCACGACGTGGGCAAGGCGCGCACCAAGCGCTGGGATCCACAATTGGGATGGACGTTCCATAACCACAACTTCATCGGCGAGAAGATGGTGCCCAAGATTTTTTCCAAGATGCGCCTGCCGCTGGGAGACCCCATGAAGTATGTCAAGAAACTCGTGGGGCTGCACATGCGTCCCATCGCCCTGGTCGAGGACGAGGTGACCGACAGCGCGGTGCGACGCCTGCTGTTTGACGCGGGGGACGACATCGATGACCTGATGACGTTGTGCAAGGCCGACATCACCAGCAAGAACCAGAACAAGGTGCAGCGGTTCCGCGAGAACTTCGACCTGGTGAAGAAGAAGCTCGTCGATATTGAGGAGAAAGACCGTGTGCGCAACTTCCAGCCGCCCATCGATGGCGAGGAAATCATGGCCACCTTTGGCCTCGCACCATCCAAGCCTGTGGGCTACATCAAGGATGCCATCAAGGACGCCATCCTCGACGGCGTGATCTCCAATGAATATGCGCCCGCCTATCGTCTCATGTTCGACAAAGCCGCCCAAGCTGATCTCACTCCACTCCACCATGGGCACCTGTGCCACACTGTCATGCCCACACCCGTGGGCGATCTCAATATTGCCGCCAGCGACAAGGGTATCGTCCTCATCGGTTGGGATAAAGATAACGTTGAGAAGAAAGCACAGCAGATGGGGTTGCAGCCCGTTGAAGCGCTCACTCCCCTACTCGCCCAAGCCGTCATCCAGTTGAACGAGTACCTGGCAGGAACACGCCGCGACTTTTCGCTGCCCCTCGACATTGAGGGCACCGAGTTCCAGATGCGCGCGTGGAACGAGTTGCAAAAGATTCCCTACGGCCAGACCATCTCCTACGGTGAGCAGGCCACCCGCATGGGCTCCCCCAAGGGCTCCCGCGCCGTCGCCCAGGCCAACCACAACAACCCCGTGGCCATCGTCATCCCCTGCCACCGCGTCATCAACGCCGACGGCACCCCCGGCGGCTACGCCTCCGGTCCCGACAAGAAACAATACCTCCTCACCCTGGAATCCCAGGCTATAAGTCACTAGGCAACAGGTGTTGCTGTACGGCGAACTGCAAGCTCGCCCATCACACGTCAGCAATCAAAGCCGCCAGCCCATTCAATTGCAGACACTGTTCTCGTGTGATCGTGCGCCGCTGGTTATGGTGTTCCCAGGGTGCGACAAGTAGCAAGCGCCCTTCCCCACGTTTATCCATACCCTAAAAATACAACAATCCCCCCACTCTCTCCCAACATTATCTTGAAAAAGAGCAAAGCCACTAGGCGTCCCTAGCGAGAGACTCACTTGCCTGGGGTGCCCTTGGGATCGACGCGGAAGGTGACGAAACGGTTGTAGATGTAGTTGGCCAGGGTGTAGGCTACCATGGCGAGGAGCATGACGATGTTCTGGCCGGCCTTCTGCATGGGGAAGAAGGGGATGATGTCGTCGGGCAGGTTCTTCCAGCCCAGGCCTTCGAGCAGGATCCAGCTCACGCACAGCTGCAATGCCAAGCAGATCAAGAAACCGCAGACAAACAACAGCAGTTCACGCCTGACGTTATCCTTACTCTTGAATACCCAATTGCGGTTCCACACAAAACTGTTGATCACGCCCAGGATATAGCCTATCACGTTGGAAATACCGTAAGGCAGTCCCAACTTGGTGTTCAGCAGATAGAAAGCCACAAGTGTGATAAGCGTGTTGGATACACCTATCACTGCATATTTGAGCAATTGTATGCCCGTCTGGCGGGCTTCGGCTTTATCTATCTTCATGATAACAGTTTATAACGTGTGGCAAAATTAGGTAATTTTAACCAATTGACAAAATTTATAGTTTATAGTTTTAAGTTTTAAGCCATTAGTTTTATTACTCCCAACGTCTAAATGGCTACTGGCTAATGCCTTTTCTTCATCGGGATTGTGGTGATGCCCAGGTCGTTAATTCCATGCAGGGTGTCACAACCCTGCATCGCCTGCCACACGACGATCGAGCGGGCGGCGTCAGGACCGACACCATGAGCGATGATCACTTGATCCTGATAGAGGGCACCAAATCCCCCACCCGTCCAGTTGCCATATTCATCGGCAAGGGCAACGTCCACCGATTGACGGTTCACAGTGGAATCGGCACCGATGATGTCCACCACGAGTGAAAGATTGCGGTAACGATAGCTACTGGCATGACGCAGCGCCAGCTTGATATCGTAGCTCGCTGCCGAGTCGTCATAGGCGGGTATGAAAGTCAACGGCAACGTGCGTTGCCAGCCACTGGCAGGCAAATGGATGAAACTGGCGTGGGACATGACCGGCTTGCGCTGGCAGGAGGGGATGATGAGCACTGCGGCGGCAATGAACAACGTCATTGCCACCGCTTGAGCTATCAGGTACCGCACGCTGCGGTTAGTCTTTGGCATTATGGTCTTGTTTGCCTTGAGCATTTCCTTCACTAGGAGAAGAGGCACCCTCGGCACCACCTTGACGAGGCCTGAAGGTCTTGAGTGGCTTGGCAGGTTGTTTGTCCTGTCGCCGCGGCTTCTCGACGCGCGGCTGGCGTTCACCACTGGCATCGCCATCCTGGGGACGGCGTTTGGGCTTGCCTTGACGAGGCTTGCGCTCGGGCTTGGGTGAGACGCTATTAGGCCCATCGGTCTTGTCGGCAGGTTTTGCGCCCTTGTCGGCAGCGGCAACGGGGGCGGATTTCTCACCACTCGGTTTCTTCTTCTTTTTCTTCTTCTTTTTATTGTCAAAGCGGCTGATGCTCTCCTGGGTCAACAGGTCGCCAAAGGGCGAAGCGCTCTTCTTGCCATCCTCGTCGGGCTTGAGGCTGTCGGGCTTCACTCCGTTCTTGTTCAGCGCAATGACTTCAAAGGCCTGGGCGGCAGTGAGCGTCACCGCATTGACGGGAGCATTGCGCTCGGTGGAATAGATGATTTCCCGCTTCAGGGCATCGGCCTTGAAATAGTAATAGGTGTTGTCCTTGGTCTCAAGGTGCACATCCTTGGGTGGTAACTGGCGGATGGCCTCGACATAGGTGTTTACCTCAAAGTTGATACAGCACTTGAGCTTGGCACACTGGCCAGCCAGGTTCTGCGGGTTGAGGGAAATGTCCTGGAATCGTGCGGCACTTGTTGCCACCGACACAAAGCTAGACATCCATGTGGCGCAGCACAAGGGGCGGCCACAAGGACCGATGCCGCCAATGCGGCCCGCTTCTTGACGTGCGCCGATCTGCTTCATCTCGACACGGATGCGGAACACCTCGGCTAGGACCTTGATGAGTTGACGGAAGTCCACGCGCTCGTCGGCGATGTAGTAGAAGATGGCCTTATTGCCATCGCCCTGATACTCCACGTCACCGATTTTCATTTTCAGGCCCAGATCGACCGCAATCTTGCGGGAGCGTATCATGGTGTCCTCCTCGCGGGCCTTGGCCTGCTCATAGCGTTCCATGTCGGCAGGTTTAGCCTTACGGAACACACGCAATATCTCGGCATCCTTGCGCAGGTTGACACGCTTCATCTGATTCTTGACCAGACGCCCCGTGAGCCCAATGCGACCGATGTCATGCCCAGGATTGGCTTCCACAGCGACCCAGTCCCCCCGCTTGAGGGGGATGTGCGTGCTGTTACGGTAGAAGCCACGACGAGTGTTCTTGAAGAGCACCTCGACAATCTCAAAGTCATTGTCGGGCACATCATCAAGCCAGTTGGTACTCGTGAGGTTGCAACGACCGATGTCGCCATCGCAGCATCCGCCACTACAGGACCCCGCGCCACATTTCACGCAGGAGTCGGTCACCTCGGGCACATTGATTGGAAGATTATTGTTCTCGTCCATCATTGTGGTAGCACTACACATTATTTAGCGTAGCTCACGGCACGCGTCTCACGAATGACGGTGATGCGCACTTGTCCAGGATAAGTCATCTCGTCCTGGATCTTCTGAGCGATCTCGGTGGAGAGTTTCTCGGTCTCGGCATCACTGATCTTATCGGCCCCGACAATCACACGCAGTTCACGACCGGCCTGGATCGCGTAGGTCTTGATCACACCAGGATAGGACAGTGCCAAGTGCTCCAGGTCGTTGAGGCGCTTGATGTAGGCCTCGACAATCTCGCGGCGGGCACCGGGACGGGCGCCACTGATAGCGTCACACACCTGCACAATGGGAGCATACAGGCTGGTTGCCTCTTCCTCGTCGTGGTGGGCACCGATGGCGTTGCAGATGTCGGGTTTCTCCTTATACTTCTCGGCCAGCTTCATACCCAGCTGAGCGTGCGGCAATTCGGGCTCATCGTCGGGCACCTTGCCAATGTCGTGCAGCAAGCCGGCACGGCGGGCCTTCTTGGGATTCAAGCCAAGTTCACTTGCCATAATGGCACACAGGTTGGCCGTCTCGCGGGAGTGCTGCAACAGGTTCTGGCCATAGCTGGAGCGGTACTTCATCTTACCGATGAGGCGTATCAACTCGGGGTGCAGGCCATGGATACCCATGTCGATGGCCGTACGCTTGCCTGTCTCGATAACCTCTTCCTCGACCTGGCGGCGCACCTTGGCCACCACCTCCTCGATGCGGGCGGGATGGATGCGCCCGTCACTCACCAGCTGGTGCAAGGCCAGGCGTGCAATCTCACGACGCACCGGGTCAAAGCCCGAGAGGACAATGGCCTCGGGGGTGTCGTCCACAACGATTTCAACGCCGGTGGCAGCTTCCAGGGCGCGAATGTTGCGACCCTCACGACCAATGATACGACCCTTGATCTCGTCATTATCGATATGGAATACGGTCACGGCATTCTCCACCGCAGTCTCGGTGGCCACACGCTGGATCGTCTCGATGATGATGCGCTTGGCCTCCTTGTTGGCGGTCATCTTGGCATCGTCCATGATATCATTGATATAACTGGCGGCATTGGTCTTGGCCTCGTCCTTGAGCGACTCGATAAGTTTCTCCTTGGCCTCCTCGGCTGACAGGCCACTGACGTGTTCCAGAGTGTCACGCACGGTTTTCTCCAACTTGTCAACCTCCTTCTTGCGGTCATCAAGCAGCGCCATCTGATTATCCACATTCAACTTGAGGGTCTCGACGCTGGCCTTGAGGTTCTCCACCTCGTTGCTGCGACGCTTGAGTTCGCCCTGCTGCTGATTGAGGGCGATTTCACGCTGCTTGAGCTTGGCTTCATTGGTCTGCACCTTGGTCAAGCGGGCATTAGCCTCCTTCTCGGCTTCACTCTTGATCGACATACCGGCTTCCTTGCCTTTCAACACCTCGTTGTTCTTGAGCACCTCGGCTTCAAGACGGGCTTTCTCAATGATCTCGTTGGCGTGGGACTTGGCATTCGTCCTCGAATAGTATAAAGCGACCCCACAGCCAATTGCCATCGCGAGGATGGCTACGATAACAATTACTATTATATTCATTTTATTATTAAAAATATTAAACAAATAGCGCCACCCTGGCACAATGCATCAACACACTGCATGGCAGCGGTTTAACACATTAGTCCTAAAGTGGTGCAGGAACCTATTTTTCTGTTCTATACTACTAAACCTGTTTCCCGGCATCGAGCACGATGTCGAGCTGTTGGTCCAGATCTGTCAGGAAGTCATTGACCTGGCGGTTCTCGCCATACGCCTCAAGATAGAGACGCGCAAACTGGAATGCAACCCTTGCCAACACATCACTGGATGTATCATTGAAGCGTTTAGTCCACTTGTTCCACAGCGTGTTGACAAGTTCCTCGGCCTTGCGGTAGGTCTCCTCCTCGCCCGGATTGATGCTCAGGGCACTGGGGTTAGCGTCGGCAAGTTGAATCCATATTTTAACTTTATTATTGTCGGCCATAACGGTAGAGAGTCGTATCAAGCGTTCAATTGTTTGATGCACCGGTCAATATCCCGCACCATCTTGGCAACCTGCTTCTTGAATCCAGCGACCTGCTCGGGGTTTGCTGGAACTGAATGAGCCACCCGCAAGAACTCATTATCGATACGCAGTTGGCTTAATTCTTTTTCCAACTTTGCTATTTCCAGTTCTTTACGTTCTATGTCGCGCTTCATCTCTTTGTTCTCGGTCAGGAGCGTGAGATACCGTCGGCGCAAGATCGCTAGCTTGCGCGCCACGATTTTCACTTTATCTTTCAACTCCTGTGAAGCCATAGTTACCAATTTTCTGCAAAAGTACTAATATTTTTGAATTACACCGACATCTTGCAAGAAATATTTTACCATTCTGCCCCGAAATAATGGTTTTACGCACCATTTCCATGATTCTGTTCAGGGCACAAAATAAAATTTTTCAAAAAAATCCACGCAAAAAATTTGCCAGTTCAGAAAATGGTATTACCTTTGCATCCGCAATTCGGGGCATTAGCTCATCTGGTAGAGCGCAACACTGGCAGTGTTGAGGTAAGCGGTTCGAGTCCGCTATGCTCCACAATTAACACTGACAATCAGCAAGTTATAAAATTTACGCACAAATTTACGCACAAAATAACGTGAATTTGTGCTTTTTCTTTGTGCTGGGACGCTATGCGCGTTCCTGGATCATCGCGGGCACCTGTCAAGGTGTGCCAGCTACCAAACCGCGGCGCGTTGCATCGCTGGGGCGGTTCCTGTTGCCTGTGACGCGTTTTCTCATTGTGAGGCTGCTGGTAGTACATCGGCGCGGCTTGATGTTGCCAGCTGGGACGCTATGCGCGTTCCTGGATCATCGCGGGCACCGGGGAACCTATGGCCGATGAATGTGGTACCAGGGCAAGCCAGTATTTCAATGGTGTCAGCGGTAACGGCGAGTATTATGTCACCTATAACATCTATTCACGGCTTGATTTTCCTGATAGCCTGCCGGATGTTATTGTTCAACCACCGTCCCCAACCTCGCAACAAACATCACTGCCGACCGTTGAATTTGATGATCGCCTGTTGCATGATATGGGCACTATGGACTATGAGAAGTTCATGCACTATAATTCGCGGAAATACTGTTACTTTTATAGGACTGAGCGCGCCGAATGGATAGATGGGATTTACCAGCTTACGGATGATAGTTACCTTCAGCTGTGGTGGCTTAGGGAGAGAATCACTGACGGCAACCATAGGAGGCGCACGTTATTGAAGTTTGCCTGCCTGAGAAGATTGATGAACTATGATGTAGACGCTAACACCCTTCTGTTCAATATGTACGTGGACTTCAACCGGTTCATCGACAACAGCGACCATATTATTACATTGGACACTCTCACGCGAAGAACCAGGCGGGCGATGACGATGACCTATGACGAGCTGAGGGAGTATTGCCAGTATGAAATCAATTACTGGAAGAATCACAGGCCAAAGTTCATCATGCATCCCGACGCACCGAAGTCACTGGCATTCATCAACTTCGTCACCAAGCGAATCCATTATGCCGAACTTGACCTCAGCTATGACAGGACGAAATCGGTTCAGGACAATGCCGTGGCGCTTGGTATATCCCCGGCCACACTCTATCGATATTGCAGTGACAGGTACATCGAGACGAATCCGGGGAAGGGACAGACGTATGTTCAGAAGCGTCAAGCCAAGAAACAGGCCAAAGCAGACAAGAAGGCCACGTTCATGCTGTATTATGATCCTAACCTGTCAGCGGCCAAGAATCGTGAGAAGATGTTACAGTATGGCTTGAATCTATCAGTTGGGACGATACGTAACTGGGGTAAGGAATACGCCATGCCATCCATACCCACCTCGTCAACTTCCCCATCACCCGAGAGCAGCATCCTCAACTTAGGCCCGATCAATGTCACTGTGCCGTCGTTTAATAGCTCATGGTGGAACTCATGGGAAAGCGATCCTCTATATGCTGAGAACGAGGCCAAGTGGAGAGAAGCATGTAGACGTTGATTTTCTGAATTTTTACTCATTATATTTTACCGGCAGGACACCCATCAAAAGGTGTCCTGTCGGGTTTCATTTTCATGCTCAAAAGCATGAGTAGTTATTTGATATAACTACTACTATTATAGTAGAATGAGAAAAACGCACAATTTTTGATTATCCCCAATATTGTTCACGTGTTCAAATGTTCATGCTGTTCACGTTCAATTTTCGTCCTGTAAAGCGATGGTGCAAGCCCCCTTGAGTTATGATTGCCGCAGCTACCGTCCGCATCACAAACAATGGTGCTGGCGGTTTTTTTCGCTCCATGAATAGAAAAATCCCTCACGCCCTGGATGAGCATGAGGGAAATACTTTAGGTTTTGATGAAGTTTTAATTCCAGGTACCAGACAACAGGTAGTCAATAAGGGAGGTGACGTCGCTGATGTTCACGCTGTTGTCCTGGTTGCAGTCGGCACCGCTCAGGCTGATACCCGAAGCATTGCCGGAGAGCAGATAGTCGATCAGGGTTGTCACGTCGCTGATGTTCACACTGCCGTCGCCGTTCACGTCACCACGCGTCGAGGCCGTCATATCTACCCAGGCGCTGTCGTTGTACTTCTTGGGCAGCCAATACTTGTTGCGGGCAGTCGTGATCTGGGCTTCAGTCATCGAGTTGTTCTCGCCATCATTAAAGATAGCACACAACTCGCCCTTATTGCTTGACGAGCGTGTGGGCAGGCTGTTGACCAGGGTGGTCATGCCCGTGCCGCTGATCTTGTTCTGGTAGCAATAAAGAGCATTCAATGCAGTGCAACCCTCCACACTGAGCGAGGTCAGTTGATTGCCATAGCAACTCATCAAAGTCATTGCTGAGCAAGAGGTTACATCTAATGAAGTCAAGGCGTTATTAAAGCACTTGAGTGTGGTCAGCGTCGTATTACCACTGACCCTCAGGTTCTCCAGATCGCTCTTGTTGGTTACTTCAAGCGTGGTCAACTTGTTGTTGCGGGCCAGCAGTGTAGCGATGTTGGTCATGTTGTTCACGCCAGGCAGGCTGGTGATGGCGCAGTCCTCGCAGTCCAGATGGGTGATGGCCCTGCAATCGGCCAAGCCCGTGATACTGGCCAGGTTAGCATTACTAAAGCAATAGAGAGCACTCAATGCAGTGCAACCTGTCACGTCAAGCGTGGTCAAGTCATTTGAATTACAATGAAGGACGGTCAGTGTCGTATTACCTCTGACGTTCAAGTTTGTCAGATTGCTCTTGTAGGTTACTGAGAGCGCGTTCAACTTGTTGTTGCGGGCCAGCAGTGTCGTGATGTTGGACATGTTGTTCACGCCAGGCAGGCTGGTGATGGAGCAGTCCTTGCAGTCCAGATGGGTGATGGCCCTGCAATCGGCCAAGCCCGTGATGGTCGCCAGGTTGGCGTTCTCGTAGCACTTGAGCGATTTCAACGCCGTGCAGCCCGTCACATCGAGCGAGATCAAGGCATTCTGGTGACAATAGAGTCTAGTTAGGGCTGTGCAATTCAAGCAGTTGAGCGTGTTAAGGCTCGACTTGTTGATTACCGATAGGAGCGTCAGATTGGGGCAATTGTGGCAGTTGAGCGTCTTGAGATTGGTGCAGTCGTCCACGCTGAGCGAGTAGATGTTGGTGTTATAACACAGGAGCGTCTCGAGGTTAGTGCAGCCCGACACATTGAGCGAGGTCAGTTTTGTGCCGGTGTAGCTGTCGGTCGGGGCACAGTCCAGATAGGTCAGTGAGGTCATGCCCGACACATCGAGCGATGTCATCGGGTTGTTGTAGCAGATCAGTTCCTTCAGGGCAGTGAAGTACTTGATGCCCTGGAGATTGGAAATGCTCTTGCCGCTAACGTTCATCGTTGTGCAGTTGTTGACATCGGTCTGGGTAATATAGTACTTGTGATAGAGGTCGAGCAAATAGTTGCGGAAGTTGGCGTCGGGGAAGTTGGTGGCGTTGATGATGGCCACATAGTCGTCGCTGACATAAACATCCTGATTATAGACCTTGTTACCGCTGGAATCATAGACGGTGGCATTGCTAAAATAGGCTCCGTATGGCTCCAAGAGGGTCTCGTTTCCATAGACTTCCCAGTCTTCACAATAATCAATAACCGGATAACTGGAATTATAAGTGGCCTTGAATCTCACGCTACTGCCTGCTAAAAATCGGAGAAGCAAACGCTTGACGACACTGTTTCCTCCAGACGACAAAACGGCATTCACATTATTAAAATACACTTCGTGCCATATATCAATATGGGAGCCCGAGGCATCGTTCTCATCCTCGATAGCCGTATTATTGTTGGACGAGATATTGAATGTTCCGGGACCCTTAATAATAAGATCGAAACTATTCCTTGTTGCCAGCCAGATACCGTTCTCGTAGACACTGGTGATATTGACGACAGTGCTTGCCGACGGGGCAGACAGCGTGGTAGTCCTCCTGATGCGGACAACGGCAGCGTCCCGAGCATACAGGTTGCAGGTGCCACTGAATTGGACTTTCAGACCCTCGTTCTCAAGGTTGTTGATGACACGATTGTAGTCGCCCGTCATGAAGATGGTGACATTGTCCATGTACAGGGTGTTGCTACTTGGTACGTAATACACCATTCCGCTCGTGAGGTAGTTGCTCACGATGTTGTTGCAGTTGGCACTGGTCACCGTGACTCCTGCCACCTCGAAGCCATAGTCGGTGGCCGCCTGTGCCGCCAGCGTTGCCAGCAGCACCGTCAAGAAAGTAAAAAAGATCTTTTTCATTTTAGTATGTAATTTATATGGTTGAACAAAAGTAATAAACAATGAAAACGGTCTGCCTTGCCTGTTGGCAAGAAAAGCCTTAGATTACCCGACCGTGCGGGCGTGTCGGCATAATGTCAGATTGGCAGTTAGTAAGAGAGAGTAACAAATCTCGGGAATTATCCAAATTCCCAGACAATTCTTAACAATCTTTATGTTTCTCTCGCTCGTCATCGGTAGGATCAAGTATTATTTGCGCAGCAAATATAGCAAAAATAATAAAAACATCAAAAACAAACTGAATTTTTACAACCTTATAAATTTATCTAACATTTTATTAATGACTAATTACAATACCAAGATACCCCGTTATGCTGCGATCTGGATATCGACTGACTTCTGCAACCACTGTCAACATCACAAACAATGGTGCTGGCGTTTTTTTTCGCTCCATGAATAGAAAAATCCCTCACGCCCTGGATGAGCATGAGGGA
>CAMVAP010000058.1 GCA_947165485.1 uncultured Prevotellaceae bacterium
TATGTTTTACAGCATATTACAAAATGAGGATGTGACACAATTATGACACACCCTCTTTGCCATGGGGGCACACATTGAAGTTGATGCAGAATTTCGGTGACGATGATGAGGCGATTCTCTATTACGCACAAGAGACTACAGCTAAAGGCTGGACCAGAGATTTATTGACCAGTGCCATAAGCATGCAGATGCATTTGAGGAAAAATGAACCCATAGACAACAACTTTGCATTGACATTGCCCGCAGCCCAAGCCCAACTTGCCGATGAGGTCTTTCGTAGTAACTACAACCTCGGTTTCCTTGGTGTTAGAAACCCGATTCTTGAAACTGAACTCGAAGCGAGACTCGTCAATAAAGTCAAGCAGTTCCTGTTGGAACTGGGGCGTGGATTCACGTACATCGGTAATCAGCACGAACTTGAGTACAATGGCAAAGTCAGCCGAGTGGACATGCTGTTCTATCATCGCGGACTCCGATGCCTCGTGGCTTTTGACCTCAAGATCGGCGAGTTCAAGCCAGAATATGCTGGAAAGATGAACTATTATCTCTCGTTGCTCGACCGTCTTGAACGTCAAGACGACGAGAATCGCTCAATCGGCATTATCCTTTGCGCCGAGAAAGACAAAGTTGAGGTTGAATTGGCTCTTGAGGACATGGGTAAACCTATCGGTGTTGCTGATTACCAGTTGATTATTCCGCAAGAAGAACTGAAACGCGTTGTGGCCGATGAGGTTGAAGCATTCGGCAAAGAGTTGCCCTACCGAACTGAATTGCCCTTGTTGGACAGCGAACACAGCACCGATCAAGAATAAAACAAATAAAGGAAACGGACGGAGAATGAGAGGCTGATTCTGTTGTCTTTTAGCCATAGTGGCGGTTGGTTTACTTTTGCACAGTAAATCAACCGCTAATCTTTTACAGCAATGGAAACGAGACTGATAACCAATGACCAGCAGTTGCGCAGATTCCTGCCCAACGCTTTCGACACCGTGGAGGGCGAAACGCCCTTCTATGAGAAGATCCTGCCGTGGCTCGACCAGGCTGAGCGATGGGTGATGACCCAGTTCATCGGGAGCGACCTCGCTCCCGAACTCACCGCCATGCCCGAGACCGAGCCCCTGCGCACGTGCGCCAACCTCGTCACCGTGCATGAGGCATTCATGCGGGCCGTGCCGTCCCTCGACCTGGTGCTCACGCCGAACGGGTTCGGCATCGTGAGCAACCAGAACGTCGCTCCCGCCAGCCCGCACAGGATATCAAGGCTCCTCGGCTCGTTGGAGACGAGCCGGGACATCGCCATCGAGCAGTTGATCCACAACCTGTTCCTCAACTCCACGTGGACGGACAGCCCCATGCGCCAGTGGTTCAACGCCACGCTGTTCCCGAACATCGACCTGGCCAACCTGTGCGGCTTCACCGACCACCGCTGGGCCAATTACCTGGGGCTGCGCTCCAAGGCAATCGACGTGGAACAGCGGCTCGCCGAGGAATACATCTCGCCCGAGCAGCTCGCCGTGTTCCGCAGCGAGGTGATGGCCATGCTCAGCGACCTGACCGTGGCCACCTCGCACCACTTCCGCGTCATCGAGCAACTACGGCACGCCGTGGTCACCGTGCTGCAGGGCAACCAGGTGCCCGTGCAGTCGCTGCGTGACATCGTGGACTTCATGCGCAAGAACGAGGCCTCGTTCCCGCATTTCCGCAACTCAGCCACCTACAAACTCTTCGAGCCGCCCGTGTTCGAGAACAAAAAGAAAGCAAATGGCTACTGGTTCTGAATTTTGCGAGGAAGTTTTTTTAGTTTTATTATTCAATTTGAAAATAAAGATGTATTTTTGCATCAATAAATTTTAATAATCAGTATTATGAAAAAAGTCTTTTATCTTTTACTCTTAATTCTTCCCTTTATCATGAGTTCATGTGGGGGAGATAAAGATGAACCAGAATCACAAGAAGAAATCAGAACGAAATTTCAAAATGAGCTTTTCAATGAATTGAAGAAAGTATTACCTGGTCATTGGGTCGCTGTACAGTATTTTAATACATCTGTTTACCATGACTATGGATGGCAACCTATTTCTAATATTAAATGGGATACTGAATATACTTTCAAGGCTGATGGAACTTTTGTTGAAAAATCATACGAAAATAGACCTGGAAAATGGAGTTTAAGAAAGAACCCAAAATATATTACATCTCAAAGTGAACCAGAAGTCTATATTGATTTTGTTTATGATAGTGGTATAAAAACAGATAAAGCGATATGGCTTGATGAAGAAGATCATCAATACTTACGTATGGATTATGCTACACTTGGTGTGAAACCATCAAATACTTCCGGCGGTGAAGCATCAATTAGATATAAAAAATCTAACTAAAACGTTGTCTTTTACGCATCAAAGCGGTTACCGTACCTTCGCAGTACGATAACCGCTTTGATTATGACACAAGACAAAGACATTCCTACAATCAACCTCACCGTTCCCACTGGATGGGACAAGCTGGCCGACAACCAGCTGCGCTACGTGTTCGGCCTGATGGCACAGGGCTTCCCTTCGCCGCAGGTCAAGACCTACTGCCTTTTCCGATGGACAGGCATGCAGGTCATGCACAAATACGGCCGAGGGTGGTGGTGCAAATTCGCTGACAACGAATTTCGTAAACGCAATTCTGGCGGCGCCTCAGCAAACTCAAACAAGTTTGGTTCGCATTCGGCTTGCACAGAATTTGTCATCATGGCCGGGCAGGTCAATGCGGCCATCGCCGCGCTCGACTGGATTGACCGGCTACCGTCCATGCCCGTGCGTATCTCACACATCGGCAAGCACCGGGCTTTGCCCGCCGACTTCCAGGAAGTGCCCTTCGAGACCTTCATCATCTGCGACAACCTCTACCAGGGCTATCGAGCCATTTGTGACGATAAACGGAAAACTTGTGCAAGTCGAGTGCAAATGAGTTTACTCGATTTGCCGAGGCTCCGCCAAGTTTATGCGTAGAATCATTTGATTCGTTCGAGGAAATGTTTGAATCTCTTGGCATATAAGCATGTACAAGATTAGTATGACCAAGACGTTTCGCAAAGACACGGAACGTTGCTGCAATTATGGCGGGTGTTGGGAATCTGTTTTAACTATGTTGCAGTTTTAATTATTTATTTCGATTCTATTAGAAAAATTCATTTCAAAAATATTGGCATATTGATTACTGATAAGAAAACTTAGTATTACTTTTGCATTAGACATTGGACGTGTTCCAATAATGGACTGGGGTGTCCCCGGTTGAAAGAGGGTTATCGGTTCGGATGACTCTTTTTTTTATTTTTGTGGAATGACTTTTATCATTCGGTTATGGCGCTTGTTGATGAGACGGTAAAGATGAATGTCACGCTTAATTTCCATATTATCTATAAATGATTTTTGTGAAAGAGCACGGTACACTTAAACATAGTGTCCCCCTGCGCTATAACCTCTACCAGGGCACCCAGCAGTTCAACTGCTCGACTCGCACCAGATCAGGACAGCCAGAATCTGTTGTGTTTTCAGCATTAATAATCTTGAAGTGTTCCTCTGAAATTCCTCATATTCAGATTTTTTCGTAAATTTGCAACATGAGAAAGATTTTTATTACACTATTGGCAGTCATTGCCGCAATCGGACTCCAGTCCCAGGCCAGAGACAAGGGCGTTGACTTGTTGAAAGTGTTTGCTGAACGTACCGTAAAGGTGGACAAGCATAAACTGAAGTACCGTGAAGTGCTGGTCGCACGGCATGACACGGTCAAACCGGCCATCGTGATATTCCTGCATGGCGGCAGTGGCGCCGGCAGCGACAATCAACGGCAGATGGAGAGCCCCGCTGTGCGGCAGATATACAACTATCTGAACGATCACGGCATTAAAGCGTATTTCTTAGTCCCTCAGTGCGACGATGACGCGTCGTGGTCGGGATACAACCCGCCGCCACGTCGTTCCGGGAGGCCCTCGCCAGGGATGCAGCGTCCGCAAGGGCTGGTCAAATGCCCGTCCTATAACATATATGTAAAGGCCCTGGCCGACCTGTACGTGAAAGATGCCGATGCTGACTCAACCCGAATCTATGTGTTCGGCGCATCCATGGGCGGCGATGGCGTGTGGCACCTGATGAACGATTATCCCCACTATTTCGCAGCGGCAATGGCGGCAGCTGGAGCCTACCGTAAACTGGGCCTGTCAAATCTTGTCCACACTCCTGTGCTGTGCACCAAAGGTACCCGTGAGAGGCAATACCAGGAATACGTTCAGACCATCGAGGACATTAAGCTGCTTGGGGGTGAAGTGAACTTCCAGCCATTAGAAGGCTACGACCATCGCAGGACGGTTGACGAATCCTTCACGCCGGAAAGGATTGAATGGGTGCTGTCGCACCAGAGGAAGCCCTAAAAAATCCTTGTCTTTGGGACAATCGAATCAACTCCATAATTTACTAAAAATCTTTGCAAGTCGAGCGTACATCAAAGGGGGCTGTGTCATAATTGCGGCTCGGAAATATAACCGTGCTATCGCACGGGAAATTATCCAATTTTTATTTAAAAATATCATTGACACAGCCCCATTCTTGCTCTACCCCCTAAAATTACCATGGCACGACTAAAAAAATTACATCAGAAGAACCGTCGTCACTTTGATGCACTGGAAGACTACCGTCGTCCCGTTGATGTGTGATGTATTGTTGATTTGGCATGATACTTGCAGCGGTGTTTAGAAAGCGTAAACCTTTTAAATGATATTGATTTAACGATGAAAAGATTATTGTATGTGTGCCTGATGGCTGTGGTGTTGATGCCGTTAACAGGGTGTAAGGAGAATTACTCGGTGGGCGAGAAGGTGGGTAACCTGATCGAGTTCACCAAGAAAGGTGTCATCTGGGACTCGTGGGAGGGTCGCATGAACCTGACCCAGACGGGCATGAATACCAGCGGCGAGCCGTTCCAGTTCTCGTTTGACAACGACCGCAACGACCAGGACTCGCTTGTGCAGATTCTCTATCAGGCTCAGGTCGAGGGATGGAAAGTCAAGCTCAAGTACCATGCCGTGTGGGGCTTCAAGAACGTGTTCAGCAACCGTGGCGAGACCGACTATTTTGTCGATGATGTGGAGGTGCTGGACAAGGACTTTGCCAACCCCCTGCGCCACATGAGCCGTGAGCAAGGCCGCGTGGTGGACACCGTGTGGGTAGTCGTCGATAAGGCCGAGATGCTCAAGCACATGAGCCACTCTGGTTCCAATCCCTGATGCTCAGCGGGTGACGATGGGCTTGCCGTTTGCGTCGAGCAGGGGTGTGAGCCCACCGGCATAACCTTCTTGCACAAAGAGGTAGTTCACGCCGGTTTCAGTGTCAATAATAATCCTTGTTTCCTTGAGGAACCCTTCGGACTTAAGCCAAACGAATCGATTTTGATTTCTGCCCATAATGAATATGATGTTATTTAGTTGATTTACTTGAGACTGCAAAGATAAAAAATATTTAATAATAATGGCTATCATTGCAATCTAAATTCAAGGAACAGTAACCAGCGTCTTGAACATCAGTCGGGCTGCCAATTAAGGCATGCCCCGCAAGTGATGGGTTTGTCTCGTTTTTTCAAGGGGTTTCTTTGTACTGCCGCAATAATTCAGTAAATTTGCACAACTTTTATTTTACAGACAGTACTAAGATGATGAAAAGACATTTCCTACTTGTGATTGCCTTGATGGCAATGGGCCTCATCATGAATGCCCAGCGAGGTTATATGGCACCGCCTGTCAACAGTCCAGAGATTGCCAGGGATGGCGCTGTGACGTTTAAGGTCAAGGCGGCGGGTGCCGATAGTGTGCGCCTGATTATCGACACGCGCGTGGACACGTTGATGAAGCGCACGGGCAATGATGCCTGGAGCATCACCCTTCGGGATCTGGAGCCAGACCTGTATATGTACTACTACATGGTGGATGGCATGAAAGTGCTCGACAACGAGAATGCCCACACGTTGCGTGACGTCAAGAGCGTGATGAACACCTTTGTGCTCGACCCGCGTGGCGACTGCCCGATGGCTGTTCACGATGTGCCTCATGGTGAGGTGCGCGCCGTGTGGTATGACTCCCCGACGCTGGCCGCCAAGCGCCGCATGATGATTTATCTGCCTCCTGGCTATGAGCAGAGCCGCCAGCGTTACCCCGTGTTCTACCTGTTGCATGGCTCGGGTGGTGATGAGACGGTGTGGCTGGAGCAGGGCCGCGCAGCCCAGATACTCGACAACCTTATCGCCACTGGTGCTGCCGAGCCGATGATTGTCGTCATGCCTAATGGCAATGTCGATGAGGCTGCCGCTTCCAACATGAGCGCGCTGGGCAACGTGCAGCCCACGTTTGCCCACAAGCATTGGATGGATGGAGCGTTTGAACAAAGTTTCAACGACATCATGAGTTGGGTCGATAACAACTACCGCACGCGTGCCGCCAAGCGCTACCGTGCCATCGGTGGCTTGTCGATGGGCGGTTATCACTCGCTCTACATCAGTGCCAACCAGCCCGATGATTTTGCCTATGTGGGACTGTTCTCGCCTGCCATCAGCCGCATGGATCAGGGCAAGTGCAAGATCTATGATGATCTCGAGGCTAAATTGGTTGCCCAGTTCAAGCAACGCCCCAAGGTCTATTGGTTGGGCATCGGCGAGAAAGACTTCCTCTATAAAGACAATGCGGAGTTCAGGAAACTGCTCGACAAGAACCGCCTGCGTTACACCTATCACGAGAGCGGTGCCGGGCACGAGTGGGCCAACTGGCGTGATTACCTGGTAATTTTCACACAACAATTATTTAAATAACTAGGCGTTAGGTTTTAGGCTTTAGCATTTAGCATTTAGCATGAGTCAATTCCTAAAAGTCCAAAAAACTAAAGCCTAAAACCTAAAGCCTAAAGCCTAAAGCCTAAATATGCTCGATACACTCATTCAATTCTTTACCCAGTGGGGCTTCTTGGGACTGTTTTTAGGGTCCTTCATGGCGGGGAGTATCATCCCCTTCAGTAGTGAAGCGCTGGTCATCGCCTGCGTGGGACCGTTGCACATGGATCCTGTCACCAGCCTGTTTGTGGCGCTGGCGGGAAACGTGAGCGGCGGCATGACATGCTATTGGTTGGGACATTTGGGTAAAATCGAGTGGATAGAGAAATATGCCCATGTGAGCGAGGAAAAACTCAACCGCGCGCTGCACTTCATGCACAACCGCGGAGCGTGGATGGGCTTCTTTGCCTTCGTACCCATGCTGGGCACCGCCATCAGTGTTGCTCTGGGCTACGTGCGATCTAATGTATGGATTGTGCTCGTGACCATGACCATCGGCAAGTTGTTGCGCTATGCCGCCATCATTTGGGGCTCACTCAAACTCATCGATTTGTTCTAATGTTGAATCAATTAACAATCATGGAACTTGAACACCAAATAGATAATAATGGCGAGTATTTAAACTTTCGTGACGACATCATGCAGCGCATTCGCAGTGCGCAGTATGAAGCCATGCGGGCGGTCAACAAAGAAATGCTGCCCGCAAGTCAAGATATCGCCATCAAAGTTGATCATCTGCTTAACCAAGTATAAAAATATCTATTCAAAATATCAGAAACTATGACTCCGATCGAAATCCATAACGAACAACTGGCCGGGCGCATCATCAAGCATCTGGAACGCCGCAACTTCAACGCTCACTATTGTGCAACAGCCAGTGAGGCAATAGAACTGGTCAAGTCCATTATCCCCGAGGGTAGCAGCATCGCTTGGGGTGGTTCCCAGACCATCCGTGAGATGGGGCTGACGCAGAGCCTGATTGATAGCGGAAACTATCAGGTCATCGACCGTGACAAGGCCACGACCCCCGAGCAGACGCGTCAGTGCTACCTCGATGCCATGAACGTGGACTACTTCCTCACCAGCGCCAACGCCATCACACAGGATGGCGTCATCGTCAACATCGATGGCCGCGGCAACCGTGTGGCAGCCATCACCTGGGGCCCTCACAACGTGATCCACGTCATCGGGATGAACAAGGTGACTGCCAGCGTGGAGTCCGCCCTGGAGCGTGCCCGCAACATCGCTGCCCCCATCAACACCGCCCGCCTGGGCTGCGACACGCCCTGCAAGATCGACGGCGCGTGCCACAACTGCAACTCGCCGCAATGCATCTGCAACTACATCCACTTCACCCGCAACAGTTTCCCAGCCCATCGCCACACCGTCATCCTCATCGGCGAGAACTGGGGCTACTAATTATCTCAATATGATAGAAATAAAGAATAAGGTTGTTGAGCGGATCGACGAAGGTTCTTTTGCTATACTGGGTAACGAGGGAATGTTGCTTGAACACTGCGTTATCCATACGCTTGATTTGAGTACGATTGAATTTCATGGCAAGGTAACGATACGTAATTGTATTATTGACAAACTAAATCTCCATTGCACATGGTTTGCGGCAGGACTGGAGTTCACGGGAAATGTTATCCTGTCTGATATTGATTACCAGATGGGAGGGCACAATAATGATGTGATGGTTATATCGGAAAATGTCTTTCATGGTTTTTTCGATTTCTTTGATTGCCATTTTGAGGAGCGCCTGAATGTAGAAAACAACATCTTCATGAAAGGGACCGACCTGCTGACAAGAGAAAACAAAGGATTTGACAACTATTTCAACGGCGGCGTGGTTTTGTCGGGCAACATCGGTCAATTGAATGCCTGGCCTTAACAATCAACGTAGTAATTTTTTTCATCATGAGCAAAGAAATTACCATATTAGATCAAGACTACATCCAATGGATAAAAAACCTGAGTAGCCGTTATCGCAGAAGCCAGATCAAGGCTGCTGTGAAGGTGAACGAGGAAGTGATTCGATTCTACTGGGAATTGGGCAAGGATATCGTTGAGCGTGACGCTGAGAATAAGTATGGCAGTAAGTTTTATGCGACATTAAGCCGTGATCTAAAAGCCGAAGTTCAGAATACAGGTGGATTGTCAGAACGTAATTTGAGATACACCAAGAAGTTCTATTTAGCTTATAACCAGGTGGTTAAAATTTTGCAGCAAGCTGCTGCAGATTCTGACGAACAGTTTTTGCAGCAAGTTGCTGCAAAATTATTTACTCTACCTTGGGGACATCATTTGCTACTAATAGACAAATTTCCAAATTATCCTGAAAAGTTATGGTTTTATGTTTGTGAGTCGGTAGATAACGGCTGGAGCCGCAACATGCTTCTGAATTTTCTGGATTCAGATTTATATGAGCGGCAAGGTAAGGCATTGACTAATTTCTCAAGAACGCTGCCTGATGAAACAAGCGATTTGGCCCAGGAGTTAACCAAGGATCCGTACGATTTTGCATTTACAGGAATTACTGGTCGATATAATGAGCGGTTGTTGAAAGATAGCCTGTTAAACAATATCACGCAATTCTTGGTTGAACTGGGTACTGGCTTTGCCTATGTGGGTAAAGAGTATCGCATCCAGGTGGGAGGTACCGAAAATTTCATTGACCTGCTTTTCTACAACCTCAACCTGTCATGCTATGTCGTTATTGAGGTCAAAATCGGTAAATTTGAATTTGCCGATGTGGGACAGTTGGGAGGCTATATCGTTGCCTGCAACCACATGTTGCGAAAAGAGGCCCGAGACAACCCCACCATCGGACTGCTCATCTGCAAAGAAAAAGACCGCATTCAAGCCCAATATGCATTGGAATCGAGTAGCCAGCCTATTGGAATTTCGGAATATGATCTCGAGAAATTCTACCCCGAGAAGGTTGAGGGCACTATACCGACAATCAAAGAGATCGAGGCCAGGTTGAACGAGAAAGAACTGAATAATAAGAACTAACATAATATGAACGAGAAATTGAGTTTTATTGGGATTATACCGGCGAGGTTTGCCTCGACAAGGTTCCCAGGGAAGCCGCTGGCGATGCTGGGCGGCAAAACGATGATACAGCGGGTTTATACCCAGGTGAGCAAGGTGCTGGACCATGTGGTGGTCGCCACCGACGACGACCGCATCATGCAAGCCGTTGAAGCCTTTGGCGGACGCGCAGTGATGACCAGCACTGAACACCGCAGCGGCACCGATCGCTGCCAGGAGGCGTACCTCAAGAACGGTGGCCAGGAGGATGTGATCATCAACATCCAGGGCGACGAGCCCTTCATCCAACCCGACCAGTTGCAGGCCATCATGGCCTGCTTTGACGACGCTGGGACCGACATCGCCACGCTGGTGCGCCCGTTTGACCCGAGTCGCCCCTATAGCGAGCTGGAGAATCCCAACTCGCCCAAGGTGGTGCTCGACAACCAGATGCGGGCCCGCTATTTCTCGCGCTCGGTGATCCCGTTTGTTCGTGGGCATGAGCGCGACGAGTGGCCCTCGCTGACGCAGTATTACACCCACGTGGGCATGTATGCCTACCGTGCCAACGTCCTTGCCGAGATCACCCGCCTGCCGCAGTCACCGCTGGAACTGGCCGAGTCGCTGGAGCAGCTGCGTTGGCTGGAAAACGGCTATACCATCAAGGCCGGCATCACCACCACAGCGACCATCGGCATCGACACGCCCGATGACCTCGCCCGAGCCAACCAGTTCTTAGCCTCACGCTAAAACGCAACGACGCAAAGTTTTTTATTAAGATTTAAACCGTTAAACATGAAGCCTTCAATTTTCACAACAATCTGCCTGGTGATGGCAATAGGCGCTAATGCGCAACCTGCCGGGGAACCGTGGATGGACCTGCAAGTGAACGAAATCAACCGCTTGCCGGTGCACACGTCGTTTATCGCTCATGACGTCAATGATGCACTGTTGAGCCGCCAGTTGTCACTCGACGGCGACTGGAAATTCAACTGGGTAGCCAATCTGGATGAGCGCCCCACCGACTTCTACCGCCCCGATCTGGACGATAGCACCTGGGCAACGATGCCCGTGCCGGGGGTGTGGGAATTGAACGGTTACGGCGACCCGGTGTATGTCAACATCGGGTTCCCCTGGCGCGATAACTGGAAAAACGACCCGCCCCGCGTGCCCACGGTGGACAACCACGTGGGCTCTTATCGTCGCCACATTACCCTGCCCGCCGATTGGAAGGGCAAGCAGGTGATTGCCCACTTCGGCAGCGTGACCAGCAACATCAGCCTGTGGGTCAATGGCCAGTTCGCAGGCTATGCCGAGGACAGCAAGACGGCAGCCGAGTTTGACATCACGCCCTATGTCCACGAGGGCGACAACCTGCTGGCATTCCAGGTGATGCGCTGGTGTGACGGCACCTACAGCGAGGACCAGGACTTCTGGCGCCTGTCGGGTGTGGCACGGTCGAGTTACCTCTACTGCCGTGACAAGAACTATCACATCGATGACCTGCGCGTGACGGCGACGCTCACCGATGACATGCAGGACGGCATCCTGATGATCAACCCCACTGTCACGGGCAAGGGCACGATGAGTTACCGACTGGAATGGGGCTGCCAAGAGGTCATCTTGTCGCCCGCTGGCGAGAACCGCTGGATTATCCCCAACGTCGAGAAGTGGACCGCCGAGACTCCAAACCTATACAGCCTGGTTGCCACGTTCACCCCTGCTGACAAGAGATTGAAGGCCGAGACTGTGAGCCTGCATGTGGGGTTCCGCCGTGTGGAAATCAAGGACGGCCAGTTGCTGGTCAACGGCAAGGCCATCTACATCAAGGGCGCCAACCGCCACGAGATGGATCCCGATGGCGGCTATGTCGTGTCGCGTGAGCGCATGATTGCCGACATCAAGGAGATGAAGCGCATGAACATCAACGCCGTGCGCACCTGCCACTACCCCGACGACCCGCAGTGGTATGACCTGTGCGACGAGTACGGCCTGTATGTCTTTGCCGAGGCCAACCAAGAGGGCCACGGCTTCCATTATGACCCCAACACGGCACCGACCTATCAGCCTGAGTTTGCCCGGCAGATCTTGGAGCGCAACCAGCACAACGTGAGTGTGCAGTTCAACCATCCCAGTGTGATCGTGTGGTCATTAGGCAACGAGACGTGCGACGGTCCCAACTTCACCGCCGCGCGTGACTGGATACGCGCCACCGACCCCTCTCGCCCCATCCACTGGGAGCGTGCCCAGGGTGGCGAGAACACCGACCTGATGTGCCCGATGTATGCCTCGCCCGAGTGGTGCGAACGCTATGCCAGCAAACCCGAGAGCAAGAAGCCGCTCATCCTGTGCGAGTACAACCACACGATGGGCAACTCGGGCGGCGGCTTGATGGAATACTGGGATGCCGTGCGCCGCTTGCCCAAGTTCCAGGGCGGATTTGTGTGGGATTTTGTCGATCAGGGCCTGCGCGTCAAGACCGATGACGGCAAGCAGTATTTCTCCTACGGTGGCGACTACAACACCCACGACCCCAGCGACAACAACTTCAACTGCAACGGCCTCGTGAGCCCCGACCGCGTGTGGAACCCGCATGCCTATGAGACGGCCTATTATTACCAGAACGTCTGGGTCGAGGACATGGACGTGCGCCATGGCGACATTGCGGTGAGGAACGAGTTCTTCTTCCGCGACCTGAGCAACGTGAAGATGCGGTGGCAACTGCTCGTCGATGGCCACTCGGTGCTCAACGGCGAGGAAAACAACCTCAACGTCGCCCCCCAGGGTCGCCTGATGCTGCACTTGCCCATCGAGGGCACCCTTGCCGCCCTTGAACAAGGCCACGAGGTGCTGCTCAACGTCGATTTCCTGCTCAAGGAGGCCGAATGCGGCTATATTTCAAAGGTCATGGAGGCCGGCCAGCGCATCGCCTATGCCCAGTTGCCCGTCATCGAGGCTACGCACCAGGCAGCAGAGTTACCCCACGACAAAGCAAAATTCAGCATCAAGCAGGACAAACAAGGAGCAATCACCATCACGGGCGACGGTGTGGAAATCGCCTTCAACGGCAAGTCGGGATTCATGAACAGGTATATTGTTAACGGCATCCCCATGCTGTGTGAGGGAGGCTCGTTGAGGCCCAACTTCTGGCGTGCGGTGACCGACAACGACATGGGAGCCTGGCTGCAGCAGAAGTTGAAGGCATGGCGCAATCCCGTGATGAACCTTACCTCACTGGCCGTGGACAAGAAATCATCCAGCAAGTCGCAGACGACCGTCAGGGCCAGCTATGACCTGCCCGAAGTGGGCGCGACCCTCATGCTTACCTACAAGATACACCGTGGCGGCGTGATGTGCGTGACCCAGGGCATCGCCTTCAACGATACGGCCCAAGACGTGCCCGAGATGCTGCGCTATGGCATGGTGATGGAAATGCCCCGAGTGATGGAGGTCAGCCACTTCTATGGCCGCGGTCCCATCGAGAACTATGCCGACCGCCGCTACAGCCAGCGCCTGGGCATCTACCGCCAGACGGCCGACGAGCAGTTCTATCCCTACATTCGTCCGCAGGAAACGGGCACCAAGGGCGACATGCGCTGGTGGCGACAGACCGACACCGAGGGCAACGGCCTCATGGTGACCGCCGACAGGCCTTTCTACGCCAGTGCGCTGCACTACGACATTGCCACGCTCGATGAGGGCGACGAGAAGCATCAGCGCCACCCGTCCGATCTGGTAAAATCGCCCTACACCGTCCTCACCCTCGACGGCGAGCACTGCGGCGTGGGTGGCATCGACAGTTGGGGCGCCCGTCCGCTGGAACAGTACCGCCTCCCCGCCATCGACCGCACCTGCACGTTCACCCTCACTCCCGTTGTCAAACAACAATAACAATATCAATACAACAAAAACAACTTGAAAAAAATCATTGTATTCCTGCTTGTTTTTATTCCGTTATTGATTGGGACACAAGCATATTTGGACAGGAAGGTTTTCCCGCGCGACTGGATAGGTACATACTATGAAGTATCCGTTGCCAATGGTTACCGTCTCGTGGCGACAAACGTCGATTACGGCACAATCATCGATACAGACGGTGTAACCCTTGTGGACCGCATCGACTCGGTACAAGTCACCGATAATGCCGTGATTGGGGTAACAGCATCACAATACTTCCTGTTTCAACCCAATACGGGAGCACTAACCCAATATGAGACCTTGGCCCAACTGCGACAGGGCAGCAATCTTGAGCCAGCCCCTCTCACGACCGTAATCGATCACTACTGGCAACATCGCCGGTGGACGGACATCCTCACGACCCTCGCCAGCCTCGTGATTGCCCTGACCTGCGCTTACTCCATCCCCTTCAAGAGAACCTCCAACTAAGTTACTCATTCATAGGGGATTTGACAAAATCCAAAGAAATAATTGGTCGAAATTTGACAAAATCCAAGGGAAAAATTCATTGAAATTTGACAAAATCCAAGGGAAAAATTCATTGAAATTTGACAAAATCCAAGGGAAAAAGCATTGGGTCAGGTGGCCGATTTGCTTAATCATCCTGCTCTTCACTCAAGAGTGATTTCGATTTGCGCTTGACAAACATGCATGGAATGATGTCAATTTGCAAAAAAATTTACACCAGCAACAATAATATGCATTGATTTTTTTGCTACTTTTGCGGTCGCGACAATGATATAGTGGTATCATGCTCGCATTACATTGATTTTTATTTGATTAATCCTGACCAAATTACTAATCTTTCTCTGATTATGAAGAAATCTTTTATTACATTGATGCTGATGCTTGTGTCGGTGCTCGCGCTTAACGCTCAAAGCCTGACAGGCAAAGAATGGTTCACCAAACTCTCTCCCGATGACGGCGGAGAAGTGTTCGTGACGCTGACCTTTGAGAAAAACGGCACCTGTGAAATGCTTGTCGCAACCGACTATCATATCAAGCAAGACGGCGTGCCCATCAGCGTTGCGGGAGGAGTTACCGTACCAGGCACCTACACCCTTAACGGCAAAGACCTGAAGATGAACCTCGACCGGAGCAAAGCCGAGGTCGAATTTGACTATGATGTCAAGGGCATGGATGCCAAGACCAAGGCCATCATGGACAAAACAATGACACCAGAGTTCAATGGCATGAAAAAAGAGTTTAAGGACATGATGCTCAATGGTATGCCCAAGATGCATAACATGAAGATCGTCACGCTCGAGAGCAAGAAACTCGTCATCAAGGACGATGATGGCGATGAAATCCCCTTCTACTCCGAATAACCACCAGACTGGGACACGGGGACGGTTCTTTTGTCCCATTTTCTCCAAAAAATGGGACAAAAGAACCGTCCCCGTGTCCCAAAAAGTTATCAAACGACCCTAACATCAAGCGGGGTGCCTCATGTGAGGCGCCCCGCTTTGAGTTTAGGCATTGTCCTGATTGTGTCAATCAGGTGTGGAATTTAGTCGTCAAAAGGCTACTAATCGATTGTTAACCTTCGTCATTTTATTGAGGGTGAGGTTAGCAGTGTTGCCACTGAGCAACATGTCAGTCAGAGCGGTGACATCGGCAATGTTTACCTCACCGTCACCGTTCATATCGGCACAAATCTGGCAGAAGTCAGTACTGTCGTTGAGCAGAGCATCGATAAGGGTGGTTACATCGGCAATCGAAATGTCACCGCTGTGGTTAACGTCACCCAGCTGATAGCCATGACCATTCTGGAACAAGGTTACCTCCTCGACGTTACTCCAGCTGCTCTCGGAACCGTCGGCATACAGAGCCTTAACCCTGTAGAGGAAGGTGCCCTCCTCGGTGAGGTTCTCAACGGTGTAGAACATGTCGGTGATACCCGTGATCAGACGATAGTTAGCATCACCAGTCTCGGAAGCCATCATCAGATTGTAAGTAGCATTCAGGTCGCCAGCATAAATCTTGATGTCCTCGATAGCAAAGAGATTCTCAACACCTTCAAAGACGATCTGGTCACTCGCTGCTACATCAAGCACGACGGTATAGGTGGTGAAGTCATCGGTAGCTAAGGCAATATCTTGCGAGCCAGCACTGGTCTTAATGCGCATCGTGGCTGTACCGTAGTTACTTGCATAGTAAGAATAAGCGCTCATTACAACGGTCACCTTGTCATAGCCTGTGAAGTCATAGGTCTGTGACGTGATGCCGCAGGTGGTGCTGCTCAGATATCCTGAGATAATGAAGCCATCGTTTACCCAGAGGCCATTCTGTGCCGTCCAGCCAGTAGGAAGGTAGGAAGTAGCGTTGCTGGCACAGTTGGTCAAGTAGCCTTCATCATCGGTTGCGGCTTCCAGACTGGAGAAGCTTGCATCCTCGAGCAGGACGGGATCGGGAATCTCGGGCTCGGTGGGCTTGGGCGATACCTCAAGGGTATAGCTGGCCACATTCTCGGCAGGAGTGGCATCGGTCCAGTCGGCACGGAAGCTGGTCAACGTGATATACTGCTCGTCGGCAGGCTGCATGACGGGGCTATAAACCTCCAGGTCGCTGTTAACGAGGGTTACCTGATTGGTGTTGCTCTCGCAAATATCGCCATTGGTGTAGTTGGCCACAACATAGAAGTTGAAGGTGCCGCCCTGGGTCAGGCCAGTAACAGTGTAGCTCTTGTCCTTGATACCAGTGATGACACGGTAGGTAGCGTCGCCGGTCTCGGCGGCCTTGAGCTGATTGGTGGTGAGGTCACCTGCATAAACCTTCATGTATCTCAGATCCGGCATGCCAGTGGTTGTGAGCTTCACATAGTCGCTGCTGGCGCAATCTACCACGATAGTGTACCAGTTAAACGAGGTGTTATCTGAGATATTAACGGTTTTGCTGCCTGCACTTGTAGCAACAGTGATGGTGTTACCAGTGTTGTAGGGCTGGGCATAAACCCTCACGGTCATCTTGTTATAGCCGGTCAAGTCGTAGGTCTTACTCTGAACATAACCATTAGCCGATGCACTCAGGTAGCAAGCATTGCTGCTGCTATAGTAAGTCAGACCCTGTGCAGTCCATCCGGTGGGCACAGCATTAGTCGCGGACCAGTCGGTGGTGTCGAGCAGGGCGACAGCAGGAGTGAAAGGCTTGTCGCTCACGTAGAGGGTGTAGCTCTCCACGTTCTCGGCAGGCGTCTGGTCGGTCCAGGTAGCCTTAAATGAGGTAGCAGTGATATCAGTGGCATCGAGCATTACAGGTGCGTAAGTCTCCAGCGGAGCTGCCTCGGCGGTACCGTTAAGCTTGACTGTCACGGTCTCGGCATCGGTGCTGGTCAGGGTGACAGTTGCCTCGTGAGTGCCTACGGTAGAAGGATTATAGGTCACAGTAACAGTCACGCCATTAGCAGCCTGGTTGGCGCTGATGCTGCTGGTGCTCAGTGAGAAGGCATTGCTGCCAGAGATACTCAGGGCCACGTTGCTGGTGAGGTTGGCGCCAGTAACAGTGAAGGTAGCGGTCTCGGGAGTGCCCACGGTAGCGTTCATCGTGAGCGTTGCAGGGTTAACCGTAATTCTGGGATTGGTCTGGGCACCTGCGGGAGGCTCGATGCCGATGATCATGGCCTCGCCATACTTGAAGACGTAAGAACCTGACTGGCCGGTTGCACCGGTAGAGGTGGTGAAGTTGTGCAGCGTGCAATAGCCGTTGCTGTCACCACTCCAGCCCCAGTTCACGTAGTACTGGCCGCTGGCATTCACGCCAAAGACATTGAAGGCGTGGCCTGCGGGCTGGTAGCTACTGCAGTCATAGGCCA
>CAMVAP010000059.1 GCA_947165485.1 uncultured Prevotellaceae bacterium
TCGAGATTGATCGCATCCCCAGGGAATTAGAGCCCCTTATCCAGGAGTTGCAGACGCGAGTTGGTAAATTACATAGTTTTTAATCAATAATAAATAATAAAATAAGTCAAGATGAAGAATGCTAATGTTATCATTTTGTTGTTGATGGCCGCAGTGACCATGATGGCCAATGCCAACGTGATTGTTGACGACTTCAGCGCCAACATTTATGGTTGGAACGAAGGAGAAATTAATGGCGATATTGGTACCATAGCGATTATCAATGGCCAATTGAATATCAAGTCAAAACATGAAGAAGTGGCTCTCAAGACTCACTGCTATGCCCCGATCAATGTAGAAAAAGACTTTAGGGTTACGGCACATGTGGGCATTGACAAACTCAAGGATGACAAGCAAGTGGGTCTCATTTTCAATTATCGTGACGACGGCAACTTCTACTGCTTCTCTTTCAACGAGTATGCGGTGAGTTTCAGGCGCTACGAGAATAACGAGGAAGTGGGCAGCTATCACCAAGGAATCAAGTGGAAAAAGAAAAAGAAACTTGAGCAGGAATGGACGTTGATCAAGGAGGCCGACGAGCTGGCGTTCCTGGTTGACGGTCAGGAAATCCTCCGCATCAGGTATATGCCGCTTTCCTACTGTGGCATTGGCTTCTACACCATCAGTAAGCAGCAGCTCATAGTTGACAGGATTGAATACGATCAATAGAAGAGGATGCTATGTGGTTTTGTGTTCTTGGTGCTATTGTAAGAATTCAATATGTAGTGTATTTTCCATTATTATAGCCTTGCGTATGTAGGGCTGTGTGTTCTGCCAAATATAAGGAACACCGTTACAATGATATCCCTGGGCTCAAGTATGACTTGGGGATATCTGTTTATTAGGCCGTTTATACCATGCTCAACTGGTTGCCCAGGGTGTGTAGACTGTTCTTGATGAGTTGGATGCGTTCCTTGCTTGGTTGTTTTGTGCCATAGATGTAGGCAGCAAGCAGCGAGGAGTTGATGCCGATGCTGTGAGCCACTTGAGAGACATTGAGTTGCGGGAAGCGTCGGAAGATGGCTCGGATTTCATTGTCCAGGATGGGCTCGTCGGGCTCAAAGAATGACGAGATGTGGATGTCTTCATCAAGCAGGGGCCAGCGGATGGCATCGCCAGCCATGTCAAAAGTGAATGCCTGGCGCTCTTCGTCACTAGCCTCTTTCAGTATGGGGAATGCTTCAAGTTGGCGGCTGTAAATCTCGCCAGTATTGGTTTCCATATAGATGCGTTCGTCCTTGAACCACACGTCTTTGATCGTCTTTTCCATATCCTTGATTATTGTTTAAAATATTCGTGCCACTTTTGTATAAATTCATCGCGAAACTCTTCACAGATGGTTTGTGCTCGTTTGACATCTTTGGGTCTTAGACCCTGGTTTTGAATTAATTCTACGGTGGGCTCCAAGGCGAATTTAGCTTTGCCGTCACTGCTTACCACATGGACGTGAATCGGCTCGTGCTCGGCTGAGTAGAAATAGAATCTAAGACCAAAAATAAAGAGTACGGTAGGCATATTGTTTGATTTGTTTTTGCAAAAATAGGTATAAATTTTTATACCCACAAGCATTGTTGCGAAAAACTAGTTTGATGGTCTATTATTGTGTGTGTGAAAAGCAGTAGTGCCGGCGCGGTGAGGCGTCGGCACTAATTGATTTAGGTTGTTTCAGTTGTCAACAGGTTGTTGCTGTTGTCTGACAAAAGAGGGTTACTCGGCGGGGGTGATCACACCGTCCTTCACGGCCTTGTTGTAGTCGGTCTCGCGGGTCGGGATCATGAAACGCCACTCGTTCTTCTCCTCGGGCTTGATGGTCACTGCCAGAGTTGCCAGGAAGTTGCCGCCCTCGGTTGAGTTGTGGCGAACGAGTGTGTCTTTCCAGCGCTTGAGGTCAAACCAGTCGAAGCCCTCGCCCCACAGCTCGATGCGGCGATACATCTTGATCTCGTTGAGCAGATCGGTACCGGTCTTGTTGCAGGCATACTCGGGATCGCGGCCCGAAGTCTTGTTCAGGGCCACCAGGGCAGCCTGAGCGGCGGCAGCGTTACCCAGCATGTACTGGGCCTCGGCCTCGATCAGGTACATCTCGCTGGAACGGAAGATGCTGAGCTCACCCACACCGGGGGTGTCGTTGCAACGTACCTTGAACTGCATGTAGGCATAAATCGTAGCATTGCTCAAGATGTCGGGATGACTGGCACGTGCGTCCTTGGCAAGTTGGGTGCTGTTGGCTGCCACACCAGTTGTGGCGGTGTAGCTGTAACCCGTGGCATCGAGCCACCAGCCGCGGCGAACATCGGTAGCGGGAATCTTGTTGAAGAGCTCCTTGCTGATGCACTTGGGATAGTTGCGCACGTTACCGGCGTTACTGTTGTAAGCGATGTAAGCATGGTAGCTGTAGTAGTACAGCGTCTGGTCGGTAGCGCTGTAGCCACCCCAAATCCACTCGTTGTTGTGGGTGCAGAAACCGTCATACATCAACTGGCTGTTGTTCATCAAGGGGTGATCGGCGCGAGCCAGCTGGGCATACTTCAGAGCGTTCTGCCAGTCGCAGCGGTTCAAGGCTGCGCGGGCATAGGTCGCATAGGCTACCTCGATGTCGGGCAAGAAGAACTCGTCGGCACCACGGTGGCGTCCCGATGACTGATAGAGTTTGATAGCCTCGTCGAGGTCAGCGTAAATCTGTGCGTAGGCATCGGCCAGTGAAGTCAGCGGCAGATCACCTACACTCTCGTCAAGACGCAGCACCAGACCCGGGCAGTTGCCATTGTCTGAATCCACCCAACGCTTGCAGTAGATCTGCGCCAGCATCATGTAGGCATAAGCACGGTAGGTGAGACCCTGAGCTTTGAGGAACTCCTTGTCGGATTCGAGACCGGAGGCCTCGTCAACGTGCAGGATCACAGAGTTGGCGTTGCTGATGAGCTTGTAGTAGTAGAACCAGGGATAGTAGGTGTACAAGCTGGTGGGCGTGTCGTGGTTGTTCTGGTTGATGAGCAGGGCCCATCCGTTCAGGTTCACATAGAAGTCCTGGCCGGGATAGTTGCCATACCACATCTGGATGCAACCCTCACCACACATACCCTGGGTGCCCAGGTACTGGTTCATCATCACACGGGCGCAACCGTTGATGGCCAGCTTCACATTCTCGGTAGTTTCAAATGCTGTTGCCGTACCGGTCTCGGCGGTAGGTGCCGTATCCAGGTAATCACTTGAACACGATGACAGCCCCAGAGCAGCGATACCAGCAATCAGTAAATATTTAAAAATTTTCATAATCTTATTCTTTAATTTAAAAATGTAACGATTGTTGAATTAGGTATTGCAGAGCAATTAGAAACCAATTTTCACACCGAACGAGTAAACGCGAGGAGTAACCATGATGTCACCCACATAACCGCTGAAGTTCTGCTGCGGGTTCATACCCTTGCGGGCCGACTTGGTGTACAGGTTCTCGATTGTAGCGTTGAGCGAGATGTTGGTGAAGCCAATCTTGTTCAAGATGGTGTGCGGCAGACGGTAAGTCAAGCCGATGTTCTTAACGATGAAGAAGTTGGACGACGTGATGTAACGGCTGCTGGCAGCGCTGTTGTAGCTGTTGTCGGCAGAGTAAACAGCGGGAGTACCGTTGGGATCCAGGCGGTTGGCAGGATAGTTGATGTAGCTGCCATCGTCGTTGGTGATGGTCATTGCCTTGATCTGGTCATCGCTATAAGTCGCTACAGTACCGTTCAGGTCCTTCACCCAAGCACTCTCCATGTCGGCATGGATGGCACTGGGAGAGCCGCCCATCGAGGTCAGACTCTGGTAGGTCCAGTCGATACACTTGCCACCCAACTGATAAGCCAGGATAGCGCTCAACGTGAAGTTCTTGAAGTCGATGGTGGGATTGAAGCTACCATACAGCTTGGGCACTGCGCTGCCGTGCCACTCGCGCTTGCCATAGGTGGCGGGCTTGTAAACATAGGGCACACCATTGATGATGACATACTCGCCATCGGGGATAGCCTCAAGTTTCTCGACGTTGCCCTGGGTGAAGCCGGGGATATAGAAGTCGTGATCGTTGAAGGTGTACAGTGCCTTACCGGTCATGTCGTCGATGCCCTTGTAGGTATAGGTGTAGAACGAGTACATCGAGTGACCCTTGCGATAGTTGTACTGACCGCTCTGGAGACCAGCCGTGTACTCATCCTTCTCGCCACCCACGTTGTAGATGTCCGGCATCTTGGTGATCTCGTTGTTGAGGAACGTCAGATTCATGCCCAGGTTGAAGCGGAAGTCCTTGGTCTTGACGATGTCAGCGTCTGCCGAGAGCTCAAAACCACGGTTAACCATGTTACCCAGGTTGATCTGTACCTGAGAAACGGCGCTGCTCGTGCTGGTAGCACCTGCCGACAGCGGCTGGTTCAGGTTGAAGATCAGGTCCTTGGAACCCTTGATGAAGAAGTCGATGCCAAAGTTGAGGCGGTTGAACAGACGGCCTTCAAGACCCACGCTCAAGTTCCTCACGCTCTCCCATGACAGGAGCTCATTGGTCAACTGGCTCTTTACAAGAGCGCCCATACCACCATTGACGGTGATGTCATACAAGGCCATGTAGCTGTAGTAGTCGGCGGCACGGTCGTTAGCGGCCTCACCATAAGCGGCACGCAGCTTCAGGTTGTTGACCCAGTCAAGCTGGTTGATAAAGGCCTCGCGGCTCAGGATCCAGGTAGCACCGATGCTGAAGAAGTTACCCCAGCGGTGGTCGGGATGGAAGCGGGAGCTACCGTCACGGCGGAAAGTGCCCTCCACGATGTACTTGTCGTCCAGACCATAGATCAGACGGCCAAAGTAGCTCTCCTTGCGGTCGTTGTTCTCGTAGTCATACAGGTTCTGGATGTCCGAGAAGTTGATCATGTCGATGTGGCCTGCCAGGGTCTCGTTGGCCTTGAAACCATACAGGTAGTTGTACTTGTAGTAGTAGTTCTCGTGGCCGAGCAATACCTCCAGCGAGTGGCGGTCACCGTAGGTCTGCTTCCAGTTGATCAACTGCTGCAGGGTGTAGTTCTTGTAGCGGTACATGGTGCGCTTGGTGCGGGCGTTGTTACCCTGACCGTCACCGATGATGGCATTGTTGTACTCACGGTTCTCGGTGTTGCGCACGTTGACGTCGCCCTTTAAGGTGATGTCAAATCCGTAGGGCAATACAAAGGTCATATAAGCCTGACCATTGAGCGTGTTGCGATAGGTCCTATCGATGTCGAGCTCGGTCTCCCACAGGTAGTGGCGGCCTGAATACTGGGTGCGGCCATAGGTGTCACCGTTGTCATAGATCTTGTTGCCTTCCTCATCCAGGATGTACTCGCCAGTGGGGCTATCCATCTTGTGCAAGTGGATGGGATAGATGGGAGCGATGTTGCGGCAGTAGCCAAAGGCGTTCTTGTAGCTATCCTCATTGTCGCTGTGGAACGAAGTCACCTGGTGAGAACCGGCGATGGTCATACCGGTCTTGAACCACTTCTTGGGCTCCAGATTGACGCTGGCGCGACCCGTCATGCGCTCAAATCCTGACTCACGGGTGTAACCGTTCTCATTGATGTAACCCAGGCTGAAGTAGTAGTTGGCCGACTTGTTGCCACCGTCACCACTCAGGGTGTACTCCTGACGGAAACCGCTGCGGATGGCGGCTTTAAACCAGTCAAGGTCATCGGCCAGACCGCTCTTGATCTGCGCATTGTCGTTCAGGTAGATACCATCAAACAAGGCATTGTCGGGCTGGTCAAAGATGTTGTAGTGCAGGTAGTCGGTGATGATGCCCTGGTTGGCAGCGGCAATAGCCTCGTTCCAACTCATGGTCTTGTCGCCGCTGTTGCCGGCTGCATAGTGCTCGCGGGCATAGCTCTGCATCATGGCGTTCATCCACGTGCGGGCATTCATGCGGTCATACTCGGGAATACCGCGGGTATAGGTACCCATCATGGCCGACGCGTTGATGCGGATCTTGTCGTTGTGACCCTTCTTGGTGTTGATCAGGATCACACCGTTACCGGCGCGGTTACCATACAGGGCTGCCGAGGTGGCGTCCTTGAGCACGGTGATGCTCTCGATATCGGCACTGTTCAAGTCGCTGATGTTGCCACCGAAGGGGACACCGTCGATGACGTACAGCGGCTCGTTGCTACCGTTGATCGAGGCAAAACCGCGGATGCGGATCGAGGCGTCGCTACCTGGCTGACCATAGGTCGAGTTGACCACCAGACCAGTCGTGGTGCCTTCCAGTGCCGAGGTGACACTGGTCACGGGACGGGCCTCAATCTGCTGCGAGGTGACTTGTGATACAGCACCAGTGAGCGCGCTCTTCTTGGCGGTACCATAGGCGACAACAACCACCTCATCAAGGTCTTGAGAGTTGCTGTACAGCTCAACAACCATGCCATTCTGGGCCTGAACGGTGACCGGGGTCATGCCGATGTAGGAGATCTTGAGCTGGCTGTTGTTGTTGGGAACGCTCACGGTGAAGTGACCGTCCAGATCGGTAGCAGCGCCGGTTTGAGTGCCGACCACATTGACTGTTGCACCGATGATAGGTTCATTGTCACTTGCCGACACTACTGTGCCGTGGATAGTGACCTGCGCGAGAGCCGCTGTACTTACCAGCAGCAGACTCACAAGCAGTAAAGAGAATCTTTTCATACGCATTAAGTTTTAGTTAATAATTGTGAATAGTATGTTCTTTTTTGCGATATTTTTACCAGTTACAATGATTTAGCGTCTTTTAGCGTGTTGCTTGGGGTGAGCAACAAGGCTTTTGGGAGCAAATTAATCTATGTTAGTGGTACATTGATGTTGCAAAATTACAACAATTTTTTTAAAATATTGTTATGATTAATCATTAAATGACATTTTTCTGTCAAAAAAAATGATAAAACCGCACCTAATGATGCGGTTTTTGCCTTTTTAGAGATAATTAACGGGGCGTGCGGGGCGGAATTACTCAAAGATGGGCGTGCCGATGCAGCCGTTGGGGGCCTGGATGTGCAGCATGGCGCACACCGTGGCGGCGATGTCGGTCATGTGGGTCAACCGTGAAGTTTCGCCAGGGGTGATGTGCCAGCCCATGAAGATGAGCGGGATGTGGCTGTCGCTCTGGCTCCATGTGCCGTGGTTGGAACCGGCCCACTCGGTCTTGCCCGCATAGACTCCCGTGCGTGGCACGACGTAGATCTCGCCACTGCGACCGGGGAAGTAACCGAGCTTGATGCGTTCCTTCAGGATAGTGGGGATGGGGTATGAGTCGATATTGGCGACATCGATGGCCCACTGGATTTCCTCGGGCTGCTCGAGGGCCAGGCAGGCGGCACGCATGACCTCGTCATAGTTGAGACGGGCGCTGTCGATGGCCTCGTGGTTGAGGTAGAAGGTGTATTCCATCTCTTCCTTAATCAGGTTATTCACGCCAAACTGTTGATTGAGCACCTGATTGGCGGCAGTGCGTGCGTCGGGATTATGCCAGCAGCCGCTGGGCAGGCCGTGGGACGTCATGCGGTCGTAGCTGTGTGTGCCGCCATGGTCGGCCGAGAGGAACAACAGGTAGTTGCCGCGGCCAATGCGCTGGTCCAAAACCTCGATGAAATGGGCGATTTCGCGGTCCAGCTGGTAGTAGATGGAGTCCACCTTGGGCGAGTGGGTGCCATAGTAGTGGGAGCACATGTCGGTGTTGGAAACGCTGATGGTGAGCATGTCGGTCGCCTCACCTTGACCCAATTTCTCGTTGATGAGGGCCTGCTCGGCCATGGCAAAGGTCAACGTGGTACCCATGGGTGTGTTATTCAGGTCCAAGGCCAGCTCGTCGCGGTGCCGCTTGTTGAAATCGCTCACCCAGCGTGGCAACTTGTCGCGGTAGTAGGTGCTGGTGACAAACGACGCACTTCCCTTGTCGTACCAGTAAGCGCCCACAGGATGATGGCCCGCCGGCAGGATGGCCGCGCGGTCCTTGAGGGCGATGCCCACAGCACGGCTCTTGAAGCCGGTCGCCAGCAGCAGCTGGTCGGCGATGTTGGTGGTGATGAGGTTGCGCGGCGACTTGCCACGGGTCTTGTCGTTGCCGCCCACACCGCGTTCACTATCGTCCTGCACACTGGTCACGTTCTTGCCGTTAAGCATGAAGTTGTTGCCGGCAATGCCGTGAAAGGCGGGTGTCGTGCCCGTGTAGATGGAGGCGTGACCTGCGGCAGTCACCGTGGGCACATAGTCGATGATGGTGTTGTTGCACAGGTACCCGTCCTGGAGCAGGGTCTTGAAGCCCCCCTCGCCCCACTGGTAGTTATAGAGGTAGTCCCACCTCATCTGGTCCACAACCAGGCCCACAACCAGTTTGGGCCTTTCCACTTGGCCGCTGGCCCACAAAGCGACCGTCGCCATGACTACAACAAATAATCTCTTCATACTCTTCATATCTTTAAAAAACAATTTCGATTCTGTGTAACAATCAGGTTGTTAAAAAACAAGAAGTACAAGAAATACAATTTATAAATCTGGATTACAAGCTATTGTCTGTACTTGTGTACTAAACGGCCATAAACATCGAGGATGTCTTTTTGTTCAATATCATAAAAGAACCTCTGAATATCAATGTTTTTTGGGGCAAAATTCACTAGTAATCCACATGGGCTTTTGAGCAGCCGCATGTAATTGAAAAGTTGTGCTCTGTGATTGTTGTTTAAGGAGTCAACTGACTTGCATTCAATGATAATATCGCCCTTGCAGATAAAGTCAACACGATAGAGGGCGTTCATCGGCTTCCCGTGGTAATGCGGGTGGAATGTCAATTCCTTATCAAAAGGGATTTTTGACTCTTCAAGTTGAATCTGCAGGCCTTCCTGGTAGCATAATTCGTTGAGTCCGGCTCCCAGTTCTTTATGAACCTCGTAGAGTGCACCAACTACATCATATACATGCTCTTTCAGTTTGTGGACATCAATCATTGTATTTGTGAGATTTATTAATTGTATTTTTTGTATTTCTTGTTGTTTAATTCTTATTCTTAGTTGTTATGGTTGTTTGATGGGGGAGGGGTTAGGGGTGGCGGGTGGTGCCGCGTAGCACGAGGCGGGTTTTGACGATGCGTTTTTCGGCATGGTCGGCGGGGAGTGTGCCCTCGACCAGGCTGATGAGGATGTCGGCGGCCTCCTTGCCCACCTGGGTGCCGCGTTGTTCGACCGTCGTCAGCATCGGGTCACACACCGTGGCGCGGAAACCGTTGGTGAAACCGCAGATGCTCACCTCGTCGGGCACGATATAGCCCAGTCGCTTCACCACGGTGAGAATGCCGATTGCCGTCTCGTCGTTCACGGCAAAGAAGGCGTCGGGCGGGTTCTCCATGCGCATCATGGCGGGCGTGATGCGCTCGGCGTCGGCCCTGTTGTCGCAGATGCGCACCAGCGACTCGTCGAGCGTCATGCCATGCTTGTACAAGGCGTCGCGGTAGCCGTTGAAACGGTTCTTGGCGATCATCATGTTCATCGATGCGCCATAGAAGGCAATGCGCTGGCATCCCGTCTCGATGAGGTGGGACACGGCGTTCAGCGTCCCCATGTAGTCATCCACGACCACACGGCTGGCATTGAGCGCAGGGCAGATGCGGTCATAGAACACCAGTGGTACTCCTGCCGCCACCAGGCGCTTAAAGTGGTCATATTTCTCGGTGTCCTTGGCTTGCGACACAATGATGCCGCACACCTTGTTTTTCAACATCGCTTCACAGATTTCCACTTCTCGCTCGTAACTCTCGTTGCTCTTGGCCACCATGATCTGGTAGCCTCGTGACGAGGCCTCGGCCTCGATGCCGTCGAGAATCGATGAGAAATAGTAATGCACCAGCTCGGGAACGATGACACCGATGGCGCGCGACGGGTTGCGCTTGCTGTGACGCAGCTGCTCGGCAATGACGTTGGGGAAGTAGTTGTGTTCACGGGCATACTGCTGGATGGCCTGGCGGCGCTCGCGTGAGATGCTGGGACTGTCGCTCAGCGCGCGGGATACTGTGGCGACCGACACGCCCAGGTCCCGGGCGATATCCTTCATCGTGAGATGTTGATTGTCATTCATCGTTCTATCTACTTGAGTTGGTTAAAACTGAAACACGAGATTGTCTTTTGGATGGGGCGAAGTTACAACAAATAATCGGATTACGCAAACGATTGCATTTAAATACTTAAAAATTTAACATTATAATAAAAGGAAATAAGCATGAATTTTTCTATTTTTGCCTTGTTTTAATTGCCTTAAAATGGCCATTAGAAACCAACCGATGGCACTTTGTTGTCCATGATAGAAAACCAGGTTGAAGTTTAAATATTTGATTACCAATATAATATTAACTTTCAAAAATTTAAAAATGAAGCAGGTAAACATCAGAATTCCGTTTAGGATTCTAACCCTCGTGATGGGACTGTTCCTGTCACTGGGAGCCTATGCACAGATTACTGTGAATGGCATTGTGAAGGATGCTACCGGCGAGCCTGTGATCGGCGCGAGTGTTCGTGTCGTTGGCAGCCAGCAGGGTACGGTGACCGACTTTGACGGTCTCTTTACCTTGGATGGCGTGCCCCAGGGCGCCAAGCTCCAGATTTCGTCTATCGGCTACGAGACCCACGAGGTCACCGCAGCCAGTGACATGGTTATTACCCTTGCCGAGAGCACCCAGATGCTTGAGAATCTGGTGGTCATCGGTTATGGTGTTGTGAAGAAAAACGACTTGACCGGTTCGGTAACGGCCCTCAAGCCCGATGCCAAGAACAAGGGTGTCGTTGTCAGCGCTCAGGACATGCTCGGCGGCAAGGTCGCCGGTGTGAGCGTGACCAGCAATGGTGGTGAGCCCGGTGGCGGTGCCAACATCCGCATCCGCGGTGGTTCGTCACTGAACGCCAGCAACAACCCCCTGATCGTGATCGACGGTATCGCCATGGATAACAATGGCGTGAGCGGTCTGTCCAACCCCCTGTCGCTGGTGAACCCCCAGGACATCGAGAGCTTCAACGTGTTGAAGGACGCTTCGGCAACCGCCATCTACGGTAGCCGTGGTTCTAACGGTGTCATCATCATCACCACCAAGAAGGGTCGTCGTGGCCAGCGTCCCACCGTTTCCTACAACGGTAGTGTGACCTGGAGCATGAAGAAAAAGACCATCGACGTGATGAGCGGCGACGAGTATCGCGCCTTTGTACAGGACATCTTCGAGGGCAGCACCCGCAAGGACAACGCCCTGTCGCTGCTGGGCAATGCCAACACCGACTGGCAGAAGGAGATCTACCGCACGGCCTTCAGCCACGACCACAACCTGACCGTGGCCGGCTCGGTGGGCCAGATCCTGCCTTATCGCTTGTCGCTGGGCTTTACCGACCAGCAGGGTATCCTCAAGACCTCGGACTACAAGCGTTACACCGTGGCCTTGAACCTGAACCCCTCGTTCTTTGATGATCACCTGACGATGAACCTCAGCGGTAAGTTGGCGTGGACCAAGTCTCGCTGGGCCGACACTGGCGCCGTGGGTAATGCCGTGCGCATGGACCCGACGCAGCCCATCTACAGCAGCGATGAAAAGTATGCTGGCGTGGGTGGCTACTTTGAGTGGCTCCAGCCTAATGGCTCGGACAGTGCTTGGCCCTACACCAAGAACACCAACGCACCTTACAACCCCGTGGCTATGCTCGACAACCATGACAATAGTGGTAAGACCCACTCGTTTATCGGTACTGCCGAGATCGATTATAAGATCCACGGCTTTGAGGACCTGAGACTGCACCTCACCCTGGGTGGTGACTTCACTGGCGGTAATGGCCACAACATCAGTGCCAATATCTCCAACACCTCCAACTACTGGGGCAACAACAGCTGGTACACCCAGAGCAAGGAGAACCTGCAGTTGAGCACCTATGCCCAGTATTACAAAGACTTCAACGACAAGCACCACTTTGACATCATGGCCGGTTACGAGTGGCAGCACAACTGGCGCAAGGAGTACAACGAGTCGTGGGGTACCTATCCCACCAACTCGGCACTCTTCTTCACCGACGCCGACAGGGACATTCCTGGTGCACTCGTTGTAACCCCTGGCCAGTGGGTTCCTGGTGCCACCTACAATGTGGGCGACAGCAAGGCTGGCGCTATCCGTGGCGAGGGCGCTTATTATCAGCAGAATGGTCTGGGTTACCGCACCGAGAACTACCTGGTGTCGTTCTTTGGCCGTGCCAACTACACCTATGACAACCGCTACTTGTTGACTTTCACCATGCGTTATGACGGTTCTTCACGTTTCAAGAAGCACTGGGCACTGTTCCCCTCTGCAGCATTGGCATGGAAGATCAACGAGGAAGCCTTCATGAAGGATGGTCCCTTCAGCGACCTGAAGCTGCGCCTCGGTTGGGGTAAGACCGGTCAGCAGGAAGGCATCGGCGACTACAACTACTTTGCCACCTACGTGATGAGCAACGGTAGCCAGGGTTCATACTATGATATCTCTGGTGACGGCACCAAGGCTAGGCCCAACGTCTATAACCCCGAGCTGAAGTGGGAGACCACCACGACGACCAACATCGGTCTGGACTGGGGTATCATGAACCAGCGCCTGAGCGGTAGCATCGACTGGTATTATCGCAAGACCACCGATCTGCTGAACTGGGCCACCTTCTCGGCTATGACCAACTTCAAGAACGCGTTCTACAAGAACATTGGTTCGCTGCGCAACACCGGTATCGAGTTCTCGTTGAACTGGAAGGCCATCAGCACCAACGACCTGTTGTGGACCATCGACTATAACTTGACCTACAACAGCAACAAGATCACCGAGCTCATCAGTGACGATCCCGATTACTTCGTGACCACTGGTAGCATCGGCATCAACGGTAATGCCCAGGCTCACGTCGTGGGTTATCCCTCCAACAGCTTCTACGTTTACCAGCAGGTCTATGGCCAGGATGGCAAGCCCATCGAGGGCCAGGTGGTTGACCGCAACGGTGACGGTGCGATCAGCGACGCCGACAAGTACCTGTACAAGTCGCCTTGGGCTCCCGTGACCATGGGTCTGGCATCCCGCCTCGACTGGAAGAACTGGGACTTCGGCTTCAGCCTGCGTGCCAGCATCGGCAATTACCTGTTCAACAACGTGATGCAGGGTTATCACAACGTGAGCACTGCAGCCGTGTTTGAAGAGGTGGGCGCCTTCTATCTGAACAACCGTCCCCGCACTTCGGTGGAGATGGGCTGGCAAACCTATAACAACCACGCTAACTTCAGCGACTACTGGGTACAGAACGCATCTTTCCTCAAGTGTGACAACATCACCCTGGGTTACAGCTTCAACAACCTGTTGAAGCGCGGTAGCTACAACGGCATTGGTGGCCGTATCTATGGTAGCGTCAGCAACGTATTCTGCATCACTAAGTATGACGGCATCGATCCCGAGGTATTCGGTGGCATCGGCGGTGACATCTTCCCGCGTCCCATCTCGTTCATCCTGGGTCTGAGCCTGAACTTCTAATTGCGCCGACACATTATACTAATTTATAATTAGATTGATCACAATGAATAAGTTTTTCAAATATATATTGAGTGCTGCTGTGGTGCTGATGATGGGTGGCGGACTGACCTCCTGTATCAACGACCTGGATGTGGAGCCCATCGACCCCTCGTTGCAGAGCGATGTCACTCCCGAGCAGCTGTTCAACAAGTGCTATTCGGTCTTCGCTACCTCGGGTAACAACGGTGGTGACGACAATGTTGACGTTGACGGACTCGATGGCGGTTTCCAGCACAAGTACCGCCAGATGTGGAACTCTAACGAGTTGACGACCGATGAGGCCATCTGCGGTTGGGGTGATGAGGGTATCCCCTCCTATTGCCACAACACCTATGACGCCAGCCACCCGATGCTGCGCGGTTACTACTATGGTCTGTGTATCGGTATCACCTTCTGCAACCAGTATCTGAGTGAATTTGGTGATTATGATGCCACGATGACTGCCGAGGTTCGCTTCCTGCGCGCCTTCCAGTTCTACCTGTTGACCGATGCCTTTGGCAACATCCCCTTCGCCACCACCATCTCGGGTGACAACCCCGAGCAGTACAGCCGTGCACAGGTGTGCGAGTTCATCGAGAAGGAACTCAAGGCTATCGTCGGCGAGGACGACAGTGACAATGGTAACATCCTCCATGACCCGCAGCCCAAGAAGTATGGCGAGGCTGGTTATGGCCGCGTTGACAAGGCCGCTGCATGGATGCTGCTGGCCCGTCTCTACCTCAACAGTGAGGTCTATACCGGCACTCCCCGTTGGGCCGACGCTGCCACCTATGCCAAGAAGGTGATGGACTCCAACTACAAGCTGTTCACCGCGGGCTATGCTGGCAATGGCATCGATGGCGTTTACCGCGAGTACAGCGCTTACCAGATGCTGTTCATGGGTGACAACGGCAAGACCGATGCTGCCTATGAGGCTGTATTCCCTGTTATTCAAGATGGTCTGCGCACCACCTCGTGGGGCGGTACCAATTTCTTGATCTGCTCGACTGCCGATGCCGATATGCACCCCAACCAGTATGACGAGACCGAGGTCAATGGTCTGTACAACAACAGCGCATGGGGTGGTAACCGCGCACGTCCCGAGTTGATCCGTCTGTTCTTCCCCAACGATGACGCACCTGCTGGCCACGCTTATGTGCTGGCCATGGCTGCCGAGGACGACCGTGCCCTGTTCGAGACCGAGGGCCGTTACCTCAACGTGGAAGATGAGTCCAACTTCAAGTATGGCTATGCTGTTGCCAAGTTCAACAACTTCAAGTGTGACGGCAGCAAGGGTAGCGACATCACCTTTGCCGACTCCCACCTGTTCTACATGCGTGTGGCTGAGGCTTACCTGACCTATGCCGAGGCTCTGACCCGCCAGAATGGCGGTGTGGCTCCTGCCGAGGCTGTGGCTGCCATCAATGCCATCCGTGGCCGTGCTCACGCGCTGCAGCGCAACCGCTACACCCTCGACCAGATCCTGGACGAGTGGGGTCGTGAGTTCTACTTTGAGGGTCGTCGCCGTGTCGATTTGATCCGCTTTGGCAAGTTTGGTGGCAACACCGACTACCAGTGGCAATGGAAGGGTGGCGTCTATGCCGGTCGTGACTTCGAGGCATTCCGCAACGTGTTTGCCATCCCCACCGATGACCTGATTGCCAATTCCAAGCTGCAACAGAATCCCGGTTATTGATCGGATATCAATGTCTAACATTATTAAATGACAATAAAGAACATGAAAAAGATATTTTTATCATCACTGATGCTGCTGAGCATGGCGCTCGTGTTCACGGCCTGCGAGGAAGATCGTGATTCCAATCCCACGCTGGTCCAGCCCACGTCGTTCACGCTCAATAACCCCGTGAACACGCTGGTTGACCTGGCAGCTTCGACGGGCATCCCCTTTGCTTGGTCGCAGCCCGACTTTGGTGGCTGGCCTGCCGCTTGCGAGTATCAGCTCGAGGTTTCTCCCACCAACGAGTGGACCGTATCGACCGCCGATGCTGATGCCGATACTACTGGTACTGTGGTTGCCAACTATGCTACTATCAAGACGGTGTATGCAAGTTGCAGTGGCAACATGCTTGCCGAGGAGCTCAACAAGGCGCTTAACAAGATTGCCCAGTGGGAAGAAGGCAATGTTCCCGAGAAGCAGACCGTGTATGTGCGCTGTACTGCTGTCACCTCTGGTGCCGAGAAGGTGTTCTCCAATGTTGTGACCCTCGACGTGAACCCCTACTATGTTGACCTCAGCACCGAGGTGAGCGACGAGATCGAGCTGTGGTACCTCATCGGTGCTTGCATCGGTGACGGCTCGTGGGGCAATAATGCCGACGGTGTGGGTGTATCCATCATCCCGATGTATCCCGTCTATGACACCGATGGCAGTGTGATGCCCGGTGAGATCCAGTATGTGGGCTACTTCCCCGCCGATCAGGGCTTCAAGCTCATCCAGGTTCCTGGTGACTGGAAAGCTCAGTGGGGTCAGGGCGATGCCGGCTACGTCAAGAATGACGGTGGCAGCAGTGACATTAAACTTCCTGCCGACGGCTACTATCGCATCCACCTGAACACCGCTACCGACGAGCTCACCATTGAGCCCTATGATGGCACGGTTGGCGTTTACAACCAGATTGCTATGCCTGGCAACTATCAGGGCTGGGATACGGGTTCTGACCTGATGAATCCCATGAGCACCGTCGTTGAGAACCACGACTGGTACCTGAAGAGTGTGACCTACGAGGAGACAACCCTCAAGTTTGCTGCCGACAACAGTTGGGATGTAAACTGGGGCGGTAAAGGCTTCCCCCACGGCCTGGGTACTCAGGGTGGTCCCGACATCGCCGTTCCTGCTGGCACCTATCATGTGTACTTCAACGACATTATGGGTACCTACAACTTTGTTGCGGTAGAGTAACTAACAACTAAAAACTAACAACTAAAAACTATGAAGAAGTTTTTATATATTGCAGCAACCGCGCTGTTGCTGACAAGTTGCACCGAGGATTTCAAGGACTGGGCTGAGCCCCAGAGCAATCCTCAAGGTGAGGTAATCACCTTCGGCAACGGTTCGGTGACCGGTGTTGACTTGATTGACTTTGCCCAGATTCCTGATAGCGTGGAGTGGGTCAAGGTGTGTGACATCAACATGCCCACCAGCAGTGACACGAATTACGTGCCCGAGCCCGTCATCATCCTGAACGGAACGTCGTTTGTCCTCAAGGCCGACGGTACGATGAAAGCCGAGGAACTCAAGCAGTTCGTCATCTCGCAGTATGGCAAGGCTCCCGAGGTGCGTGAACTCGAGGCCCAGGTCAAGACCGCTATGACCAACGGCATTACTACTAACACCATCTCTAGCGACAAGTTTGCCGTAAAGGTTGTGTTGGCTCCCGCAGCCAAGCCCGACCTGTGGTATCTGGTTGGCTCGTGCATCGGTGACGGTTCGTGGGGCAACGATGCCGCCAACATTGGCACCGCTCTCATCCCCATGTACACCGAGGCCGAGGACTTCTCGGTTCTGACCTATGCCGGTTACTTCCCCGCTGGACAGGGCTTCAAGCTCATCCACACGCCGGGTAGCTGGGATGAGCAGTGGGGTGCAACCGCCGACGGCACCTTCGTGAAGAATGATGGCGGCAGCACCGACATCAAGATGGCAGCCGATGGCTACTACCTGCTCACCTACGACATGAACAACGAGACGCTGACCATCGAGCCGTTCACTGGCGCTACCAAGTCGTTCTCCACGATGGGTATGCCCGGCGATTATCAGGGTTGGAATCCCAGTGGTACCTTGATGACGGCCATGAACACCGTGGTCGAGAACCACGACTGGATGTCTGTAATGACCTTTGAGACCAACACCGAGCTCAAGTTTGCCGGTAACGGTGGCTGGAGCGATAACTGGGGTAGCAATACCTTCCCCGTGGGTACTGGCGTGAACAATGGCGCTAACATCCCCGTCGAGGCTGGTTCTTACAGGATTGTGTTCAACGACCTCCTGGGCAAGTATTACTTCATCTCGATGTAATCACTTGTAGAAATCTGTGAAATTCCCAG
>CAMVAP010000060.1 GCA_947165485.1 uncultured Prevotellaceae bacterium
AAGTGTCAACGATGTCTTGATACAAAAGTGTCAACGATGTCTTGATACATGGCAGTTAGTTTTTAGTTGTTAGTTTTTAGTTGTTAGTTTTTAGTTCTTAGTTGTTAGTTCTTAGTTCTTAGTTCTTAGTTCTTAGTTGTTAGTTTTTAGTTGTTAGTTGGGTACACACTAAGCACCGAAAAACTAAAAACTGAAATTTATTATTAATAACGTGAAGAATCGGTCATTATTATTGAAATCCTCACTTTTTTGCCTTTGATTTTGGCTGCTTGCAAGCGCTTGAGCACTCCTTGAGACTGAAGGCGCGGCACAGCCGCCAGGGCATAATGGTCGCGCACATCGATGCGCCCGATGTCGCTGGCAGGGATTCCGCCATTGTTGGCAATGAATCCCATGATGTCACCTCGCGATAGCTTCTCTTTCTTTCCGGCTTGGAAATAAAGGGTTGCCATCGATGGTCCAACCATGCGAGAAGCCGGTTGCAGGTCAAAGGTGCCATCGATAGTCATCCAATCGGGGCAAGACTCTCCAGGAGCGATGATCACATAGGCCTGTCCTGTCTTGTCCACACGAGCCGTGCGCCCATTGCGATGGATGTAAACCTGCTCGTTCACGGGCAAGTGGTAATGGATGATGTGCTCCACAGTGTCGATGTCCAGTCCACGCGAAGCCAGATCGGTCGATATGAGCACATTCACACTGCCATTGTTAAGCATGGCAATCGCGCACTCGCGGTCCTGCTGGTCGAGAGCGCCATGATAGAGGGCTGTTTCAATTCCCGCCTTGCGGAGTTCCTGCTGGATGCGTTCGACGCTCTCACGGAAGTTGGCAAACACAATCGTGCGCCCACCGTCAAGGCTGAGAAGCAGTTGCCGCAAGGTGTCAAGTTTGTCTTTGACTGGCGAGGTCACCTGCCACACCTTGATGCGTTCGGCAGGTAGATGAGTCATGTCAAGGACATTTAGCGTGAAGGGATTGTGCAATCTGACATACTCGGGAACGGAATCCAACACCGTTGCCGAGGCCAAGATGCGACGGTTCAGGCGCGGCATCTGCCTGAGCAGTTGTCGCATCTCATCCTCAAAGCCCAATTCCAGCGACTTGTCCATCTCATCAAGGACCAGAACACGCGCGCCATGCAGGTCGATATGCCCACGCTTGTGGTGGTCGAGCAGTCGTCCAGGCGTTGCAACGATGACATCAGGCGTGACGGCAAGTGAGGCTTTCTCATCGGCAACGGCATGTCCGCCATAGCAAGGAGTCACCTTGTAGCCATCGGCCAGTGAGTGCAGTATCTCGGCAGTCTGCATCACCAATTCCCGTGATGGAGCCATCACCACAGCCTGCAATTGTTGCATGGGAGGCTTGAGAGCATGAAGCACGCACAACGCAAAGGCGAGCGTCTTGCCCGTTCCAGTGGGAGAATACAGGACCAGGTCTCCCCTGCCCGATTTCCACGATTCCAGAGCCTGCCGCTGCATGTCATTAAGCGAGTCGATGCCCAGTCGCAGCTTCACGATATCCAATAGTTCTTTTTCCTTCATGAGACATTATCTAACAATCCACAAAAATAGTTAATTCTATCCACACTTCAGTCATGTTAACGTGATTCTTTGTAATTTTGCCCTAAAAATAGATTTCAATGGCAAAATTCTTTATTGTTGCGTTGACCGTCATGCTGGTCATGCAAGGTTACGTGATGTGGCATGTGTGGCGGTTATTACCAGTTTCCACAGCGGTAAAAGTTATCATCATGGTGGTGATGTTGCTGGCTCTAGCCTGCATGGTGCTACAGTTCAAGAGTGACAGTGTGCCGCTGGGAGTTGCAACGGCCATGTATGAGATAGGTAATTCCTGGCTGATCATTGCGTTCTATCTGTTGATGGCATTCTTGTTGCTTGACATCGGGAGGCTTGTTCACCTCGTGCCTGCACCGTGGCTCAAGAGCAACGGCATCACCACGCTGGTCCTTGCCGGAGTGATGCTTGTCACCTTTATCGGCGGTAACATCCATTACAACAACAAGCAGCGTCGAGAGATCCACCTGACAACCGACAAGCCACTAGAGCGTCCGCTCAAGATTGTCATGCTGAGCGACCTGCACGCCGGTTTCCACAACCGCCGTGCCGAGGTGGCCCGATGGGTAAACCTCATCAATGCCGAGCAAGCCGACCTCATTCTCATCGCCGGCGACCTCATTGATGGCAACGTGCGCCCCTTGATAGCCCAAGGAACTGCCAATGAGTTGCGCCGCCTGAACGCGCCCACACTGGCCTGTCTGGGAAATCACGAGTACATCACGGGCATTGACAAGTCGCTTGACCTGATCGGTCAAACCGGCATCGGTCTGCTGCGTGACAGCACGATCACCATCAACGGTGTCACCATCGTGGGGCGTGACGATCGCAGTAACCGCCACCGCAAGAGTGTGAAGGAACTCATGAGCCATGTTCCTCATGACAACTACACCATTCTTCTCGACCACCAACCCTATCACCTGGAAGAGGCAGAGCAAAGTGGCGTGGACCTGCAACTGAGCAGCCACACCCATCGCGGACAAGTCTGGCCCCTCAACTGGGTGACCAAGTCCATGTATGAGTGTGACTATGGTCCCTGGAAGCGTGGAGCAACCGACTATTACATCAGTTCAGGCATGGGCATCTGGGGCGGCAAGTTCCGCATTGGAACCGACTCTGAGTATGCCGTCATTGAAATCAGTAAGCGCTAGATTAGCCTCACCACGAGAGGTGTCACACAAAAATGTGTTTTTGTTTGGCACTGCGCTCTACTTGCAGTAACTTTGTCACGAAATTTCAAATTAGGTAAAATTTTTATAATAACTGTTATGGAGAAGAAAAAAGCATTATTAATGATACTGGACGGATGGGGTGAAGGCCCCAAAGGCCGTAGTAACGCCATTCACAGCACAGCAACGCCTTATCTTGATTTCCTGCGCGCTGCCTACCCCCACAGCACCCTGCTTGCCAGTGGTGAGGACGTGGGCTTGCCCGACGGACAGATGGGTAACAGCGAGGTGGGTCACCTGAACATTGGTGGCGGTCGCATCGTCTATCAGGATCTGGTGAAGATCAACAAGAGCATCGGTGACGGATCCATCATGAAGAATCCCGAGATCATGAGCGCCTACAGCTATGCTAAGGAAACAGGCAAGGCATTACACATCATGGGCCTTACCAGCACGGGAGGTGTACACAGTTCCCTGGAGCACCTGATGGCCTTGTGTGATATAGCCAAGAACTATGGTCTGGACCGCGTGTTTGTCCACTGCTTTATGGACGGTCGCGACACCGACCCCGAGAGTGGCAAGGGATTTGTGTCACAGGTGGTTGAACATTGCAAGCAGAGTGCCGGAACGGTTGCTACCGTCATTGGCCGTTACTATGCCATGGACCGCAATAACAACTGGGACCGTATCAAGGTCGCATACGACATGCTCACTCAGGGCATCGGCAAGCAAAGCGACGACATGGTGAAGGCCATTCAGGAGTCTTATGACGAGGGCGTGACCGACGAGTTCATCAAGCCCATCGTCAACAACACTGTAGATGGTCGCATCCAGGAGGGTGACGTGGTCATCTTCTTCAACTTCCGCAACGACCGCGCTAAGCAAATCACCATCGCCTTGACCCAGGAAGACAAGCCTGGTGACGGGATGACGACAATCAAGGGGCTGCAATACTACTGCATGACCCCCTATGACCCGACGTTCAAGGACGTGCATGTCCTGTTCCCCAAGGAGAATGTGGATAACACGCTGTCGGAGTACCTGTCAAGCCTGGGCAAGCGGCAGCTGCACATCGCCGAGACCGAGAAATATGCTCATGTGACCTTCTTCTTTGGCGGAGGACGCGAGCAGGCATTTGATGGCGAGGACCGTATTCTGGTTCCCTCTCCCGATGTGGCAACCTATGACCTGAAGCCTGAGATGAGTGCATTTGAGGTTCGTGACAAGCTGGTAGCGGCCATCCGCGAGGACAAATATGACTTCATCGTCGTGAATTATGCCAATGGCGACATGGTGGGTCACACGGGTGTATATGACGCTATCTGCAAGGCAGTCCAGGCCGTTGATCGCTGTGTTCACGATACAGTCGAGGCCGCACGTGCCACGGGCTATGAGGTCATCATCATTGCCGACCATGGTAACGCCGACCATGCCATCAATGCCGACGGCACACCCAACACGGCCCACTCGTTGAACCCCGTGCCCATCATCTATGTCACCGAAGATCCAGAGCTGATCATCAACACAGGCCGTCTTGCCGATGTGGCACCCAGCATCCTGCACATCATGGGCCTGCCACAACCCAAGGAAATGACAGGCCACAACTTGATTGACCACAGCAAGTAACGATCGCTCCACACGATGGACTAGACACCACCATTGATCAGGAGATCGATCAGAACTGAGAGGTCGTTGATATCAATCACGCCATCACAATCCACATCAGCCCCGTAGGCCGAAAAGCCTGCGGGGTTTTGTCCCAAGAGGTAATCAATGAGGCAAGTCAAGTCATAGATATCGATTTTCCCGTCACTATCCACGTCACCGGTGCGATAGCCCATGTCGGCCAGCACTTGGCGTATTCCTGCCAGCGCATCAATCTTGCCATTGGGGCCAAAATGTCCCTTGTTGACACCCATTGTGAAATTATCACGGATCGCGGTCTTGGCGATGATTTCCTTGACTTGGCTGGGTGTGAGTTCAGGGTTCACCTGTAACCATAGGGCAATAATACCTGCTACCGTCGGCGCCGACATCGAGGTGCCTGACATCACTCCCCACAGGCAGCCATCAGCGGTTTTCATCACCGTGTTGACATGCCCATTGGCAAAATAAGAGTATCTGCTGGCTGCCGACACCACATCGATGCCAGGGGCACACACCGTGGGCAAGGCTTCACCGGTGGGTCCTGCGCCCTCTAGCTGATAGCTAGAGAAGTCAGCAATATCACCCACCGTCACATTTTTATCGATAATCACCCTCTGCTGTGAATAGGAATAATAACTATTGCGGGCAGCATAGGCACCAGCCGAAATCATAGTTTTATTGACCGCATAGGTACCGATAGAACACGAGTCGTTGCCACTGGTATAGAAACCCGAGGGGAAGATGTTACCGTCGATGGTAGTCACTTGACCATGATAAGAGCCAAAGCCGGCATAGGAATTGCCAGCCCATGCGTCAACATCACACAGGCTGTTGGTTTGAGGAGTGAGACTGATACCGATGGCATATCGGCTCTTTTTCTGGCCTCCTACCGTTGTGAACTTCTGGCTAACGAGATTGCGCAAAGAGACACTCAACACCGATTTCTTGCCATCGGAAGACGTTCGGCGGGTGACCTTGATATAGCCCGTTGTATCGACACTAGCGTCAGAATTGTAGTAGTTCTTGATGGCCGCAGCACTAATCTGCATATCATCATTATATTGCTCAGATTCCCAAACGATGTTGCCAGTATTGACATCCAGAATGTGAAACTTGAAATTAAAGCGCCTATAAGAAGTCCTCATCCAGATCTCGGAAAGCATGTAGGAATATCTGTAGGTAGAATCAGCATTAGCATCGCTCTTGCTGTTAAACAACAGATTCATGGGGCTGTCGGGGGTGATCTGCTTGTGGGCATAATAGGGATAGTGTCCCGTGTTGCCAGCCGAGATTACAAAGATGCGTCCTTTGCCCATCAGTTGTGCCACGGCCTTGGAGAAATAGTCATTACCATCGTGTTGCCCAGCGGGAACACTGATACTCAAGCTCATCACACAGGGTTTGCCCACGCTATCGGCATAGCTGTCGATGTAGCGCACACAGTTAGCCAGTTCCACAATCGACAAGCCTCCATCGTTCCTAGAGACGGCACACATCACAATGTCGGCACCAGGAGCCATTCCACCATAGCCATTGACGTGTGACCCGGCAGCGATACCCGCCGTGTGGGTTCCGTGTGAATCGCCATTGCTGTCGGTGGTCAATGAGTAGATTTCATCTCCCATGAAAACCGATCCCGGCAATTTACTGGTCTTGTTGTAACGGGCAGGATGACCACTTTCATCCATCGTATTATAGACCCTAACGATGCGAGTGGCGTTCAGGTCAGCATTGCTCCTGAAGGCACGGTGCTGAAAATCAAAGCCCTTGTCGATAATTCCAACGATGACTCCGCTACCGTCATAGCCCATGGGCAAGCCGTTGGACCCGCCATTGATGACTTGACCAGCATGGGTGACGCTCAATGTCGAGTCGGTACACAACTCTACACGCCTACTGATTTCCACATCGCTGACACCGGGTAAGAGAGATACGCTCTTGAGGCGATCCAACGGAATCTGTGCTGTAACAAATCCATCAAAAAGGCTATTCACGCGCACCCCTTCCTGCTGCAAAGCCATGACAACCCCCTCATGCCTAATGGCAATAAAGGCATCAACCATTTCCTGGCCGTCGATAAGCCTGGGCGAGACATACATGGGCGCAAAAGCCTTGGCAGACGTGACGGCGCGCCATGACTGCTCTTCCAGGAATTGCTGTACAGAATAAGGCACTACAGCTTGTGCCCAAGCCAGCAGATGGCAACAAGCCATCGCGACTATGACTACTACATTTTTCCTCATTTTGTCAAATTATAACACTTATACAGATTCTTCATTAAAAAACGTGTACTTCTTCAGTATCATTTTCCCCCGATAACAAGAAGTCAACGAGCATCGTGACATCCTTGATTGTAATGACACCATCACGACTCACGTCGGCAGCATAATGGTTAAACCCAGCCATTTCGGTGCCGAGCAAATAGTCGATCATCAATATCACATCGCGTATTGAAACCAAGCCATCGTCATTCACATCACCCACCATCAAGGCAAGGCCATTGTCAAACAGATATTGAACACCAGCCAGCGCATCAATCTTACCGTTGGGGCCAAACCTGTTATTAGCTAGGGTGAAGTTATCCTTGATGGCCGTTTGTGCAATCACATTCTTGATCTGGCTAGGACTCAGTTTGGGATTCACCTGTAACCACTGTGCGATAATTCCAGCTACAGTTGGGGCTGCCATCGAGGTACCCGACATGATACCCCACAGGCTGCCTTCTTCGTCCCTCATGACGAGTTCACCACGGCCAGCAATACTATAATAGGAGTATTGACTGCCCGCAGCCACGACATTATATCCAGGTGCCGTAACCGTGGGCAAAGGCATACCCGTAGGTCCCGCACCAGGAGACTGAAATCCCGAGTTGCCGTTGATGCTCCCCACTGTAATCCACGGTTCTAAAACCACCGAATCCCTATTGAGAGCAAAATACTTGTTTTTACCATTATAGTATCCAGCCGAGATGATCGAGTCGCCAACGGCATAGCTACCAATCGAACTGGAAAAGTCGGGGATACGATAGTAATTGGGCATCTCTACCGTGACCGTCTCGCCCTGATCACTGATGGTGTCGATATAGACAGGTGCCGTCATTTTACCAAACGCCCCAACACTGGTTCCCATCCAGTTATCGACATAGATACTGTCCACAAATCGGGGATAGATGCTCATGCCCAGGCGGTAGTTACTAATGATCTTCCCGTCAGCTCCATAGTAATAGGACTTGGACCGCAAATTGGAAATCTTAGACGTGACCTTGAACTTACTGTTATTGACATTCATTGTGATCGAGGCATAAAGGAATCCCGTATTGCCCACCGAAGGATTTGGCTCAAAGAAATCTTTTACCAAACTATGTGAAATTGTTGAGGTCTGAGTCACAGGGGCGGATTCCCAAACAATCTTGTTAGTGGTTTTATCAAGGATGTGGAAAGTGACGTAAGGACGGGCGCCTGGCTGTCTAATCCAGCTCTCAAGGGCGAGGTTATTGTAGAAATAGTTGTCATCGGCGTTATTGGAGGAGCAATCTATCAACACATTGCAGGGAGCCTGCCTGGTTGCGGGTCCATGGACATAGAAATTCTTGGCTCCATTGTTGCCCGCGGCGATGACAAAGATTCTGCCTGGTCCCACCGATTGGTTGATGGCCTTAGTCAGGTATTCCTTACCGTCATGAGAGCCAGCCGAGGTGCTCACACTCAGACTGATCACGCAAGGCTTGCCCACACTATCGGCATAGGAAAAGATATACTTGATGCAATTGGCCACCTCGATCTCGTTGATGCCCGTGTTTAACGTTCGCGAGGAACACAACACGATGTCGGCACCAGGAGCCATGCCCCCGTAAGGTCCCATGTGACGCCCTGCGGCAATACTTGCAGTGTGGGTGCCATGTGTGCCCTTGGTGTCATATTTCAAGGTATCAATCTGGTCACCCATAAACACTGATCCATCCAGCACATTATCCCCTACTATCACAGGGTGGCCCGTAGCATCCTGGGGATCATAAATCCTGACAATGCGGCTCTTGCTGGGATCCAGAGCATTCTTGAAAGCACTGTGCTGATAGTCAAAGCCGCTATCGATGATACCAATGATCACACCGCTACCATCAAAGGGCATAGGCAAGCCCGTGGCGCTACCATCGATGACCTGCCCGGCCCGGGTAACGCTCAATGTGGTATCGGTGCACTGGTCGAGGACACGGCTGATCTCTATATCCTTGACACCATCGATCCTCGACACATCAATCAAACGTGCTACAGGGATATGAGCAGTAACAAAACCGTCAAACTCACAGTTGATGATCACCCCTGCAGCTCGCAGCTGATCAAGCGTCCCTGTCCCATCGACGGCAATAAAGGCATCTATCATCTCAACACCATCCACCATGCGTGAGGGGACATACTTGGCAGGCATATCACCCCGCTGATTCGGATGACTTGATAACAACTGGCGCTCTTCCAAGTATTGACGCACGCCACCCATGGTGGGCGATTGCAGTCCATTACCGCCACCCAGCAGTTGGGCATAGCCCAGGGTGAGTGACAGCAATAATAAAAGGGCAAACAATATTTTTTTCTTCATATATCAAATGTTATTGGTAAATGCATTTTACTATAGCTGGATGTAGCCAGCCAAACTCTATTCATAAGTCCCCTATCAGTTGGCTGACAACAACATGTCAACCAGCATGGTCACATCGGCAATGGAAATCTCGTGGTCCAAATTGATGTCGGCATTGACGGCATTGATGACCACCGTGTTGGCACTCAAGAGATAATCAATGAGTGTGGTAACATCACCGATTGAAATTAAGCCGTCATCATTGACATCACCAAGCAATACAACGGGTTGAGGTTCTATCAACTCAATCTTGAAGGTCAGGTTGTCGGCATCAAACGTGAAGCGGTAATCACTGCCATTACCCGTGAAGTAATAAGAGGAATTGTTATCACGCTTGGCAGTAGTGTACTGGCTGCCCACGTTGACTGTCATGGTTGAAGTGGGACCATAACGATAAGTGCTGTTAAACGCGGTCCAGTCATTATTCCACAGCTCGGGGCCACCATCGGCAAACACAAAGTAGATGGAAGCGTTAACGGTAATTGTGTCCACATAGGTGCCATTACCCAGGTTGGTCATTTTACCCATCGGTTGGGTCAGGCTCCAGCTGCTCTCCCCGCCCACGATGTAAAGGGTAGCGCTGTCGGTGGGTTCTACGGTACTATTATCGAGGAAGTGCACAGTCTCAAAGAGAGCGTCCATCACCTGGCCATTGGCATTGTCCCACCATCCGCAGTTATACCAGTCGGTGGTCACATGATTGGTGTAGTTGATGCCATACTCGTTGGCCTCGGGAAACCACCAGTACAGCCCCGTCACCGATTGATGAGCGTTGAGTGTGGTCACCAGTGCTGTGGTAAAGGCCTTCTGGCCGGCCTCGGTCGCGGGCCAGGTGGATTGCAGGTCATAGGAAGCGCCACTGGGATAGTAGGCATGAGGATAACCGGTTTCCACAATCTGTATCTCCTTATCGGGATAGGAAGTCTCAAGATCGTTAAGCAGGCCATTGAGCACAGTGAGGTCACCATGCCAGTAGGGGTAATAGCTCAAGCCGATAATGTCAAAATCGGTCGTGTAATTCTTGAGCGTATTGTAAAATGCGGTCACGTTGCTGGTGCGGCCCATCTCGGTATGGATAACGACCTTGGCTGCTGGGCATAGCTCACGGCAAGCCCTGATGCCTTGCTTGAGATAGTTGGCAAATGTAGCAAACGAGCCAGTTGTGCCATAATTGGCACCGCTGGGATAGCAATGCCCTGTGGGCCACATCATGCCATAGGTCACCTCATTTCCCACCTGGATGAAATCGGGTGTGGCGCCCACCGATTTCATGGCGTTGAGCACACGGCAGGTGTAACTATACACGCTGTCACCTAGAGCGCTGGTTACGGTCCATGATGCTGGGGTGGAATGCTGTCCCGGGTCGGTCCAGGTGTCGCTATAGTGGATGTCGAGCAGCAATTTGAATCCGGCAGCCTTAATGCGCTGGCCGAGCGCCATCACAAACGGCAAGTCTTGACACACGCCCTCTCCTTGATCCTCGGCATTGGCCCTGGAAGGATCGACAAACAGCCTGACGCGCATTGCGTTGAGGCCTTGGTCCTTGAGGTAGTCGAGCATATTGGTGATTCTAACACCATTTTCATTGTAATAAATGGTACCTTTTTCTTCATACCGGGTCAGGAGTGATATATCTCCGCCCGCATATTTAGCGACGGCATAACCGTCAAGTGCTGTCAACAATAAGCCAACAAGTACAATAATCAATTGTTTCATATCTCTAAAAATACATTCTGGTTAATTATTAAGCATGTAGGATTTTATAGACCATCTCCTTGAGCAGGGCATATTGGTCTTGACGGGAGCCGATACCCTTGCTGCGGGTGTCACACTCGCGCAGGTAGCCGATAACATTGATCAAAGAACGTGTGTTGTACATGCGGGTGGCATCGATGAACTTGCGGGCTCGCCATGTGCTCGTGGTGCCCACGAGCGACATGATGGTTTCCGGGGAGTTCTCCCGAGCTGTTGATGCGATCAAAGCCGAAGAGAAGAAGGAAAACAGCATAGCTATGGCCGGTTGTATGGGGTTATTCTTGGGATTGCGTTCAAAGTAGTCCACGATGCGGAAGGCCTTGGCGGCATCACGGCGTGCCAGGGCATCCTCCAGCTCAAATGTATTAAAATCCTTGCTGATACCCACATTGCGCTCGATGAGCAAGGGTGTAATGTTCTTGTCGTCACTCAGGATAGCCAACTTGTCGAGTTCGCTGAACTGGCGACTGATGTCGGTGCCGATGTGGTCGGCCAGCATACTGGTAGCCTTGCTGTCGATATTGCAACCCAGTGAGTTGGCATAGCTGACAATCAAGTTTTCCAAGTCACGTCCCTCACGCACCTTGTTGGAACTGAATACGATACCTGTCTTGTTTGCCTTGAGCGCATCGGTAAAGGGTTTACTCTTGAGCACCCCACCCTTGTGACAAATGACGAGTATGGTGGTGGGAAGAGGCTTCTCGGCATAGGCCGCGAAAATGTCCAAATCGTTCTTGTGGCCAGGCTGCTTGGGAATGAGTTGCGCCTCACGCACCACCACGACCTTGCGCTCGGAGAAAGCGGGATATTGCTGACACGCACTGATGACCTCGCGCACATTGGCCGTGTTGCCATAGTACAACGACAGGTTGAAGTCACGTTGATCCTCGGTAAGCGCTGTGTCGATAATGAGTTGCTGCAAGCGGTCGATATAATAGGGCTCCTCGCCTTGCAGGACGTAGATGTTCCTGAAGTTACCACCCTTGATTTCCTTACTCAATGTGGTGAACGTGACCGTTTCTCGTTTTACTGCCATGTCTGGTTGTTTAGGTTAACTTGGTTAATGTGAGGTGTAGAAGTCGGTGATGCGTTGGATGGCACGGGAGCACACAGGGCAGAACTTGGAGACCTCGTTGATCTTCATGCGGCATTCTTGGGCTGGGCGGAAAACGCCCTTGGACTGATAGCCACCGCCCTCAAAGACACCCACTCGCTGCGTTGCGGCATCGAGCAGACGTTGTTCCTTGTCATTGGTAATCTTGCGGTAGTTGGGGACCTTGGGGTCGGCTGGAGTGGGAACGGGAGTACCCTTGGGCAGCATGTCGGCCCACTTGCTCTGGAAATCGACCAGCGTGGTGAGATTTGGTTCCCAGGGCTCGGTATCAGCGGGATACATGGTCTCGTAAGCGTCATCGTAGAAGTACTCATCGCCCAATCCTGCATAGGCATGACCGAACTCGTGGACCAGCACTTGATGAAATGTGGGATGGTCGCTCGTGGTGACAGTCAACTGGTTATAAATGCCACCGCCACCGTATGTGTCACTGTTGACCAGTACAATAATGTGCTCAAAGGGGACGCCAGAAAGGACATCATACAAGCGATGGATGTCCTGTGTCATCAGGTAGCGATCGCTGTAGAAAGTATCGTAATGGGTACCCACGGGGGTTGAACTCCATCGTCCCAGATGCGGCACACTGGGGCCACTGGTAAGCGACTCGGCAGCCACAGCCACAACGTTGAAGCGATTCTTGAGCGACGTGAAGGGTTCGTGAGCAAACAAGGCATCGACGACACGCTGACAGTCAATGTAGAACTTGCCCATCTGAGAACGTGTATAGCCCTCGGCAACAATGGCGAGGTCGATGCAGTTGGTGATATCGGGATCACCGTCAAGCGGACCATCGGTGGGCGTGTAATCACGTTGACCTGGCTGGTCTGTTGCTTTTCCCTTTAAGGGAAGCGTTTGTCCCTTCCAGATGTAATGATAAGGGATGCCATTGTCGCCCAGCTGACGGATGAGAATGTCGGCGGGGTCAATGGTGTGGGTCATAGCACCGACCACAGCACCATGGAAATCGGTGAGCGAAACTGTTACATCGACAGGCTGTTTGGGCATGGGAATGTTGTAGCTGGCAGCAAATGCGCGGTTGACCTTAGTGGCCTCCTCGGTAGCTTGCCACTCCTGGAATAGCGTGGAGAACGTGTGGACAAACAAGGTCATACCCGTAGCATGATCCTTTACTGTTATCTGCCCATTACCCTTGAGGGGGACATCGGCAAGGCGGCTCCTGCGTCCTGCCCATCGCGGTGTGGAAGAGGCCTGTTCAAAATAAATCTGCTGGTCACGGTTATTTCCGGCAAAAATATAGTCGAGACGCAACGTGCGATCCACAAAGTAGTCATCAAACTGCTGTGCCAGTATTTCGACCGATACCAGGAAAGCAGCGACAATAAGAAAAATCTGTTTCATAATCATTGTACAATTCAATGCCACAAATATACATCATTTTTCCCATTATGGCTGCTATCGCAAGCGAGAAATGTCAAGATAAAGATGCCGTTGAGACACATACCCTGAATCCCCATCACACATTCAGGAAAAATTACATCAAAAGAACCGTCCCTTTTTTACCCAATTTGTTATTTTATTGGTGAAATACACGGTATATGGTGGAAAATGACTAAATTTGTACACAATATTATATTGATTGTGATGGTGGAGTTGAATTTACCGGAATATGAGTATAAGGTGAGGAAGCGGGAGGATGGCTCGTGGGCCATCTGGGACCGGCTGCGTGACCGCTGGGTGGCCTTGACGCCCGAGGAGTGGGTGCGCCAGCACTTTGTCGAAATGCTGATCAACGAGAGAGCTTTTCCTGCTGCGCTGATGGGTAACGAGGTGTCGTTGACCCAGAACGGCATTGCCCGCCGCTGTGACACTGTGGTGGCCGACCGCACCGGGCAACCCCTGGTCATTGTGGAATACAAGGCACCGAGCATACACATCACCCAAAAGACATTTGACCAAATCGTGCGCTACAACATGGTACTACACGCCCATTACTTGATCGTGAGCAACGGCCTGAACCACTATTGCTGCAAGATCGACTACGACAACAACTCTTATCGCTTCCTGGAGGAAATACCTAACTACAACGACTTGTAACAATTCTTGATGAATCGACTGCTTGAACAACTTGGACAATAATTTAAAAAGTTGTATTTTTGTGACCATGAATGAAGACTATCTCGAGAAATTGAATGAACAGCAGCGTGCAGCGGTTGAGTATTGTGACGGGCCGCAGCTGGTGATTGCAGGGGCCGGCTCGGGCAAGACGCGCGTGCTGACCTATAAAATTGTGCACTTGCTCAAGCAGGGCTACGAGCCGTGGCGCATCATGGCGCTCACGTTTACCAACAAGGCCGCCCGCGAGATGCGAGAGCGCATCGAGCCGCTTGCAGGCCCTGATGTGGCTGCCCAACTGTGGATGGGCACCTTTCACTCGATCTTTTCACGATTGCTGCGCCGCAATGCCGATCGCATCGGCTTCAAGCCCGATTTCACCATCTATGACCAGAGTGATTCCCGATCGCTGATCAAACTCATCGTCAGGGACATGGGACTCGACGATAAAGTCTATAAGCCCGCTACGATACAGACCCAGATCAGCAATGCCAAGAATGGTCTGATCACTCCCGAAGATTATGCCCGCAACCAAGGTCTCATCAATGCTGACCGCGATGCCCAGCGTCCCGATACAGTCAACATCTATAAAGCATACTGGAACCGTTGCCGCATTGCCGGAGCGATGGACTTTGATGACCTGTTGCTGTACACCAACATCTTGCTGCGCGACAATGACGATGTACTGGAGCAATACCAGGTTTTTTTCCGTTATATCCTTGTCGATGAGTACCAGGACACCAATTTCTCACAGCACTTGATAGTCCATCAGCTGAGCAAGAAATATAACCGCCTGTGCGTCGTGGGTGATGATGCCCAGAGCATCTACAGTTTCCGCGGTGCCAACATCGAGAACATCCTGCGCCTGCAACGGTTCTATCCCGAACTCAAGACATTCAAGCTGGAACGCAACTACCGCTCTACCCAGACTATTACCGATGCCGCCAACAGCCTCATCGAGAAGAATAAAGGACAGATTGCCAAGCACCTGTTCAGCAAGAACCAGGTGGGCGACCGCATCCCGGTTATCCAGTGCTACAGCGACTATGAGGAAGCCTATGTTGTCGCCAACCAGATTGCGGCATTGAAGGCACGGCAAGGCGATAGCTATGAAGACTATGCCGTGCTGTATCGCACCAACGCCCAATCGCGTGTGCTGGAGGAAGCCTTGAGCAACGGAGGTCGCCGTGACAAGCATGGCAACATGCGCAATGCCATACCTTACCGCATCTACGGCGGATTATCATTCTATCAACGCAAGGAGGTGAAGGATGCCATCTGCTACTTCAGGCTCGTCATCAACCCCGATGATGACGAGGCCCTGAGACGTGTCATCAATTACCCGTCACGCGGCATCGGCGACACCACCGTGGGCAAAATCACCCACTGCGCCACACAAGGCGGCGTGAGCCTGTGGCAGGTCATAAACCATGCCGAGAAATACGGCCTCAACGTGAATCGCGGCACACTGACCAAGCTGGAAACCTTTACCACCCTGCTGAAGGAATTGATAGAACTGAATCAGAATGGAAGTGATGCCTTGACCGTAGCCCAAGAGACCATACGCCTCAGCCGCATCAAGAGCGTCCTGATGGGCGACACCACTCCCGAGAACATCAGCCGCATCGAGAACCTCGATGAGTTGATGAATGCCGTGAGTGATTTCCAGCAAGGCAAGGAGGAGAGCGGCGACGAGCATTGCCAGATAGGAGATTTCCTTGCCGAGACCTCGCTACTCACCGACCAGGACATGAACGATCCTGACGGAGAAAAGGTCACCCTGATGACCGTGCATGCCGCCAAGGGGCTGGAGTTCCGTAACGTCATCATTGTGGGCGTCGAGGAAGACCTCTTCCCGAGTGCCATGAGTGCAGGCTCGCTGTACCAAATCGAGGAAGAACGCCGCCTGCTCTACGTAGCCATCACACGTGCCGAGGTGAACTGTGTCATCACCTATGCCACATCGCGTTACCATAACGGCCAGACCAAGAGTTGCGTCATCAGCCGTTTCCTGAAAGATATTGCCCCCGAGTACCTGCTGATGGGCAGCACCAATTCGTCACCCGCGCCCACCCGCAAGCGATTCCGCTGGGATGATGAGGAACCAACGGCATCAAGATATGATACCGAGTCAATGCCACGCACCACCACGACAAGGCCCGCAATGCCCAAGCCTTTAACACCGTCACGCCCCACCCCACCCCCACAGCCTGCACCTCAAGCCAAGGGGAATTTTGCCATCCATGTGGCCGAGGAGTTGCATGAGGGCAGCGACATCCTGCATCCACGTTTTGGCCGTGGCACGGTGACACTCATTGACACCAGCACCAGCGACACCAAGATTGATGTCACCTTCAATGACGGGCAAACTCGCAAGCTGCTGCTCAAGTATGCCCGATTTGAGATTCTCTAATAAACAATAAAGCCTGACAGAAAAACGAATGGAACAGTACAAGACACCATATTATATCGTGTATGAGGAGAAACTGCGCAAGAACATCGAACTGATCACCGGTGTTGCCGAGCGCACAGGAGTGGATATCATCATGGCCTTCAAGGCCAACGCGTTGTGGAGGACATTTGACATCTTCAGGGAATATGGCATTGAGTCCACCGCCAGCTCGGTGAATGAGATGTTGCTGGCCAATGACGAATTGAAATGCCGCGCCCACACCTACTGTCCCGCCTATACCGACGACACCATCGATGCCTATATTGCCGGCAGTTCCCACATCACGTTCAACTCGGTAGAGCAATACCTGCGCTTTGCCGACCGCATGAAGCAGCACAATGCCGACTGGCCTGGTGAACCGGTGAGTTGCGGATTGAGGGTCAACCCCATGTGCTCGGTCATCGAGACCGACATCTACAACCCTTGCTGCCCTGGCTCACGCTTTGGTGTGCAGGCCAGTGACCTCAAGGAGTTGCCCGAGGGGATAGAGGGATTCCATTTCCATGCCCTGTGCGAGAGCACAAGCTTTGACCTTGAAAAGGTGTTACTGGCATTGAAACAGCAATTTGGGCAATTCCTGCCACGGCTCAAGTGGATCAACATGGGCGGAGGCCACTTGATGACCCGCAAGGGGTACAACATCGGGCACCTAGAGCAGGTGTTGGGCGCATTCCAGGGCGCATACCCTCATCTGCACATCATTCTGGAGCCGGGCAGTGCCTGGTGCTGGCAAACGGGGGATCTGGAAGCCAGTGTGGTGGATGTGGTGAGCAACAGTGGCATCAACACGGCCATTGTGGACGTGTCGTTTGCGTGCCACATGCCTGACTGCCTGGAAATGCCCTACAAGCCTGTCATCACCCAAGCGCTCGACGAAGTGGACCCGTCAAAACCCACCTACCGGATGGGCGGTAATTCTTGCCTGAGTGGGGACTATGTGGGAGACTGGAGCTTTGAGAAGCCGCTGGAGCGTGGCGACCGCATCACATTTGAGGACATGAACCACTACACGACTGTCAAGACCAATATGTTTAACGGCATCCAGCACCCGTCTATCCTGCTGAAAAGGATGGACGGCACGGTTGAAGTGCTACGAGAATTTGACTATATCGATTACAAGACGCGCATGAGCTGAAGTAGCGCCGTGGCGGGAGCCACGGCATAGGGGACACTGCTACTGAGAACCAGCGCCGTGGCGGG
>CAMVAP010000061.1 GCA_947165485.1 uncultured Prevotellaceae bacterium
GCCAAATATTCCGAAGAAAAAATCCAATATTTAACTCACATTAACAAATGAATGGCAAAATTCCTTCAAATCATGCTTTTTACACATTATATAAAACTAAATAAATACATGCCAGTATCACGAGGGGGCAACCATCAACATGGGGCATCAAGAAGATTTCAGGGAGCCACCAAGAGGCGGCTCCCTGAAAAATCACAAATAGATTTTGCCATCAAAAGAGGGAAAGCTGACGGGGATCCTCTCCCGGGTGGGGAGGCATGCTGCCATCGTCGGCCCAATCGATGTCATCAATAGCGCCCATTGCGGGGTCGTCCTGTGCTACGGGCTCAGCGACATAATCACCGCCAGCGAACTGAGCCTGCTGAGCAGGGCGTTGTGCGGCGGCCTTGAGTTCCTCTATCTCACCCATGAGGGCGGCAATGCGACGATCTTTCTCGGCAATCGCATCGTTCATGGCTTGTGCCTCGTGCTGTTTCTTTTGAAGGATCACCTGCGTGCGCTTGAGTTCAGCCTTGGCATCATCACGCTCGGCAGTGATTTTGGCAAAGTTGGCAGCTTTCTCGTTGCCATCCACACTCAGTGAATTGTACTTGCGCTTGTAGTCCTCGGCCACAGCCGTCATCGAAGCGAGCTGTTGCTTGAGTCCATCGATGAGGTTGCCCGTGTCGATGCTGCGACGATTTTGCACCTCGGCATTCTGCTTGGCGGCCTGCTCAAGCTGCTCGATGGTCTTCTGGAGCCCCTCGTTCTCTTCCTTGAGAACGACATGCGACTTGCGCAACTCATCATACTCGGACGAGCGTTTCTGCAAGTCAATGATCTGCTGACGCAACGAGGCTATCTCAGAATTCTTCTTGTCCTTGAACTCCTCGACCTGCTCGACAGCCTTCTGCAGCTCCTCGGCACCCTTCAGTTCCTCGGCAGCAGCATTCAAACGGCCCTCAAGCTCAGTAACATTGCCACGCAGACGCTCGATGAGGTCATCGCGTTGTTCAATCTGCTGGTTGAGCTGCTCGATGGTGGGTCCATCATTGGCAGGAAGGGGCATATTGTCGAGGCGCTCGATCTCGGCATCCTTCTCTTCAATCTGGCGCTGGAGGTCGGAGATGGTGGCATTCAGTTCTTCCACCTTCTTGCTCAACTCCTCGGCACCATCGCTGCGCACCTCCATTGCCTTGAGTCGGCTCTCCAGGCTCTTCTTCTCGATCTCGAGCTTTTCATGGGCTGCTTCAAGCTCCTCCACCTTGGAGGTCAGCTCCACGGCGCGATTCTGAGCCTGCCTGCGGTTGGCCTCGTTGGCCTGCATCTTTTCCTTCGACTCCTCGACCATCTTCTTGGCATCCTCAGACATTTTCATCAGCTCCTCACGCTCCTTCTTCCAGTCGCCCTTGAGCATAGCGATGACGGCCTGAGTGTGCTCGTTCATGAGTCGCGCAGCCTTGTCGGCAAACTCAGCATCGATGGCATATTCCTCGTGCTCGTCCACCTCTATCTTGGTTTCATTTTTATCATGCTCAGGCACATTCTTGTCCTTGCTGAACGGATTGACAAAAGTCGTGGGCTGACCGTAAACATCGTAATCATCACCCTCGGAGCCACCAAAAGCGCTCTTGATTGATTTGAAAAATGACATAATTTACAAAAATTTTCTGTTGTGGTTTGTTTTAGTTGTTTTCTACTCGATGTAACCGCTGGACTCGCTTGGATAAAACTTAAATTCTACTTGAAGTTTTATACTTTATCAGTCTAATTACTAGACTAATATAAATCAAGCGGAAACGGATTTTGAAACGGTCAACGAAATCGTTTCTCTCTCCAGTCGGTAAAGTTACGACGATTTTTTCTAATACAGGCTCTAAAAAAGAAAAAAAATCGAAATTTAGATTGAATTTTCTTTAACAAGCCCAACAAGCATCAAAAACAAAAGGTTGTGTGTCAACATATTGAGACACACAACCTTAAGCAAAGCTTTAATGTATCTCTTATTTTTTGGCAGTTTTGGTAGCCGTCGAACGGGTCTTGGTGGCACGGCGACGGGAAGCGCCCTTAGAGATATTAGCCTCATCGGCAACTATTTCACGGCAATCTTCAAGGGTGAGCGATTCGGCATCCTTCCCCTTGGGGATTTTCACGTTTTGCTGTTTGTACACGATGTAGGGTCCATAGCGACCGTTCATCACCTTGAGATCCGGCTCCTCGTCAAATGTTTTGAGCACCTTCTTGGCCTCGGCTTCACGCTGTGCCTGGATGAGGCCAATCGCTTCGTCGAGCGTGATGGCAGTGGGAGAAAACTCCTTGGGAATTGAGACATACTTGCCATTGTGTTTCACATAGGGGCCATAGTGTCCCACTCCGATGACCACTGGGCTATCCTCAAATTCTCCCAACTCGCGCGGCAGGTCAAACAGCTTGATCGCATCTTCGAGCGTGAGTGTCTCGATGCTCTGCCCCTTCTGCAACGACGCAAAACGCGGCTTGGTCTTGTTATCGGCACTTCCCATCTGCACCAGCGGGCCGTAACGTCCGATCTTGACCATGACGGGCAGGCCCGTTTTGGGGTCATTACCCAGGATGCGCTCACCCACCTTGTGCTCCAGCCTCAAGGATGAGACCTTGCTGATGTTGGGATGGAAATCCTCATAGAAATCGGCGATTTCCTTGTTCCACTCCACGTGTCCCTGCGCCACCTCGTCAAACTCGTTCTCAACCTTGGCCGTAAAGTTGTAGTCCATGATTGAGGGGAAATACTTCACCAGGAAGTCATTGACAACCATACCGACGTCGGTGGGAATGAGTTTACCCTTCTCGACACCGAACAGTTCGCTCTTTTTACTCCTCGTGATCTTGCCCGCTTTCAGGGTCATCACCTCATATTCACGTTTCTGTCCCTTGTCCTCACCCTTCTCGACATACTGGCGGTCCTGTATGGTGGAGATGATGGGAGCATAGGTCGAAGGACGGCCAATGCCCAGTTCCTCCAGGCGGCGCACCAGCGAAGCCTCGGTGTAACGGTTAGGCTGCTGGGTATAGCGCTGGATGGCACTCACGGCCACTGCATTGAGGTTGTCCCCCTGTGACAAGGTGGGCAACATGTGCAGCTCGGGTGAAGCCTGTGCGTTGTCATCGGTGCTCTCAAAATAGACCTTGAGGAAACCGTCAAACTTCACTACCTCGCCCTCGGCAACAAAGACCTCCTTGCGCCCCGTCACATGGATGTTGGCGGTAGTCTTTTCGAGTTCGGCATCGGCCATCTGAGATGCGATAGTACGCTTCCAGATGAGGTCATAGAGCTTCTTCTCCTGAGGTGTACCCGTGATAGAGTGGTTACTGATATAGGTGGGACGGATAGCCTCATGAGCCTCCTGTGCCCCCTTGCTGGTAGTGCGGTAGTGGCGCACCTTGAGGTAACGCTCCCCGATGTGCTCGCTGATCTCCTTGCTGATGGCGTTGAGCGCCAGATTGCTCAGGTTGACCGAGTCGGTACGCATGTAGGTAATGAGACCTTCCTCATACAGCCGTTGCGCCAGTCTCATGGTCTGCTTGACCGAGAGACCCAACTTGCGAGCGGCCTCCTGTTGCAGGGTACTGGTCGTGAAGGGAGGTGCCGGAGAACGCTTGAGCGGCTTAATGGTCACATCGGCCACCTGGAATGTAGCCTGCTTGCATTCCTCAAGGAATGCCATTGCGGCCTCATGGTCGGCCAGATGTCGATTCAGCTCGGCGGTAAACTCCTTCTCCTCGCCGCCCGTGAACTGAGCCGTAATACGGTAATAAGGCTCACTGTTGAATGCCTTGATTTCCTTTTCACGCTCGGCAATCAAGCGCACCGCCACACTCTGGACGCGTCCAGCCGACAGTCCGGGCTTGATCTTGCGCCACAGCACAGGTGAGAGCTCAAAGCCCACGATGCGGTCCAGCACACGCCGTGCCTGCTGTGCATCCACCAGATTGAGATCGATATTGCGGGGATGCTTGATGGCATCGAGGATGGCGGGTTCAGTGATCTCATGGAAGACGATACGGCGGGTGTTCTCTTGTGACAGTCCGAGCACTTCAAACAAGTGCCAAGCGATGGCTTCTCCCTCGCGGTCTTCATCACTTGCGAGCCACACAAGCTGAGCCTTGTCGGCTTCATCCTTGAGTTTCTTGACCTGTTCTTCCTTATCCTCGGGAATCTCATAGAGCGGCTTGAATCCATTCTCCACATCGATGCTAAAGTTCTTCTTGTGCAAGTCGCGGATGTGCCCGAAACTTGACATCACCTTATAATCATTTCCCAGAAACTTCTGGATGGTTTTTGCTTTAGCTGGAGACTCTACAATTACTAAGTTTTTTGCCATATCTGTAATGTCAGTTATACACTTTTTTCTAAAATCGGCTGCAAAGGTAAGTCAATAATTTGGAAAAAGGCACTTAAAAAGTCAAGATTTTTTAAGCCACACATCTTTTAATAATATATTATTAATGTGTAACGAGAACTATTGTTTTCGGTTGGCGGCAATCGTAGGTCACAAAAACGTGCGTCCTTGCGGCATCGCTGCCGTGGGGACGCACTTTCACACATCAGGTTACTATATACTATTTTCTATTGTTGTTCGTATATCAGTGTTGTATCACTTGATGACCTTGGCAGTAGTGGTGGTGCCGTCGGTGTAGGATGTGATCACGATATTGATGCCGTCGAAGGGCTTGTCGCTGGTCATGCCGGCCATGTTGACATACTGGGTGGATGCCACCTGCTTTGACGCATTAACACTCTCAACGCCAGTGTGATAATCGGTCATCACCATAAACCTGTCCATGCAGAAATAGGAAGCCGTGTTCATACCATAGGCACCAGAGTCGGTTGATGACAAGGTAAAGTAAACATACTCTACCGTGCCGAGGCTGGAGAGGTCAAAGAAAGTCCAGTCATTGAGTGCATGGAGCTCACCATTGACAAACTCGATAAGGCTGATCGTCGTTGAGGTCTCATTGCCATTGGCATCCACGCCCACAGCGGTCAGATCAAAGTGGTCGCCCTCTTCAAAGGCACGAGCTGAGCCGTCACCATGCACACAGCCATAGTAGGGCCAGGGGTGGTTGCACACATACACACCCACGGGCTGGAATGATGTGTTACCATTCTTGTCGGCAAACATGACCTGATTGCTGGGACCCTCGGTAGCCCATGAACTGTAGTAAGCCACGAGATAAGGCTTGGCAGGGTCGGCAACAATTTTGCCATCGACCAGGGCGGCACCGCCACCAGCCATACATCCACCATAGTTGGAAGTCCAGGTTCCAGCCGCTCCAGGCAGGCCATAATCGGTCTTATCGCCACCGATAGCTGGGCAGAAGCCATCCCAGTAGTATCCACCCCAAGATGCGCCCTCGCCATCAATCAGGTGTGAGATCATGAACTCTCCCTTGTCGTCACCAAACTCCATCCAAGTGTAATCCACATCGTTATAGCACTCGGTCCAGATGCTATTGTCGTTGAACTGCAACGACTCGGGGTTGATGTTCTTGTTCAGGTTCAGGGTCACGATACCAGCCCAAGCAGCCGAAGCCATCAGGGCACTTGCAGCAAAAGTAAAAATCTTCTTCATGTCAATTAAAAATTATATAGGTTAAACATCAAATTAATCTTCAATCAGTTACCACTCAGCAAGAGGTCTATCAGCACAGTAAGGTCGGCAATTGCGACGACGCCATCACGGTCCAGATCGGCAGCAACGGGGTCATAGACCGTGAGCACCGAGCCCATCAGCATATCGATCAAGCTGGTCACATCCTCGATGCCCACCTTGCCGTCCATGTCCACGTCGCCAGGCATCGAAACCCTGGAAACCGTCACCGTGAACGAGGTCGTTGCCAACTTGCCATTGCTGTCGGTCGTCACCTTGACGGTTGTACTGCCCTGGGCCACTGCCTCGACATGGAGGCTGGTGCCATCGACCCAAGCCCGTGCGACCCGCTCATCACCGCTGCTGGCCGTTGTAACCGCCAGAGCCGACAAGTTGTCGTCATCGTTGACGGCATGAATCAAGTCAATCACGCCAGTCTGGCCTTGGGGCAACGTCATGTCGGCAACATTCACCGTGGGAGCGCACACATCGGGGTACACCGCCATCGACGGGAACCAATAGGCATCTTGCAGCCTCACCTGCCGCTTGAGTTGCAGGGTTGCAGGGTCATAGAAGAGCACCCAGTTATGGTTGAAATTCTGGTAAGAGAGCGGTGCGGCTTCAATCGTCTGCACCACCATGTCGCCAGTGTGTGGGTCAAAGCTGATAGCCGACGAGTAGAGGCCCTGCAGTTCCCGTGTGCCATCCCAATTGACCTTGACACCCTCGGGCAAAGAGATGAGGGCATCGGTAAACTCGCCCGTTGAGAAGTCATAGGCACTGATGTAGTTCTGGTACTCGTCGTAGTTGTAATAGACGCGCTCGGCATGGGGATCGACACACACCATGCAGGGTCGCCAAGCCCCCCACGAGCTCATGGCGCCGTGAAGGCCGTCGAGCACATGGACCTGAGCCGGCTCCAGTGAGACGGGGTCGATGCGGGTGAAGTTAGCCTCATAGGGGCCAGTTCCATCATCATACACCTCGCGAGAGTTGTTGGCCACATACAGGTTGCCGCCAGCGGTCACAAACACGGTGACGATGCTGGGGAACGGCAGCGTCTTCACCACACGATCGGTCGCGGGGTCGATCACATGAAGTCCCCTACCCTGCTGAACGGCAAACACATACTGTCCAAAGCGGACCATGTCGCCACACTGGTCTTTATACAAGCTGTTGTAGTCACCCCTGGCGCTGGACATCGTGCCGTCGATAGAACCCGTGACGTTCAAGGAGGGCACATCGATGACAAAGATGCCCGAACTGGTCGAGACGTAGCCCTTGCTGGGAGAGACAGCACAGAAGGCGCGGCCATCATACACACTATCGGGCGACTGGCCGAAGCGCAGGATGCTGCCCTGCTGCTTGAGGGTCGTGGCATCGAGCATGGCCAGACGAGCGCCCACGGTAGAGCCCGACGCCTCGGTAGTGTTGGCCTGCTTGCTCACCAGAAAGAGGTGGTCGCCATAGAGCTGGCCATACTGGGTCGTCACGCCCAACTTGGTATCAGGATTGATGAAGGCATAGACGTTATACTCCATCTCATCGTAGTCATAGTTGTAGAAATTGAGCGAGCCCTGGTTGGGGCCGTAGCGGTCCTCGTTGACAAAGATGATACCGTTGGTGAACGTGAATTCGCCCGGGTCCGGTCCCGGTTCATCGCCCTCGGCATCGGGATGCAAATCCTCGGCACCGGCGACCTCGGTCGATACCTCGCCCAGCCAACCGCAGTAATCCAGTTGCGCGCAATAGACCTTGATAAAATCGATGTGGTCGAGGTTGGCAGGATTGCCGTCCTCGTCGATGGCCCAATCGATCATGAAGCCCGGTTCCTGACCATTGGGCAGGTTGTCGGCATATCCCTCGCCAAAGAAAGGCTGGAACCAGTTGTTACCCTTGCCACCACTCAGGTCGATCGAGTTGTTGGGCAGCCGAGTCCCCCTGAACGTGAGTTCCGTGTCCTCGATCCACAGAGGCCAGTAAGGCTGGGAGTGGAAGGTATTGCGCCACACATATCCCGCAGGATTGTCGGGGTCGTTGCTGGTCCAGGCGACATAGGTGATGTCGTTGATGAACTTCCAGCTCGCATGTGGCACACGCTCCTTGTTCTCGTCGGGCTTGTAGTAAGTCACCTCAAAGTCCCGCTGGCAACGGTCATAGTCGCTCCCCTTGATTTCGTACCACTTGTCGCCATCGCTGGGCACACCATCGCCATCCATGTCCACGCCCACCATGATGATACCAGGCTCACAACTGCCACCCATCTGATCGGTGACGGCCTGGCTCTGCATCGCGTTACCATAGATTTTCACATCGTAGCCATGCTTGTTGACCACCGGGTGGTCAAAGCCGAAGACGATGTAGCCGCCGTAGCTGCCCAGGCTGACCGAACCATTCAGTCCGCCGCACAACGAAGCCTCAATCTGTGCGTTGATACTGTCCTGGGTGTAACCAGGCTTGTAGGCAGGAAAGACGTTCACAAACTGTCCCGGGCCGGGCAGATAGTCATACACGTGGGCTATGTAGGGCGAGTTGCCGGCGCTGGCCGCTGTGACCGCTGCCGCAACGATTGCGAGTAGTAATGATTTCTTCATGTCACATCTCATATAATCAGTTTCACATCATGCTGTGAATCATGCGACACGTTATGGGCTGGCAGTAGCCAGTGATGACTGAGAGAAAAGGGCAGAAAAAAGGAGTTCTGCATCATCTCACCTTCGCCAGGGTTCAAGTGCCGCGTGAACCACGATAAGCAGGCCGTGCGTAGGCAGGTCTTCTGACTTCTCCCCCATCGCGAGGCGCCTTCCCGGTGATGATGCAGACTGAAGTTTGCAACCAGTGGCATGATGTGCCGCGCGATGTGTCATCGAGGAGTTACAGCAGCGGGTACTGTCCAGGAATTGCACCTGGTTCCCTTTTGATCCCTGAGGGTGTTGCAAAACTCAATGCCTCAAGGAACCTCAACACGTTCAATAACTTGGTGCAAAGGTACAACATATTCCTGAAAGCGACAACACAAAATGATGATTTTGTCACTACGAAGGAAAAAGGACGCCAATAAATACTATAGGGGACTTCTATAATAACAATGGCATCTGCGCTAATTCTTTTCAAGACAAGCCCTATGTTTGACTTCAACTGCGCAAACAAAGGGCTTGTCTTAAAACAGATTCTACCCTAGAGGGAGGGGTATTGCCGGGAATCAGTTGCCGCTCAACAACCCGTCGATCAAGGCCGACACGTCACTGATGCTCACGACACCGTCACCGTCCACGTCGGCACTATCGATTGATCCGCCGCCGAGCAACAAGTCAATGAGAGAGGGCACGTCGCTGATGCCCACGCGTCCATCGCCGTCCACATCGCCAGGAACAACGTCGAGGTTCTTCTCAACGATGTGCGCAAACTTATTCCAGTAGTTGGTCAACTGGTAGTCCTCGGTAGCGCCGATGGGGATGTAGAGCGTAGCGTCATTATAGACGTTGTTGAAACAGTTGACGTTGCCCATCGAGGGGGCGATATCGTTCTTGGAGGTCACCGTCTCAATCGCATTGCAGCCAGCAAAAGCATTCTGACCCAGTGTAGTGATGCCCACGCCCAGGGTCAAGTGCTTGATACCCGTGCAACCATTGAAGGCATAGTTACCCACGCGAGTCAAGGTCTCGGAGAGAACCACATCGGTCAAACTGGCGCAACCAGCAAACATGTAATTACCGATAATTGAGTTTTCAAACTTCACGTCGGTCAAGCCTGTGCAATTCTGGAACACATATTGTCCGATGCTGGTCAATGTAGCCGGGAGGGGGCCGTGGCGGGAGCCACGGCATAGCTGAACACTGACGCGGGGAGCTGACGCGGGAGGGGGCCACGGCATAGTTGAACACTGACGCGACCGGGGGTGACGCGGAGGAGGGACACGGGAGGGGGCGTGGCGGAAGACATGGCTTGCTTGAACACCGACGTGACGCGGAGGGGCCGTGGCGGGAGCCACGGCATAGCTGAACACTGACGCGGGAGGGGGGGCGTGGCGGGAGCCACGGCATACTGAAGGTGGAGGAAGGGGGTTATTGCCAGGGGGTGAGGTGGCTGGTGGTGAGGGTGGCCTGGACGTCGATGAGGCGCTGGTTGCGGGAGCCGCGGAAGCGGAGGCTGATGTCGCGCTGCTGCTGGATGAAGGGGCCGTCAACGAGGACGTCGAGCTCGCGGATGACGTCGAGCAACGCTGGGTCTTTCTCTATTTCTTCCCATGTGTAGCCGGTGTAGCACCAGACGTTGTAGCCCAGCTCTTGCTTGATGCGGTGGATGAGGGCGCGGACGCCCTCGGGCTGCTGCAGAGGGTCTCCGCCACTGAGGGTGACGGGGGCCTCGTTATAGGCGATGATGCGCATGAGCTCGTCGAGGGTGCGCTCTTCCCCACCCCGTGGATCCCACGAGGCGGGGTTGTGGCATCCGGGGCAATGGTGGCCGCAGCCCGCCAAGTAGATTGACGTGCGCAGGCCTGGTCCATCGACACTGGTGCCCTCGACGATGTGCAGCACTCGTAGCATTGTTTTCTTGAGGGCCGCGACGGGAGTCGCGGCATAGTTGAACACTGAGGGTTCTTGCTCGGAATCCTGAATTACAGTGGTGGTGGCGGCAGCTTGTTTACTTGTGGACGACGCGGTCCTTGAGCTCGGCGAGCTTGCCGCTGTTCCAACGGTCGGTGGTGCCGACGAGGTAGCCGGTGATGCGCTGGAGGCGGTCGATGTTATGGCTGTGGCACTCGGGGCACTCGTGGAGGTCGTCGGTGGCATCCTCATAGCCGCAGTCCATGCAGCGGTTGCGGTTGTGATTAACTGAGCAGTAGCCCATGTTGTACTTGTCCATCAGATCGACGACAGCGGCGATAGCGTCGGGGTTGTGGGTGGCGTCACCATCGATCTCGACGTAGAAGATGTGACCGCCACGGGTGAGCTCGTGATAGGGGGCCTCAACCTCGGCCTTGTGCTTGGGAGAGCACTTGTAATAGACGGGGACGTGGTTGCTGTTGGTGTAATAGATCTTGTCGGTCACGCCTGGGATTTCGCCAAAGTCCTTGCGGTCACGTCGTGTGAACTTGCCGCTGAGCCCCTCGGCGGGAGTGGCCAGGACGCTATAGTTGTGACGGTAGCGCTCACTGAACTCGTTGACGCGGTCGCGCATGTAGGTGACGATCCTGATGCCCAACTGCTGTGCCTCATCACTCTCGCCATGATGATGTCCCACTAGGGCAATCAGGCACTCGGCCAGACCGATGAAGCCAATGCCCAGCGTGCCCTGATTGATCACGCTCTCCACCTTGTCGTTGGGCCCGAGCTCGCTGGCACCGTTCCAGAGCTGGGACATGAGCAGGGGGAACTGCTTGGCCATGGCCGTCTTCTGGTACTGGTATCGCGCATCGAGCTGACGAGCGGTGATTTCCAGCATGTTGTCCAGCTTGGCAAAGAAGCGGTCGATGCGCTCCTGCTTGTCCTTGATGTCCATGCACTCGATAGCGAGGCGCACGATGTTGATGGTCGAGAACGAGAGGTTGCCACGTCCGATGGAAGTCTTCTCGCCGAAGCGGTTTTCAAACACACGCGTGCGGCATCCCATGGTAGCGACCTCATGCTTGTAACGCTCGGGGTCGTCGGGTCGCCACAGCTCGTGCTGGTTGTAGGTAGCATCGAGGTTGACAAAGTTGGGGAAGAAGCGTCGGGCCGTGACCTTGCAAGCGAGTTGATACAAGTCGTAGTTGGGGTCGCCGGGCTTGTAGCTCACGCCCGTTTTCTTTTTCCATATCTGGATGGGGAAGATGGCCGTGGAACCATTGCCCACGCCGCGATAGGTCGAGTTGAGGAGTTCGCGGATGATGCATCGTCCCTCGGCACTGGTATCGGTACCGTAGTTGATCGAGCTGAATACCACCTGGTTACCACCCCGCGAGTGGATGGTGTTCATGTTGTGGATAAAGGCTTCCATCGCCTGGTGGACGCGCCTCACGGTCTTGTTGATGGCGTGTTGCAGGATGCGCTCGTCTCCCTGCAGGAAGTCGAGTTCCCTCTCGGTGTAGTCATCGAGTTTCACGTCATAGAGGCGGCTGTAATCCTGTCCCATGAGGTTCTCGAGGTTTTTCACTTCCTCGATAAACGTGCGTCGCACGTAGGGTGCCAGATAGAAGTCAAAAGCCGGGATGGCTTGTCCGCCGTGCATCTCGTTCTGGGCCGTTTCCATGGTGATGCAGGCGATGACTCCAGCCGTCTCGATGCGCTTGGCGGGTCGTGACTCACCGTGTCCAGCCATGTAGCCCTGCTTGAGCACCTTGTCGAGCGGATGCTGGACGCAGGTGAGGCTCTTGGTGGGATAGTAGTCCTTGTCGTGGATGTGCAGGTAGTTGCCTCGCACCGCCTCGCGTGCTTCCTCGCTGAGGAGGTAGTCATCGACAAAGGGCTTGGTGGTCTCGCTGGCAAACTTCATCATCATGCCGGCAGGTGTGTCGGCATTCATGTTGGCGTTCTCGCGCGTGACATCGTTATTCTTGGCATTGATAATTTCCAGGAACAGGTCACGCGTCTTGGCCTTGCGTGCCACACTGCGCTGGTGACGGTAATTGATATAGCATCGTGCCACTTCCTTGCGGGGGCTCTTCATGAGCTCGAGTTCCACCTGGTCCTGTATATCCTCAACGCTCATCTGGCTGCGGCCACGGTGGCCGATGCGGTCAGTGATGCGTTGTATCAAGCTCTCGTCCTCGCCGGCCTCGGTTGCGAGCATAGCCTTGCGTATTGCGGCCTTTATCTTTTCCTCGTTGTAGCCGACGACGCGGCCATCACGCTTCAGTACAGTCTGAATCATATCTTGGGTACCAATAAATTAAAGAAAAACCATTGCTATCGTTTAAAAAACCGGCTATGCCGGCTTGGGTGTGCAAAGTTAATACAGTGTTGTGAAACGGCAAACACTTTTCAATAAAAAATTTCGTTTTGGAAAACTTTTTGGACTGAGTAAAAATTTAGAGGATTGATTTACAAGATGTTAGAAAAATTTTTGGAAAACTTTCTCGGTCAGGATGGCTGTAAAATATTTAGAACCACATAATTAGGCGCTAGAGTGCAGCGTGCAATCAACGAGAAGAGGGGCCAGCCGCGCAATACCGGCCAGCCCCTCACTGATGGGATCAAATGAATGCTGATCACATGGACCAGTTGCCACTCAACAGATAGTCGATGAGGACAGTAACATCACCGATGCCGATCGAGCCGTCCAGGTCGCAGTCGGCAGCCTGGGTTGCATTGCCACCAGTCAGCAAAAGGTCGATCAGGACCGTCACGTCAGTGATGCCCACGTCGCCACTGCCATCGACATCGCCACGCAGAGTGGCGGGACCCTGTGCGGGCTCATAGAGGAAAGTGGCCTTGGGGAGGAATTGCTGGGGCTCTTTCTTGTCACCACTCCAGCTCTTGTAGCAGGACAGGCTAGCGTTGTAGCTAGTGGCCTCACCGTAGAAATTGGTGGTAGAGGTCCAACCGGCATTCTTCACCTTGACCTGAACGGCGAGGTTGGCACCCGTGTAATCAAACGGGGTCTCCAGTTCAAATGCAATCACGGTATCGCCTTGATTGATGGCGGTAGCAGCCAGGGTGGTGAATCCCGTGAGCGGTGTTGCCTGTGCAAACTCATTCTGGTCGGTGTTCATCAACGACAGTTCCACAGCGACGTTTCTCAGGTTCATGCCCCTGGTAGCGTAGAAGGTCAGGGCAACGATTTTGCCGCCCTTGGCATCGGTGAGCATCTCGGCAGGATAAATCATCTGACCGAGGGTGTTCACATCGTCGGTATAGATACCATTGAAGGGCACATACTGGTTGGTTGCGGTGCCGTCACACACGGTCAGCTCCACGCCCGAGGCCAGAGCGGTGCCATTGAGAGCCACCTGGACGATGCCAGCGGCGCCACAGTCGATGCTGAGGGTGCCCTGGTAGTTTCCGGCCCGCTCGGGCTCAAAAGCGACGGGAATCTCAACCGTCTCGCCGGGAGCGAGAGTCATAGCGGGCAGCGCGGCACTGAAGGGAGCCGAAGCGCTCACCGTGGGGTTGAAGGCGTTGAGGCCAATATTCTTGAGGTAAACGATCTGCTCGTCACGGTCACCGGTGCGGGTGTCGTTGAAGTTGACCACGTCGCGCCTTACCTTGGCACCATACTCGGGAGCCACGCCATAGTCAAAAGTGGCCTTGGGCAAGAACTGTCGCAGGTCGCCACTGGAGATGGCCACATCGGTCGATGTCACCTGTCCCAGGAAATAGGAAGCGCCAGCCTCGCCCGGCTCCTCCACATAGAAATCCAGCACCAGGCTGCCGCCCTGATAGACATAGGGGGTGTCGAAGTCGATGATGAGATCGTTCTCTCCCCTGGTCATGGATACTGTTGCGACCGTGGTCAGTCCCGAGACAAAAGCCGAAGCGCTCGCATAGCTGGGCAGATCGGTTTCACCGATTGACACGCGCAGCAGTCCACCATCCATCTTGCAACCCTCATTGTCGAAATAGAAGGTCACCCCATTGATGGGCAAGCCCGCCATGGCGGTGAGCTGGTCGGCAGGGTACATGACCTGAGACCTGGTACCAGCCTCGTTGTAATAAAAGCTGTTGACGGGCACGAGGTAGTGGGTCGCAGCGCCGTCGTTGACAGTCAAGTTCTCGGCTTGAGCGAACTGAGCGCCACAAACCAAGGCCAGCAGCAAAGCTGCCATGATTTTCAAACTCTTCTTCATGTGTTATCTGAAATGAATAAATAATAAAAAACGCTAGCAAACGGGCGCAAAGGTAGTTCAAAAAAACCGTTCTTGCAAGAAAACCTGTCGAGGATTCAGTGAACGGCCCGACCCGCTGATGTATCACCCCTGATGGCAGTTCAACAAATTGAGGGGCAAGCCCTCACGAGAATGTGCTTGCCCCTCAATGATGAGATAAACGGGATGAGAATTACTCGGACCAGTTGCCGCTGAGCAGATAGTCGATGAGGACGGTAACATCACCGATACCAACCTCACCATCCAGGTTGCAATCGGCAGCAGCGGGAGCCACACCACCACTCAGGAGGAGGTCGATGAGCACGGTAACATCAGAGATACCTACCACTTCATTGCCATCAACATCGCCACGAATGACCTGGGGCTGGGGAGCGTCTTCCTTGACGTAGCCAAAGGTTGCGGTGGGCAGATAGTTGTAAACGTGGGTCTCATAACCCAGGTCCCAGAAGTAAGCATAGGAAGCGCCAGCCTTCTCGATACCGTAGAACTTGTCAACGCCATAGTCACCCTTCTCGGTCACGAGTACCTCGATGGCAATGTTGCCACCATTGTACTGATAGGGCTCGGTGAAGTTGAACACGATCTCGCCATTGACGGGTGAAGCGTTGGCGATAACGGTCATGTCGGTGTAAGGAGTGGCACTTGCAAATGCGTCTTCCTCAACGGCCTTGATAGAGAGCTGGAGGTTACCATTGGCCATGTACCTGTTGGCGGTCCTGCTCTGGAAGGTGATCGAGTTGATCTTCTTGCCAACGAGGTCGGTGAGCAAGTCGGCGGTGTAGATCATCTGGCTCACGTTGCCACTGTTCTCACGGTCAAAGTTCATAGCATTAACGGGAACATTCTCGCAGTACACGTCACCCTGGGCAACAACGACCAGTGCAGGAGCCTCGGCAGCAGTTGCGCTCACGGGGATCTGGAAGGAACCAGCAGCACCGCAGTTGATGTTGAGGGTAGCATTGTTATCGCCAACGGCCTGAGCAGCGAACTTGACAACGATATCCATCGTCTCACCCGAAGCGAGCTCAACGGGAGTAGCCTCAACGGTGAAGGGAGCGTCAAGCGCACCGATAACGGGCGTGAAGGCATTCTCGCCAACATTCTTCAGGGTGATCGTCTGTGTAGCCTCTTGATCCAGATAGATAGAGCCAAAGGCGACAGCCTGAGTGCTCACGGCAGCCTTGTTGGCCTCCTTCTGATAGGTGAAGGTGGTCTTGGGATAGAAAGCTTCTGTTGAAAAATAAGATATGCCATAAATAGCATTGTTAACCTGGGCATTCTGTCCATAGAAGTGAACGGACTTGTAACCGGTGGTTTCGGTCACCATCGTCTCAATCACGATGTTATTGCCCTCGTAGAACCAAGGCTCGGTGAAGTTCACCACTACCTCGGTCTCACCATTAGTCATGGCAACCTCAGCGACCGGAGTGAGGCCGGTGATCATCGATTGGTAGAAGGAATTCTCGGTAGTAGAGCCGATCGACACCTTCATTTTGCCACCTGTCAAGGCATTGCCCGTAGCATCGGCAATGTAGAACTTCATCGAGCTGATGTAAGCGCCCTCCATTGCGGTGAGTTCAGAAGCGGGCAAGATGGTCTGAACAGGGTAATTCTGCGTGTCAAAATAATAACCGCGCATGGGCACACAATCACTCTGGTCGGTGTAATCAAACACGGTCAGTTCATTGGCCTGGGTGGGCACAAACGAAGCGAGCGCAAAGAGCGCCGCAGCAAAGATTTTAGAACTTTTCTTCATAAGTAGTTAAATGTTAATGTTAACAGGTTTATAATTAAATGAATAAAACTAGTTGAATCACCACAAGTTGAAGATGAATCTCATTAGATATCTATGGCGCAAAATTAAGTCAAAAAAAATAATCTGCAAAATTATTCACGTATAAAAAGCACACCGTCAAGCATTTTCCCTTGATTAAGGGAGAGCTTGACGGTGATAAACTCTGTTTCCTCCAGCGAGGAGGGGTCATGTTCTATTACTCGGACCAGTTGCCACTCAACAGATAGTCGATGAGGACGGTAACGTCGCTGATACCAACCGCACCATCCAGGTCGCAATCGGCACTAGCAGGAGCCACGCCACCAGCCAGGAGGAGGTCGATGAGCACGGTCACGTCGGAGATACCAACGGTGCCATCGAGGTCACAGTCGCCACGGAGCACCTCGGGCTCAGAGCCACCCTCACCATAGGTAAAGGTAGTCTTGGGGAGGAACTGACGGAGTGCGGTACCAAAAGAGGTGATCACGCAGTTGTTGTAATTGGTAGCGACACCAGTCCAGTAGCAGTACTCAAAGGCACCGCCCTCGGCCACAACGCTCTCAAAAATGAGGTTGCCACCCTTGTAGAGATAGGGGGTGTCAAAAGTGATGGTATATTCAACAACCTCACCCTCATGCTTGGTAAAGGTGCAGGTAGCCACCTGGGTCATGCCCTCGGTGATATAGTCGGTCATAGTGGTAGCATCGGTCTCGCCGAGCGAGATGTTCATCAGACCACCATTCAGAGTCAGGCCCTCATCCTCGGTATAGAACGTGATGGCCGTAATCTCTTGTCCTGCCATGGGAGCCAGGTCAGCTGCGGGATAGAGCACCTGGGTCTTGTTGCCTACCTCATCGGCCCAGGGACCATTGAATGGAGCCATGGGAGAATAGTCGGTACCATCATACAAACTCAGCGTTGCTGCCGATGCGGTAAGAGCCATCAGCGAAGCCACAAGCGTTAAAACTTTCTTCATAATTGTTTTGATTTAAAAATGTTAATGTTAATAAAAACGGTTAATGTTTAAATGTTGATCGTCTTTTTTAATTGGTAATCATTTTCTGGTGTCAAAAGTACAATTTATTTTTTTTGTATATACAAAATTCTTGACAATAAGCCATCAAGACTCAAAAAAAACTATTATTTACAGTAGTGCTTGATCTATTGTTTCCCAGCCTTCATTTAACTTTAACTCACAATGAGGGTGTGTCATAATTGTGCCACATCCTCATTTTGTAATATGCTGTAAAACATATAACAAAGCCTCTACTTTCCC
>CAMVAP010000062.1 GCA_947165485.1 uncultured Prevotellaceae bacterium
CACGCCACACGAGGCCTACGGCCTGTGCGCCGTGGGGTTACCTCAATTCAAGGCCACCGGCCTTGCTGTGGTCTTCGACCACACTGCCTCCACCTTTTATCGGGTGAGCCCATATTATTTCGTAGGCTAAATTATTTCGTAGGCTATAAAGCTTCAAGGGGCCGCGCCATTATGGTGCGACCCCTTGAAAGTAGCGGGACTGAGAATTGAACTCAGGACCTCCGGGTTATGAATCCGACGCTCTAACCGACTGAGCTATCCCGCCATCATTTGCAAAAGCGAGTGCAAAGGTACAACCATTTCTCCAACCCACCAAATTTTTTTTGAAAAAAGTTTCTTTCACTAGGTCAACAATGGCTTTTTATGGCTGATTTTCAATAAAAACGATTACCTTTGCACCATGATACAAAATGATGTGAAAATGATACCTGTGCTTGCAGCACCACTGCAAGGTGTGACCGATAACGTGTGGCGCATGGCGCAACACGAGGTGTTTGGCGGCGTGGACGCCTATTATGCCCCCTTCATGCGAGTGGAGCGTGGCGAGGTGAGGCGCAAGGACTTGCGTGATGTCGATCCCGACCGCAACGCCGGCATCTCACTCGTCCCGCAGATCCTGGCCTGCCAGCCCGATCATGCCGTGATGATGGTCGATGCCCTCAAGCACATGGGCTACACCCGCATCGACATCAACCTGGGGTGCCCCTTCCCGCCCATCGCACTGCACCGCAAGGGCTCGGGCATGATGGCACATCCCGAACTGGCCGAGGCGCTCTTTAAGGCGCTAGCCACAGTCGAGGGCGTGCAATACAGCGTGAAGATGCGCCTCGGCTGGGACAGCAACGACCAGTGGCGCGACATCCTGCCACTGATGGACATCATCAAGCCCGTGAGCATCGCCATCCACCCCCGCACGGGCAAACAGCAATACAAGGGCCAGCTGGACATCGAGCAGTTTGAGGCCATTCTGGCCTCTTCGCCTTGGCCCGTCATCTACAACGGCAACCTGCGCACTGTCGAGGACATTGCGCTGACCATCCAGCGCTACCCCACCCTCGCCGCTGTGATGGTGGGCAGCGGCCTTGCCGCCAACCCCGGCATGTTGGCACCCAACGCCACACCCGATGATTACCGCCGCTTCCACGACCTGCTCGTCCAGGGCTACACCCAGCAACTCAATGGAGGTGAGGCCCAACTCGTGCGCCACCTGCAAGACATCTGGCAGACTTTTCTCCCTGGCACCAATCGCAAGCTGTTTAAAGCCATCCGCAAGTCCCACACCCTCGACCAATACGAGAACGCCGCCTCCGCTGCCCTCAACGACGTCGAGGCCGCCCTCACCCCCAGTGAAGACGAGGAACAAACCGCCTGAACAAATGAAAGGCGATGATATAGAAATTGGCCCATATTTTTTGGAAACGATATAGCAGTTGACCCTGCGCTGAAACGTCTCTGCATCAAACCGTGCTAACGCACGGGAAATTAAAAGAAAATTAAATTTTAAAATTAATTTGATTAATTTCCCGCCCGACAGGGCGGTTAATACCACCAATGGGCCAACTTCTATATCATTGCCTATTTTTTCAATGCACTAACAAATTATCAGTGTCCGCTTTGAAGGTCTGGTACTTTGGTTCATTAGGAAAATTTGTGTATATTTGTGGCCTCATCAATTTATTGTCAATATGGCCACGAATCGACGCGATTTCATCAAGTGGGCGGCAATGGCTCTTGCCGCCGCTCCCTTCATGTCATGGCCGCTCGGTGCGCTTGCCAAACAAAACAAAATCAACCACGATATGAAGAAAATCATGATTATTGATGGCGGTCCACGCAAGAACATGAACACAGCCGCCATGATTGGAAAGTTTGCAGAGGGCGCATCACAAGCTGGTGCCGAGGTTAAGGTAGTACGTCTCTATGACCTCAACTACAAGGGCTGTATCTCTTGTCTGGCCTGTAAAATCAAGGGCAGGGCATCCAATGTGTGCAAGTTCAAGGACGCCTTGACTCCCATTCTGGAAGAAATTGCCCAGGCCGACGGCCTGGTGCTTGGCTCGCCTATTTACTTCGGCGACGTGACGGGTCAGATGCGCACCTTCCTGGAGCGCTTCGCATTTCCATGGCTGTCCTACAACGACTACAGCATGACCGCCCCCAAGAAGATGCCCGTCGTGCTGATCGAGACGATGAACGGTCTGCCCGAGAGAAATAACAGCCAGGGCTATGGCTCGATGGAGTATTGCATTGCCTCGGCCCTGGGTCAACCCGAACACCTAATTGCCTACAATACCTATCAAGTGAGGAAATATGACAACTTTGAGCTGGCAGGATTCTCCGAAGAGGCCAAACGCCAGTGGCGCGACGAGCATTGGGAACAAGACTTGCAGAAGGCCTTCGACATGGGCAAGCACATGGCCGAAACAATCATGTCATAGCGACTATTTTTAATAGTTCTAGCACAATTTTACCCATATTTGCTGGTAGCGCCCTAGGGCACCAAGAACCCTCCCCTTTTTCACCCCTTCGATACCACGGGTGCCATCAGCGGGGACGGTTCTTGTGACTGGCCCAAGCGAAGCGGCTACATCAAAAGTACATCAAAAGAACCGTCCCTTTTTTACCCTACCAGGCCCACCTGCAGACCCAGCACTTCCAGCGTTACAAGCAAGGCACATTGCACATGGTCAAGTCACTGGAACTGCCCACCATGCAGCCCCTTGACCCTGGCACCATGCTACAGATTTTCAAGAAAATGCGCTAGTAATAGATGCCAGTCCCAACAATTCTTGCTACCTTTGTGGGACATAAATCAATCTACTATCGCATCATGATGAAACTCAATCTTATCACCTTTGCCTCCTCGCTGGCCAGCCGCGAGTCAATATTCATCGACCATGACCAACTGCTCAGCGCCATCGCCGGGAAATATGAAATCCAATACGTTTTCCCCGAGGAGCTTGACAACCCTCTTCCCGAGGGAGCATCGATGGTCCTCGTGGGCAGCGGCGGCGTGGAAGAAATGGTCAAGGCCAACATCGACCGCCTGCCTCCCTACGTCGTCCTCATTGCCGACGGCCTGAAGAATTCACTCGCTGCCTCGCTCGAGATCCTGTCGTGGATGCGGCTGGACGGGCGGCAGGGACGTGTGCTGCATGGCCCCACCAGTTTCATCATGCAGGGCATCAACGATTATGTGAGTGCCCATGAAACCATCGCTAGACTTAATGGCAAGCGCGTGGGCGTGATCGGTAAGCCGTCAGGATGGCTCATCGCCAGCAATGTGGACTATCAGGCCATGAGTGAGCGATGGGGCATCAAGATGGTTGACGTGCCTCTCGACGAGGTGGTCAAGGGCTATGAGGCCATTCGCGACGACGAGGTACAGGATATAACCGACGAGTTCATGGGGCACGCCAACGACATCCTGGAGCCCTCGCGCAACGAGGTGGTCAAGGCCATGCGACTGTACCGCTCGGTCAAGGGCATCGTTGAGCGCTACCGCTTGAATGCCTTCACACTCAATTGCTTTGACCTCATTCCCACGACCCGCACCACAGGTTGCGTCGCGCTGGCACTTCTCAACCAGGAGGGCATTCCTGCCGGCTGTGAGGGTGACGAGCAGACCCTGTTGACCATGCTCGCCGTGCAGGCCGCAACGGGACAGATGACCTTCATGGCCAATCCTTCCAAGATTCTAGACAACGCGGCCCACGAGATGGTGTTTGCCCACTGTACCATCGCCCCGGCAATGACCGACCGTTACATCATCCGCGACCATTACGAGTCGCTGAGCGGCGTCGCCATCGAGGGCATCTTTGACCCCATGGATGTCACTGTCATAAAATGTGGAGGCAAGCAGATGGAGCGATACTTCATCAGTAAGGCCCAACTGCTGCAGTGCACCACCAACCCCAACATGTGCCGCACCCAGCTGCACCTGCGCCTGGAACAGCCCCTTGACTACTTCCTTGAGCGCAGCATCGGCAACCACCACGTCATCATCCGCGGCGACCACGCCTCCCGCATCGAGGCCGCCCTACGCCTCCTCGGCTCCACCCCCAACTAACGGCTTACCAGCCGTGCAGAATGTGTAATGGAGAATGCTTAATGAACATTTTACCAGAGAGATATTTGCCGCTATATGGAAGATTTTCTATTTCAATTTGAGAAACTGAATGCTTGGCATGAAGCACGCAAACTTGTGGTAGACGTTTATCGGTTGTTGGATAAATTCCCGAAAACCGAGAACTATGCACTATGCGACCAGTTGCGTCGAGCCACAATTTCAGTACCCTCTAATATAGCTGAAGGCTCTGGGCGAATAGCCATTAAAGAACAAGCGCATTTCCTTGAAATAGCATTTGGTTCATTAATGGAAACCTATTGCCAACTACAAATAGCAGTTGACCTCAACTATATCACTACCGAAGATTTACAAAATATAAAACACAGGATTTTCACTACTTCAAAACTCATAAGCGGCCTACGCACAAGCAAACTCGCACAATTAAACGGCAGGCCTTAACGGCATATCAGCCGTCCAGAATGTGTAATGGGTAAAGGATAATGACAAATCCATTATCCATTACCCATTATCCATTACCCATTACCCATTCTGCACGGCTTAAGCCCGCTTAAGCCGTTATAGCACGTAGGCACTCATGGGTGGCAGGGTGGCCTTGAGGATGCCCTTCTTGACCTGAACGCGCTGGCGGGTCACCGCGTCGCGATATTTGCCGTTAGCCAGGTTGACGGGGATGGCCACTTGAGCAGCCTGCTCGTCAAGGTTGATGACCACGGCGCTCTTGGTGCCACGCTCCACGATAATCTGCTTGCCATTCTCGCTATAAATGATGTGCTCGGGGTTACCCACATTGCGGTGACGGAACTCGTTGACGGCCTTCACCACGGGGTGCTTGAACTCGTCGTTGCCCACCTTGCCTATCTCGTTGTCGCCCCAATAGTTCTCGCGCGTGCTGCCGTGAGGACGGCTGTAGAATAGCGGTGTGCCGTACTGACGGGCTGTCAGGAAGACCCAGCCCAGGCGGATGAGCTCGTCGCTCATGCCTGCCGAGGCATGGTCGTTGCAATAGGTGTCATGCGACTCTACCCAGGTCACCAGGTGGGCAGGATCCACCGAGTGGTGCCAAGTCAACAGGTTGTCGGCACGGGCATCGTGCTTATTGAGCACATTGCGCAACACCCAGCCGTAGTTGCTGGCCGTCAAGTCCATATACTCGGCATAGCCCTGCTCGGGCACGTTGCGGTCCTGCAACACCTCACCATAGATGAACAGCTGCTCGCGCGGAACGGCCAACCTCAAGCCCTTGACGGCCTTGCGACCCATGGCCACGTCCCAGAAGTCGTTCTCGGGCGACTTGGGGTCGCGCATCTCGCCAGGCAGGCCGATGTGCTTGGCCGTGTCATAGCGGAAACCACTGGCACCGCAGGCCAGCACGTCGTTGACATACTGCATGTAATAGTACTGGAAGTCGGGGTTCTCGGTGTTAACGTCGGGCAGGGTGCCCATCTCGCCCGTGGTGCACTGGTAGCGGTCACTGTAGTCCTTGATGGGCCACAGGCCGTTGGCATGGAACAGGTTCTCGCGGCCATGCACGGCGCTGTCAAGGCGCGCATTGATCTGCGAGCGGTCAATCACTGTGTGGTTGGGCAGCACATCCACGATCACACGCAGCCCCAGGCGCTTAGCCTCGGCACACATCGCCTTAAACTCGTCGCGCGTGCCCAGCTGGTAGTTGCCGATGGTCCAGTCCGTCGGCTGGTAGTGGTAGTACCACTTGCCGTGGCCAAACAACTGGCGACCACCACCCTCACCCACGACACACTCGTTGATGGGCGAGGTCTGCACAATCGTGTAGCCCGCATCCTTGATCTCGGGCAGGTGCTCCTTGATGGTGTTGAACGACCACGACCATGCGTGCAGGATAATCTCGTTATTTCCACTGTCTGCCCCTGCAGGGACAGCCCAAGCCTTGCTCGACCACATGGCGAGGGCAGCAACAAACACTACAATAAATCTTGACATAACAATCGATCTATACTGAATTCTTGTTAAACATTACGCGATGGATCACCCATCGCCTTAAAGTAGATTGCAAAGGTAATAAAAATCTTCCACATGCGGTAACGCTTGTCGCTGGCAAAACCAACCTCCACATCTTATCTCAATGACTATTTTTTATCGTGATTCCGTACCTTAGGTCAATGTTTTTCCCAATCGGCATGATGCTGTCCTTAATGTAGTTTAAAGTGTGAAAAAACGAACAAATCTTGAAAAAAAACCTTACAAAACACATGGTAGTGTTTGAATTTTATTATTTTTGTAGCACGATGATTAACATTCGCCATCAATTTGGTTATGAGTAGATGAATAGCTGATGATAAAATTATCCATTTTTTTAAAGTTTTATTGATATGATGATATTAAGAAGATGTTTACTGGCATTAGGGGCATCACTGTTGACTGTCCCCGCATGGGCCGGAGCCCAGACCGATGCCCGAATGCATGATGTCGCCGGGCGAGTCCTGGGCACTGGTGGTCAGGTTACCCGTGTGGCCGATTATCCGGGCATGGCTGTCTACCATCAGGCTGGTGGCGGCTTTGCCATCGTTTCACGGGACGAGAGAGCTCCCGCCGTACTGGCTTACTCGCCCGACGGCCAGTTTGACCCGTCAAGCGACAATCCTGGCTTCAACTGGTGGCTGGGCGCCATCAAGGGGGCTCCTCATCGCGCCCCCATTCTGCCCGATCCCGAGCGTTTTCCCTCTTCGGTAGCGCCCTTGATCAAGACCAAGTGGGGGCAGAATGAGCCCTTCCGCTACATGTGCCCGTTCTTGAACTACGAGCCTGACCTGAGCAAATATGGCATCTACCTGCCCGACACGACCCACAATGCCGTGGGATGCGGACCGGCAGCCATGGCTCAGTACATGTATTTCTACCGTTTCCCCGACCACGGCAAGGGCAGTCGCTCGGTAGTGGTCAAGTATGACCAGGCCAACGTGACGCTGACGGTGGATTTTGAATCGGCAACCTACGATTGGGACAACATGCTGGAAGACTACAGCAACGGCTATACCGACCGGCAGGGCGAGGCGGCGGCACAACTGTGCTATCATGCCGCCGTTGCCGCCAAGGCCAACTGGAACAGCCTGGGCGGATCCACATTTGACAGCGATATCCTCAATGCCTTTATCGAGCACTTCAACTACAATGATTCGGCCCGCTTCCTCAATCGGCCCTTGTATGATGATGTCACGTGGGTGGAAATGATCTATGAGTCGCTCTCGATGGGGCATCCAGTGCTCTACTCGGGCAAGGACATCAACTTTGAAGTCGGCATCCTGGTGGGGCACAATTTCATCATCGACGGCTATGACGAGAACGGCCTGGTTCACGTCAACTGGGGCTGGCACGGCCAGCAGGACGGCTACTACGACATCGCCACACTCACCGTGGGCAAGCTGTCGTTTGACGACTGGCAGGGGATGTACGTTGACCTGTATCCCGACCGCGAGGACATGCTGCGTGGTGACGTGGATGGCGACGGCAGTGTGAACATCAGCGATGTGTCCGCACTGATCGACTATCTGCTCACCGGCAACAGTTCAGGCGTGAACCTGGCTGGTGCCGACGTGGATGGTGACGGCGACGTGACCATCGGCGATGTGTCTGGCCTTATTGACCTGCTGCTCACCCACTGAGCGATAGCATTATCGTGCAGAACGTGTGCAAAAAAGTAAATTACCAGGGCAATATTCTTGCTCAATCCTTCAAAAACAACTAAATTTGCAGCAATTCATTGACGGATCCGGTCGCAGCGGCGACCACTACAACCAACCATCAATGAAGACATATTAGATACAGGCGTTTACTGTAACGCTTTGGTTTTGACGTTTCAAGAATCTCGCAAATTCTAAAGAACAATCCGTCGAAGACAAAGCAACGTGAACGCTCCATAGATGTATTATATCCCTTACTCAGGTCATCACATTTGACATGAGGGTTTTGATATACACATCTTCGTGGAGCTTTCGACGTTGCTCACTCCTGACGGATTAGGCAATGCGAGAGCCTTTGAAACGTGGAACTGAGCAACAGACTTGGCTCCACGTTTTGTATTTATATGGATTAACTTCTAATTATCACCCCCTTGGTTGCCGAGAGCCACAACCAAACAAATAACGTGGCTTTATCAGATGGAAAAAATAAAAGAAGGATATATTATAGATTATATCTCGGGATTACAAGTAAAAGCTAACCCCGAAGAAATAAAAGCCGTGCAAGTGTTCTCAAAGATTTTAGTTGAGGACTACAAATATCCCAAAGAAAATATCCATACAAGACCACAGTTCCGAGTGAAGGCGAGACCCTCCGACAATAAAAAAGAATACCCGATAGATATTGCAGTTTTTGACGACGATAATCACTCAGATGACAAACTCTATTTAATCGTCGAGTGTAAAAAACCAAACCGAAAGGATGGTCGAAGCCAGTTGGAGATATACATGCAACTCTCCAAAGCAAGGCTAGGTGTCTGGTACAATGGAGAACAAAAACTATGTCTTTTAAAGAAAGTTGTGAATAATTGTATAACCTTTGAGGAGATACCAAATATTCCTGAATATGGTGAACGGTTCGAGGACATTGGACAATACCGCAGAAAGGATTTGAAGCCCCCCCATAACTTAAAGTCCATTTTCAAGGATATTCACAACTATTTTGCAGCAAATAATGTTGGAGCAACACTACCTGAAATATTTGCTCAGCAGTTCATCAACCTACTGTTCTGCAAAATCTACGACGAACGTTTTACTAAAAAAAACGAGATTGTTCATTTCCGTGCTGGTATCAATGAAGATAAAGCTTCAGTAGCATCCCGCATTCGGGAACTTTTTGATAAAGTAAAGGAACAGTATTCAGATGTCTTTCATGAAGAAGATGTCATTTCTCTAGATGACGGCAGTATTGCTTATGCAGTTGCTCAGTTACAGCCTTTCTGTATTAAAGATAGTCAAAGGGATGCCATTGGCGATGCTTTTGAATCATTTATTGACTACACAACAAAAGGTTCTCAGGGACAATTCTTTACACCTAGAAATGTTGTAAAACTCATGGTCAATATTGCCCGTATCACATATAAAGATAAAATGATAGATCCCGCCTGCGGAACTGGAGGATTCTTAATAGAAGGACTTAAAGCCGAATGGAAATCTCTTGATAATCATTACGGTGATGAATGGCCAGAGCACGAGCTATTTGCTGAAGAACAAAAAATCGCCATTAATAACATCAGAGGCATTGATAAAGATAGTTTCTTGGGAAAAGTAGCAAAGGCTTACATGGCTTTGATGGATGACGGCAGAGGAGGTATCTTTTGTGAGAATTCTCTTATAAATACAGAGTCTTGGAGCGCTTTAGCACAGGAACACGTCAGAGAGAAAACATTTGATGTTGTTCTCACAAATCCACCATTTGGAAAGAAATTAAAAATAAATGAAGATGGAATTCTGTCTCTCTATAATCTCGGTTATAAATGGAAAAAAGACAAAAATGGAAGTTTCAAGAAAACAGATAAACTTTTAGATGCCCAACCACCGCAAATTCTGTTTATAGAGAAATGTCTCAACCTTCTTCATAGTAATGGAAGAATGTGCTTTGTTTCGCCGGAAAGTATTTTTTGTAATCCGTCTCACAAACACATTGTACAGTTTATCAAGGAGCGAGCAAAGATTTCTGCTATTATATCAATGCCTGAAGAATTATTCCAACCTTATACTCATGCCAAAACTTGTGTGGTTTACCTTGAAAAGGGGAAAAATACTCCAAAAGATAAAATCTTTATGGGTATAGCAAGATATTGTGGTCATGATTCGAGAGGCAACGAGACCTCACGGGATGACATTCCAAAAATTCAGGAAAAATACAATCAATTTATTGAGAACGGCCAACTAGATTACGATCACCTTGGTTTTGTCATCACCGAAGGCGAAATAGTAAATAACATATATGTCCCGAAGTATTATAATCCAGAGATAAGAAAAAGTCTCGATGCTATATCAAAAACTCATAAAGTAGTGTCAATCAAATCGTTGGAGGATCGAGGGATACTATCCATAACTACAGGGCACGAAGTATCGAAGGAAAAATATGGTACAGGGCCAATCCCCTTTGTTCGTACAAGTGATATTGCAAACTGGGAGATAAAACTTGATCCCAAACAAGGTCTTAGTCGTGAAATCTACGAGAGTTATAAGCTGAAACAAGATATAAAGACAAATGATATCTTGATGGTAAGAGATGGAACTTATTTAGTAGGGACTTGCGCTATTATTACCGATAATGATAGGGAGATTGTTTTTCAAAGTCACCTCTACAAGATTAGGATTAAAAAACCTGATGAACTCAATCCTTTATTATTATTGGCTTTGTTATCTTGTCCAATTGTGAAAAGTCAAATATTCGCTAAGCGATTCACTCAAGACATCATCGACACTTTGGGGGAGAGAATTCATGAGTTGTTGCTTCCCATTCCACGTGAAAAGAAAGAACAAGAACGCATTGTCAACGAGGTTCGCAAAATAATCGAGTTAAAGATAAAAGCAAAAGAAATGACCAGAAGAGTTGTTTCAAGCGTTGTACAAGCAGATGAAAAAGATAATAAATTCCTGACTTTAATAGTAGACTAACGTCGATAGTGACTCTTATAATACCTGAATAAGAACGAGAAAAATATTTAAAACGTGGATTAAACACAAGTGTTTGCTATGCTTGAATGACCATAATATGTATAACTGTCATGGATGATTTGTGGTCATTCGTGTAATTCGCATTAAAAAAGTGCACGGAGACCCAAGAATTAGTTAGATTCATGTAATTCGTAGTTTATAAGCATTTTGTCATGGACACGGGGAGAGGGGCTGTTGTACCTTTGTCGCGGAGAGGTAAACAGTGCTTTTAACATTCGTTATCAATCCCCCCTCACCCCATTTTGTTTTAGCGATTTTCGTTATCATTTGGTTATCAGCGGTTTGTCCGTTTAGCGAATTGAAACCCGATTTTGCTTTATGACGGCAGCAAGCGGCTGGCACAGCGACTTTCAAAAACGACCGAAACTCGTATTAGCCCAGCAGAGCGGATGCGGATGCCAAAACAAAAAGGTTGTACAAGTTGTCTGAATATGTTGTACAAGTTGTTTGATAATAAATATATTGTCATGGTTGTTTGATAATAATATGTTGTACAAGTTGTTTGAAAAAATATATTGTCATGGTTGTCTGAAAAAAAAGGACTAAGGGCTAACAACTAAAAACTTTTTCACTATATTTGCACCCGAATAAGAAATTTAATTTCAACAACCTGTAAGACATTAACAGAGAATCAAGACTATGAACGAAATCGAAAAATTGCAACCCACGTGCATCTGGCGCAACTTCTATGCGCTGACGCAGGTTCCCCGTCCCTCGGGACACGTTGAGAAAGTGCAGCAGTTCCTGCTCGACTTTGCCAAGAAAATCGGCGTTGAGGCCTTCCAGGATCCCGCCGGCAACATCGTGATGCGCAAGCCCGCCACTCCAGGCATGGAGAACCGCAAGTGCATCACCATGCAGGCCCACATGGACATGGTGCCCCAGAAGACGCCCGAGTCAAAGCATAACTTCGAGACCGATCCCATCGAGCCCTACATCGACGGCGAGTGGATCAAGGCACGCGGCACCACCCTGGGCGCCGACGACGGCCTGGGCGTGGCAGCCATCATGGCAGTCATGGAGGACAACACCCTCAAGCATGGTCCCATCGAGGGCCTGATCACCAAGGACGAGGAGACCGGCATGTATGGCGCCAACGACCTGCCCAAGGGTCAGATGAAGGGCGACATCCTGTTCAACCTCGACAGCGAGACGTGGGGCAAGTTTGTCATCGGTAGCGCCGGCGGTATCGACGTTACCTGCACCCGCAAGTATAACGAGGTGAAGACCGCCAGCGGTGACACCGCAGTGCGCATCACCCTCAAGGGCCTCAAGGGCGGCCACAGCGGCCTCGAGATCCACGAGGGACGCGCCAACGCCAACAAGCTCATGGCACGCCTCGTGCAACTCGCCATCGTGGACCACAAGGCACGCCTGGTGAGCTGGCATGGCGGCAACATGCGCAACGCCATCCCCTTCAAGGCCGAGACCGTCATGGTGCTCCCCGAGGATAACCTTAAGGGCTTGAAGAAGCTCGTCAAGACGATGAAGGCCCAATTCGAGAGCGAGTTCAAGCTCATCGAGGACAATGTCGATTTGACCCTCAAGGCCATCGACCGTCCCAAGATGAAGATGGCTCTCGATGACCAGACGACCATCCTCAGAGCCCTGTATGCCTGCCACGACGGCGTCGTGCGCTTCATCCCCGCCTACCCCAACGTGGTAGAGACCTCCAGCAACCTCGCCATCATCGACATCGAGGACGGCAAGGCCAGCGTCAAGATCCTCGCCCGCTCGGCCCGTGAGGACATGAAGGAATACATCGTCAAGATGCTCATGACCTGCTTCCACCTCGCCGACTTCAAGGTAGAGACCGGCGGTGACTACATCGGCTGGGATCCCAACCCCGACAGCGAGGCCCTGCACATGCTGCTCGACCTGTACAAGCAGCTCTTCAACGAAGAGGGCATCGTGCAAGTGGACCATGCCGGCCTGGAGTGCTCCATCATCCTGGGCAAGTACCCGCACATGGATGTCGTGAGCTTCGGTCCCACCCTGCGCAGCCCGCACACCACCATCGAGCGTGCCTACATCCCCGCAGCCGAGCCCTTCTGGCGCCTGCTCGTCAAGGCCCTCGAAGAAGCACCCGTCAAGAAATAATCAATTTCTAGATCTCATAAGCATTCACCGCAGGGGAACTCAACAATCCCCTGCGGTTGATTTTCCGTTTCCCATAAGCCACAAAACCAATTATTATTTATTCTCTGGTTTTTATGCTCCTCGTTCTTCCTGTTGTTTTGAAACCAATAGATTGTGTGTGTTGTATTTCTTGCTTTCAAATAATTGCAGCAGGCTGGATAGCATAGTATTTATTGTAGTTATTGTCTTCCCTTATAGTTCTTAGCGACTTACCGTGAGGACTGATGAGTCGGGCGGAATGAATCAAACGCTGATTGCGCGGATTAACACTGATTATTTTATAATAAAATCCGTGAAAATCCGCGTAATCAGCGTTAAAGAAAAGAATTGGGAGCAAGCTAGATTAGTTAAATTCGTAATAATTGAGTGCGGATGCCTAATTAGTATAATTCGTGAAATTTGTAGTTTGACAGATTGATTTATTGTCGTTATTGTCTTCCCTGCACGCAGGTGTGGACGAAACAGACGCTACGGATAACTATTTTTCAGGCCCTATATATACCTTATTATAAAAATAATGCTTACCTTTGCACCCTGTAAACCAAACTGAAAATTGACTAATAACTAACTATATCAGTTTTTCTAAAAATTTTTATGAGTAAAGAAAAGAAATTCATGACGTGTGACGGCAACCAGGCTGCTGCGCACATCAGTTACATGTTCACCGAGGTAGCTGCAATCTACCCCATCACTCCGTCATCAACGATGGCCGAGCACGTGGACGAGTGGGCCGCTGCAGGCCGCAAGAACATCTTTGGCGAGACCGTCATGGTCCAGGAGATGCAGAGCGAGGGTGGTGCAGCCGGTGCTGTTCACGGTTCTCTGCAGGCTGGTGCCCTGACCACCACCTACACCGCATCACAGGGCTTGCTGCTGATGATCCCCAACATGTACAAGATTGCCGGTGAGTTGCTCCCTGGCGTGTTCCACGTTTCGGCCCGTACGCTGGCCAGCCACACCCTGTGTATCTTTGGTGACCACCAGGACGTGATGGCAACTCGCCAGACTGGTTTTGCCATGCTCGCCGAGGGCAGTGTTCAGGAGGTGATGGACCTCGCTGGTGTTGCCCACCTGAGCGCCATCAAGGCTCACGTGCCCTTCGTCAACTTCTTTGACGGCTTCCGCACCTCTCACGAGATCCAGAAGGTTGAGGCTATGGACCAGGAAGACCTTCGTCCCCTCATCGACATGGAAGAGCTGGCCAAGTTCCGCCGTAACGCGATGAACCCCGACAAGCCCGTTACCCGTGGTACTGCCGAGAACCCCGACGTGTTCTTCCAGCACCGCGAGTCGTGCAACGACTACTATACCGCAGTTCCCGCTATCGTCGAGGACTACATGAACAAGATCAGCGAGATCACTGGCCGCAAGTATGGTCTGTTTGACTACTACGGCGCCAAGGATGCCGACCGCGTCATCATCGCCATGGGCAGTGTGACCGAGGCCATCCGCGAGACCATCGACTATCTGACCGAGAAGGGTGAGAAGGTCGGTCTGGTTGCTGTGCACCTGTATCGCCCCTTCAGCGCCAAGCACTTCCTCGCCGCCGTTCCCAGCACAGCCAAGCGCATCGCTGTGCTCGACCGCACCAAGGAGCCCGGTGCTAACGGTGAGCCCCTGTATCTCGACGTGAAGGACTGCTTCTACGGCACCGAGAACGCCCCCATCATCGTGGGTGGCCGCTATGGTCTCGGCAGCAAGGACACCACGCCCGCCCAGATTCTCGCCGTGTATGAGAACCTGGCCCTGCCGATGCCCAAGAACCAGTTCACCATCGGCATCGAGGACGATGTGACCTTTGCATCGCTTCCCATGAAGGAAGAGGTTGCCATGGGTGGTGCCGGCATGTTCCAGGCCAAGTTCTACGGTCTGGGTGCAGACGGTACCGTGGGTGCCAACAAGAACAGTGTGAAGATCATCGGTGACAACACCGACAAGCACTGCCAGGCCTACTTCTCCTATGACAGCAAGAAGTCGGGTGGCTTCACCTGCTCTCACCTGCGCTTTGGTGACGAGCCCATCCGCTCGACCTATCTGGTAACCACGCCCAACTTTGTGGCTTGCCACGTTCAGGCCTACCTGCACATGTATGACGTGACCCGCGGCTTGCAGAAGGGTGGTACCTTCCTGCTCAACACCGTGTGGGACGCCGACCAGCTGGCCCAGAACCTGCCCAACAACGTGAAGAAGTACTTCGCCGACAACAATATCAAGGTTTACTACATCAACGCCACCAAGATCGCTCAGGAGATTGGTCTGGGCAACCGCACCAACACCATCCTGCAGAGCGCATTCTTCCGCATCACCGAGGTGATCCCCGTTGACCTGGCCATCGAGCAGATGAAGAAGTTCATCGTCAAGTCATACGGACGTAAGGGTGAGGACGTGGTAAACAAGAACTACCAGGCTGTTGACCGCGGTAACGAGTACACCGAGCTGGCTGTTGATCCCGCTTGGAGCAACCTGACCGTCGATGCTCCCGCCGCTGACAATGCTCCCGCATTTGTCCACAACGTGGTACGTCCCATCAATGCCCAAAACGGCGACTTACTGCCCGTGAGCGCCTTCAAGGGTCGCGAGGATGGTACTTGGGATCCCGGTACCGCTGCCTATGAGAAGCGCGGTGTTGCCGCCTTCGTTCCCGTGTGGAAGAGCGAGAACTGTATCCAGTGTAACAAGTGTGCACTCGTCTGCCCGCACGCTGCCATCCGACCCTTCGTTATGGACGAAGCCGAGGCTGCCGCATCACCCTTCCAGGAGAGCGACAAGCTCAAGGCCATCGGCAAGGGCTTCGAGGGTATGTCCTTCGTTCAGGTGGTTGATGTAATGGACTGCTTGGGTTGCGGCAACTGCGCCGACGTTTGTCCCGGCAAGAAGGGCGAGAAGGCTCTCGAGATGGTTCCCCTCATGGGCCACGAGGATGACCAGAAGCTCTGGGACTATGCCGTTGCCAATGTCAAGAGCAAGCAGCACCTGGTGGATACCAAGTCCAACGTCAAGAATTCACAGTTCGCTCAGCCGCTGTTTGAGTTCTCGGGCGCATGCTCGGGCTGCGGTGAGACCCCTTATGTGAAGTTGATCAGCCAACTCTTCGGTGACCGTCAGATTGTTGCCAATGCTACTGGTTGCTCGTCAATTTACAGTGCATCGGTTCCCTCCAGTCCCTACACCGTCAACGCCAAGGGTCACGGTCCCGCTTGGGCCAACTCCCTGTTTGAGGACTTCTGCGAGTTCGGTCTGGGTATGACCATTGCCGACGAGAAGATGCGCAACCGCGTGCTGGGCTTCGTCAAGGAAGCTATCGACGACGCTACCGTTGCTGCCGACGTCAAGGCCCTGTACAAGGAATGGATCGAGAACTTCAACGATGGCGACAAGAGCCGCGAGTTGAGCGACAAGATCCTTGAGGCTATCGAGCACAGCGACAATCCCGCCGACATCAAGGTGCGTGAGCTGGGTCAGTACCTCGTGAAGCGTTCGCAGTGGATCATCGGTGGTGACGGTGCCAGCTATGACATCGGCTTCGGTGGTCTGGACCACGTGATTGCCAGCGGCAAGAACGTCAACATCCTCGTGCTCGACACCGAGGTTTACTCCAACACCGGTGGCCAGGCCTCCAAGGCTACCCCGATTGGTGCTATCGCCAAGTTTGCCGCTGCCGGCAAGCGCGTACGCAAGAAAGACCTGGGTCTGATTGCCAGCACCTATGGCTACGTCTATGCCGCTCAGATCGCTATGGGTGCCGACAACGCTCAGTGCCTCAAGGCTATCCGCGAGGCTGAGGCCTATGACGGTCCCTCGATCATCATCGCCTACGCTCCCTGTATCAACCACGGTATCAAGAAGGGTATGGGTAAGGCACAGGCCGAGGAGCAGGCAGCTGTAGCATGTGGCTACTGGCACCTGTGGCGCTACAATCCTCAGCTGGAGGCCGAGGGCAAGAACCCCTTCACCCTCGACAGCAAGGAGCCCAACTGGGACGAGTTCGAGAACTTCCTCAAGGGCGAGGTACGCTATGCATCGGTACTCAAGCAGTATCCCGACGAGGCCGCCGAGCTGTTTGCAGCAGCCAAGGAGAATGCCCAGTGGCGTTACAACAACTACCGCCGTCTGGCTCGCCAGCAGTGGGGTGTTGATCCCGAGGCATGATGTTGGATTCAGGAATTAGCATCCGCATTCAACTAGAAAACTAGTGTAACTAATCGCAGGGCTGGAACAAGATTCCAGCCCTGTGTTTTCTTCTTCTTTCACCCCGCACTCCATCACTTTATAATAAAATATCATTGCGGAATTATGTCACACCATCATTTTTCATATTATTATTCAAAAAAGTAGTAACAGACGATGATTGATTGGGAAAAAAATATTACATTTGCGATATAAATTCTGCAAATAGTCATTAATTCATTGCTGTCCACTAAAAATTGTGGACGGTTAATAAATAAAATTTTCAAACAA
>CAMVAP010000063.1 GCA_947165485.1 uncultured Prevotellaceae bacterium
TCAAGTAGGCATCGGGATTCACCTTGGCCAGGCTTCTGTAAATTTTCAATGCCTCATTGTATTCGGCCTCCGCAACAGCAGGGAGGTTGAGGGCACTGTGCAGGTTCGCAAGGTTGTTCAGCGTCTGCGCTACATCTGCCAAGTAGGCATCGGGATTCACCTTGGCCAGGCTTCTGTATATTTTCAACGCCTCCTTGTATTCGGCCTCCGCAACAGCAGGGCGGTTGAGGTCATCATGCAGGTTCGCAAGGTTGTTCAACGTCATGGCCACATCGGCCAAGTAGGCATCGGGATTCACCTTGGCCAGTTTACGTCTAATTTCCAAGGCCTCATTGTATTCGGCCTCCGCATCCGCAGGGCGGTTGAGGGCACTGTGCAGGTTCGCAAGGTTGTTCAGCGTCATCGCCACATCTGCCAAGTAGGCATCGGGATTCACCTTGGCCAGGCTTCTGTAAATTTCCAATGCCTCCTTGTATTCGGCCTCCGCTTCGGATGGGCGGTTGAGGGCACTGTGCAGGTTCGCTAGGTTGTTCAGCGTCGTGGCCACATAGCTCAAGTAGGCATCGGGATTCACCTTAGCCAGGCTTCTGTATATTTCCAATGCCTCATTGTATTCGGCCTCTGCAACAGCAGGGCGGTTGAGGGCACTGTGCAATAGCGCAAGGTTGTTCAGCGTCGTGGCCACATAGCTCAAGTAGGCATCGGGATTCACCTTAGCCAGGTTTCGTCTAATTTCCAACGCCTCATTGTATTCGGCCTCCGCTTCGGATGGGCGGTTGAGGGCACTGTGCAGGTTCGCTAGGTTGTTCAGCGTCGTGGCCACATAGCTCAAGTAGGCATCGGGATTCACCTTAGCCAGGCTTCTGTATATTTCCAATGCCTCCTTGTATTCGGCCTCCGCATCGGCAAGGCGGTTGAGATTGTAGTGCAGAACCGCAAGGTTGTTCAGCGTCATGGCAACATCGCTCAAGTAGGTATCGGGATTCACCTCGGCCAGTTTACGTCTAATTTCCAAGGCCTCATTGTATTCGGCCTCCGCATCCGCAGGGCGGTTGAGGTCATAGTGCAGAATCGCAAGGTTGTTCAGCGTCGTGGCCAAATTTGCCTCGCCAGATAGGGAAGTCTCCGCTTGTTCACGATAGGCCTCTAATGCCTGTAAATAGTAGCCCTCAACATAGTGATAGAGTTTCTGGTCGTGCAGGTATTTGCCAAAATTGAATTGAAGGTCAGTCAATTCGCGCGCTTGGATATGCTGCTTGGCTAGATCGATGGCCTTGCGCGAGAAGTAAACAAACTTGTCACGCCAACCGGTCGTGCCGTCATTCTTGAGACGCCGGATGGCTTGGATGGTTCCCTCAAGTTCAAATCTTGCTTCTCTTGACTCGATGCCATCCAGATGTTGCTCCAGATTCTTGAAGCCATTGACCAGAGAGGCAATCTCGGTGGGCGACGGGGCCTCGGTGGGTATTTTATTCCTCTGTTTGGCAAAGGCGGTCAATTTCTCCTGAAACATTTTCCGAACGCTGGGCACTGGCTGGAGGGGGATTGCGATGGTCTTGGTGCTACGCTTCAGCAGGTCATCGATATCTTTCAATGACAGCATGGCATAGAGAATCCTGTTGGTCCCAGCGCCCACTTGCACCAAGAAGAACACACAACCGCCATCAGCCTGATAAGCCTCAAGGTACTTACGCTCGATCCGAAAGGTATCACCATCCATTTGGGTTGTCCCCTTGATCTGCACCGGGATGCGGGCCTGGAAGTTTTCAACGCCATGCCGCTCTTCATCATTATAGACAAGGATATCACCATCCCATATCGGATACTTATCATTGGACTGGAAATAAGACTCCAGTCGAGGACAAGCGTCAATATAATCCTCAACAGTGCGTACGGCTTTTTTTTCGATCTTATTATTACCCATGCGATGCTCAAAATGTTAGGTAACGATATAGCAGTTGACCCTGCGTTGAAACGTCTCTGCATCAAACCGTGCTAACGCACGGGAAATTAAAAGAAAATTAAATTTTAAAATTAATTTGTTTAATTTCCCGCCCGAGAGGGCGGTTAATACCATCGATGGGCCAACTGCTATATCATTGCCAAATGTTATTTGACTGCAAAAATAATAAAAACAATAAGAAATCGCAACTGCCATGTCAAATATTCAGTGCAACCGCATCAAATTCTTATCGCCCGGCGGGAGAGCACCTCTAGCCTAATCAAACCTGAGCCCCCCTCAACTCAAGCGTAAATTGCCACAAGGGGTTGTCGTTGTGGGCGATATTGTATAACTTTGCGGTGAATAATAAAACGAGCTTATGATGAGATACAGATTTTTCTTGAGATGGATGGCGGCATCGCTGCTGGTGATGGCGATTGCCCTGCCCGCCAGTGCGCAGTATGGCAGCCGTGGCGACAAGCGTTACCATGACCGCTACAGCCGTGCCAACACCTATGGCGACGTCGTTGAACTGCGCCTCAACAATCCTGGCACACTAGAGCAAAAGATGCCGTTAAACATGATGGATCGAGTGAGACTGTTGCGCATCGAGGGGCCCATGGATGCACAGGATTTTGCCTTCTTGAAGAAACTGTGCAACCGCTCGCGCTGCGTGGACAACCGTGACCGCAAGATAGATAACTACATCGACCTGGAATTGGAGCACGCCCGCATCATGAGCGCGGGAACCAAGGGGCTGTTTGGCTACAGCGGGGAGCGCGACGTGCTCGATGACGCCCTGGCCTATGCCAGCCACCTGCGTTCCATCGTGCTGCCCGACCGCACCAAGCGCATCGGCAATGGTGCGCTGCGTGGTTGCAGCGACCTGCAAGAGGTCATCATGCCCCCCACGGTGAGGGCGCTGGGCAACGAGGCGTTTGACGGATGCTACAACCTGGAATACATCATGCTGAGCGAGAATCTGGAAAGCATCGGGCAGGAATGCTTTGAGGGATGCCGGCAATTAAAGGCCATCAACCTGCCCCGATCACTCACCGAGGTCGGCAACAAGGCTTTTAAGGGCACAGGGCTGCAACGCGTGACCCTGCCGCACAGTTTGTTAACGCTGGGAGCCGCCGCATTCGACGGCACGCCTCTCACGAGGCTTGACCTGCCCGCCACCACCCAGATTGTCGATAACAACCTGGGCACGATGAAAAAACTCGAGGAAATCACCGTCGAGGACGGCAGCCGTTACTATACCTACGAGGACGGGGTGCTCTATGACAACACGGGCAATGTGCTGTTGTGCTGTCCAGCGGCACGCAGCGGGGAGTTTGACGTGCCCGATGGTGTCGAGGAAATTGCCGGCAACGCCTTTGCCTATACCCAGCTCTCCAGCATCCATCTCCCGCAGGGAGTGACTGTCATCGCCCCGGCGGCTTTCTATGAGAGTCCGCAATTAAGGGCCATCAGCATCCCTGCCAGTGTCACGCGCATCGGGGAATCGGCTTTCTATGCCTGCCCGCGGCTGCAACACGTGGATCTGGCCAACGTTCGATCGCTTGGCAAGAAGGCATTCCAGGACTGCAAGGCCCTGGAATCAGTCGTGGCCCGGCGGCTGGATGCCGTGCCCCAATCGGCATTTGAAAGTTGCACTGCCCTGACACAGGTTGAATTGTCACCCGAGGTCAACACCATCGGAGCGCACGCTTTCAAGAATTGCAAGGCGCTGTCACTCATCACGCTGCCCACCCAACTGACCACAGTGGACAAGGAGGCCTTTGAAAACTGCGCCCTGTCGTCGCTGGAGTTGCCCGAGGGGCTGGTCACTATCGGCGAACGTGCCTTCAAGAACTGCAAGGGATTGACCCATGTGACGATCCCTGACAACTGCGCCACTATCGACAAAGAGGCTTTCCGTGATTGTGCATCGCTGGCCGACATCAATCTGGGCAATGGATTGCGCACTCTCGGCGACAATGCCCTGCGCGAGACGGCCATCACCACACTGGTCATCCCCGAGGGCGTTACTCACGTGGGCAAGAAGGTCACCGAGAAATGTAAAAACCTCACCCGCATTGAGTGCCACGCCATCCTGCCGCCCACCCTCGACAAGGAAAGCAACAACAAGGTGGAACTGCACGTCCCCGACACATCGCTCAACGCCTACCGCAGCGCCAAGAACTGGAAAAACTTCAAGACCATCCTCCCCCTCCCATAAATCAGCCATGCAAAACCCTGATTTTACAACGGCATTGTTGAGGTGGTTTGCGCAATATGGGCGCGAACTGCCGTGGAGGGGCATCGATGACCCATACGGCATCTGGGTGAGCGAGGTCATCCTGCAACAGACGCGCATCGAGCAGGGACGCGACTACTGGTCGCGATTCATGCAGCGCTTCCCTACGGTCGAGGCGCTGGCCGCCGCCAGCGAGGACGAGGTGCTGCGGCTGTGGCAAGGACTGGGGTACTACAGCCGTGCCCGCAACATGCACGCCGCCGCCCGCCAGATTGTGCAGCAGGGGGGCTTCCCGCACACCATCGAGGGCTTGCGTGCGCTCAAGGGGGTGGGCGATTACACGGCTGCCGCTGTAGGGTCGATGGCTTTTGGCCTGCCCGCGGCTGCGGTCGATGGTAACGTGTATCGTGTCCTTTCCCGCCACTACGGCATCGACACGCCCATCAACACCACCCAAGGGAAGCACACGTTTCAAGCCCTTGCCGACCAACTGTTGCCACAGGGGGAGGCCGGCACCTTCAATCAAGCCTTGATGGACTTTGGCGCCACATGGTGCACACCGCAGTCGCCTCGATGCCTGGACTGCCCGGTTGCCCAGTGTTGTGATGCCCTGCACACGGGGCGCACGACACTGCTACCGGTCAAGGAGAAAAAACTCAAGGTACAAGAGCGGCACTTGACCTACATCTACATCCGCCATGAGGGGATGACGGCCCTGCGCCGCCGCACCGCTGGCGACATCTGGCAGGGCTTGTGGGAACCGTTGCTCATCGAGGGCGCTCCCCTACCCGACCTGGGTTGCCCGCTCACGCTCGTGGCCAGCGGCGTGAAGCACGTGCTCACCCACCGCATCCTGCTAGCCGACTTCTACCTCGCCGAGCCACACCATCGTCCCCCACTGCCAGCACAGTACCAGTGGGTAAACGAGAACAACCTGGACAACTATGCGCTGCCCCGATTGATCGAGAAACTATTAGAAAAACTACACTGATGGAACGTCACCCGACACTCACACGGGAACAACGAGCATGGGCGTGTCGGTCTGGAAAAGCACACGGTGGGCGATGCTGGGGTTGAACAAGCGCGAGAAGATGCTGGACTTCTTGTTAGGTACAGCAATGAGTTGAACGCCCTCTTCCTTGGCAAACTGGGCAAAACTTTCCATAAACGTCTTGGCGGCAATGCGCTTGGTCCTGAAGGTACACTCGGGATAATGCTCACGGCAGTATTGCACCAGCTGTTGCAACGACTGGTCAACCAGCCGACGGTCCTTCTTGTCCACCACGGGAATGACAGTCACTTCCACGCCACGCATGTTGAACAGACGCGCAAAACGGTCAAACGAAATCAAATCCTGCTGGATCAGATTGGAGAAAAATGCCACGTGCGTGATATCGGTCAAGCCCACGTCGGGCATACCGATGGGGACAGTGAAAATAGGAAACTTGCATGCATCCATCACCTCACCCGCCACGCTGCCAATCAGGTTCTGACGACGACGGTTGGTCCCGCTGGTGCCCATCACGATCAACGTCACGTCATACTTCTGGGCATAATGCAGGATCTGCTCCTCGGGGATGCCCTCGGCAACCTTAGTCTCTATCTTCACATTAGGTAACTCGCCAGCGGCAATCTTGTCCTGGAGCATCTTCTTGAAATCATCCATTTGCTGACGGGCGTTCTTCTTGATTTTCTTGAAGTCATCCTCTGGAGACTCATAGCGATCACTGCCAAAGGGTAGTGACATCGTGTGACGCTCGTTGATGTAACTGTGCAAGAGCAGTACTTTACCACGGCTGCGACGCGCATATTCCATCCCCAGCTTCACCGACTTGAGTGAATATTTGCCAAAGTCAACTGGCAGCAACACGCAGCGCTTATCGCTCGTCGTCGTCTCGGGGGACTCAATGATCTGCAACGCCTGCGCCAAGTCACGCTCACGGATGCGCACGCGCACCCCCGAGCCCAGCACTTTCTCGTCCAGATTCACATTGTGCAACTTCACCTCGATGCCTTCTTCCTCAAGGGTGTTCTTCAATTCCACAGCGCGGTCAAACGTGTGGATAGCTACCGTGATCAGTCGATTAGGGTCATTATTGTTATTCTTGCTGCTATCCATGATTCATGAGGAATGAGGTGTCTCTTGCTCTTATTTCTGCTCTAGTATTTCAAGCGCCATATCCAGGATCTGGGAGTCATCAAGCACCACCAGACCCCCATCAGGACCAGGCTCAAGGTGGAAACCCATGTTGGTCCCAAATTCATAATTTGACCCGCCAAAGTAGTTCCGCACCGACTGAACCGGCAGGTTGAGTTTGTCGGCGATAGTGTGGATGGATCCTTCGGGCAGACGATTCTTGATCCGCCTCAGCTCATTGAAAGTGATCGTTCTCGACATAGGCAATACTTTGATTTTGTATTGAAAAGTTATGGTATCTCGGTAATTTCCACAAAGATACGACATTTTACCCAATTCACAAAATAATTTCCCAACAAATGCCTTTTCCCTCCATTCTCCCCCTCATCCGTGCTATGCTTGACACTACCGTGCATGGAACAGTGCTAGAGGCTCTGGGCAGCGGCGGCAATGAGGAGCGCAAGAAGGGTGAAGGCAAAGGAACCGCCGAGGATGGTGGCCTCGGTGCGGGTGTAGTAACCCTGGGGAAGGCGCCAGCGATGCTGCATCCAGCGCATCAGGCGCCACACCAGCCAGCCACACAACACGCCCACAACGATACCGCCCAGGATATCACCAGGATAATGCACGCCCAGATAAACCCGGCTGTAGCATTGCAGCAGCGACCAGCTCAATAGCGACAATGTCACCGCCCTGTGACGCATGACCAGCGAGACCACAGTTGCCAGGGCAAAGGAATTGGCCGCATGGCTTGATACAAAGCCGTACAGTCCTCCTCGGTAACCGTTGATGACATGCACCATCGAATCCAGCGACGGATCATGGGTGGGGCGCAAGCGCTCCACCAGATGCTTGATGAGACCCGATGACACCTGGTCGGCCAGGAGCACGGCAAGGGCTAGCATCGCAAGCACCAGCAAGGCGTGACGGCGATTCTGACGCAACAGAATCCACACGAGAGCCAGCACCAGCAAGAGCGAGGACCACTTGGCCGACACCATCCACCACAGCGCATCCTGGAACACGTTGTGCATCCCATTCACCGCCAGCAGGGCTTCGGTATCTATATCATTCAGGTATTCTATCATCTGCTCTGATCAGTATCCCTCTAGGGCCTAAATCACCTCCACCATCTGGGCATTGATCCACGCCTTGTGACCACCGGCAGTGGAAACTTGCAACCACTTGCCATGGCTCTTGTCGGCAATGGAATCGACAATCTCGACACGGGTGCCCTGCTGCAACTTGAAGGCTTCTTCCTCCTTGTCACGGGGTTCACGAGGTGCGGTGCTCAGGGTCACACTCCCGGGCATGACGATGGCGCCGTGACCGCCGGTCGCCTTGTGATAGACATGAAACGCGGCCAGATTGGCCAGAATGCTAGCAACAATCAGTACCGCACCGCCAAAGAAGCCGATCTTCCTGATCAACACATTGTCCATAAACAAATAGGCTGCAACACTCACCAGGAAGAGCAAGAAGGTGACAATGGCTATCACGGCCCACGTGTTACTCGACAGGCGGCTCACCGTCTGATCGACCCAGTTGCTGAACCACGAGTCGCCGGCATCGTCGGGCAACTGCATCTTGCCGCGCACAAACTCAAGGTTGAAACGCGCGTCATCGTTTGAGGGATCAAGCAGCAGGGCGCGCTCGTAGTAGAGCACGGCATGGACGTTGTCCTTGAGGCGGTAGTAAGTATCACCGATGTTGCAATACAGCGCCGACGACACTCCTGTCTTTTCAGCCTCCTGGAGGTACAGTTTCAACGCCTCATTATAGAGTTCTTGCTTGTAGGCCTGGTTGGCCCGCTCAATGTTGGCATTACCGGCCATCAGGGGGAAGGCCAGTGCGGCTAATAGGAGGGTGATGATAATCTGTTTCATGACTGCGCGGTGATGGTTTTCTTGCGTTTAACACTTTCCAATCGGTCGATGATGCCTGCCGCCTCGTCGAGCACGGCATTCATGTCGCCCGAAGCAAGTTCGGGAGCATACTGGGCAAACTCGCACTTGTCGATGAGGACAATGGACTCTTGCCGCAACTGCTCGTCGATACCATATTGCTCCAGCTCGGCATTGATATTATCTTTGCTCAACTCGCTCACGGGGATGGACAACTTGTCGCTCATGTAGCCCCACAGGGCATTCAGCATCTCGGCATAGAAGCCGTTGCGGTCTCCACGACCGGCAAAACCTCGGGCAGCCTTGAGACGGCGCTGGGCCACCTTGCTAGCACGCTTGGAGCGCAGGCGACGCACATCGGCACGTTCCTTGAGCTGCTTGCGATAATACAGTATCAGGCCTATCAATGCCAACAGTGGCAAGAGGAACCATAACCAGTAAGCCCCATGTCCCACGATATAGCTGTGAGACTTCTTGAGGTCCAGATCACCGCCCTTGATGGGACGGATGTCCATGTTCTTCATGCGGTAATGGTTGCTGGGCTGACCCTCACCCTTGGCCACGGTCAGGTGGCGGGACGGAACGGTGACGGTCTGGTACTGGCCCGACTCGGGATCAAAATAGGTGAATTCTCCAGCCGGTATATCAAACTCACCGGCATACTGCGGGATAAACGTGTAGTCCATCACCACCTTGCCGCTCATGTCACCGGCTCCGTCATTGACCTGGGCGTCGGTCTTGGGGTCATACACGTCAAACTGGTCGGGGAATTTCACCTCGGGAGCCTTGATATACTTGATGTTTCCTGTTCCGCTGATGATATAGCGATAGGTCGCGGCGCTATAGGTCTTTAAGCCCGTGGCCGGCTTCAGCTCGGTGGTAACGTTAAACTTGCCCACCGCTCCGGTAAACGATGCGGGCTTGGGCTCGGGCAAGGGCAAGATGTGGATGGTAGCCTTGTTGCTCGTAACCTTGATGTCCTTCTCGACTGGCTTGGATATGCTGCCAAAGATGCTGCGGAATGTGTCAAACTGCACGACACTCACGTCATAGTTGCCCGACGTGATAGTGAGGTTTCCACTCTGTTGAGGGTACAGGATGCAACGCTTCAAGATGGCCGTCATGTAGCGCTCTCCGTTCAAGGTCTCCACCTTGTTGAGACTGGGCTGAACGGGAATTTCCTCAATCAGGAAACCGTCAAACGATGGCTGGAGCGTGGGCATGAACTGCGATATCTGATACTTGGTGTACAATTTGATGGTGCACACGACGGCCTGCTGCTCATAAACTCGGGGCTTGGACATCTCAATGCGCACAAACAAGTCCTTGCCGCTCACCGCCTTGTCGGCACTCTGGGTCATCGGGTCGCTATAAGGAGTGGGGGCGCCTGGCGTGCGCTGGGTCTGCTGGCTGGGTTGCCTGCTTCCCGCGGGCAAGATGTCGATAGTCATGGCTCGGGTTGCCATCCGCTTGCCATCGACCACCACCGATGCCGATCCGATATGGCACTTTCCCGACTGGGTGGCCTTGTAGATCATGGTGTACTCCTCGCTGGTGTGGCTACTCGACTTGCCATTGATCCACGATGAACTGTAACTGTGGGACACACTCGGGCCATAAATGAGTTTGGCTCCTGTCACCTCGGGAGGTGTGAAACTGCTACCCTCGCCGTTATTGAGCACAAACGTCACGTTAAACTTGTTGCCCTCGACGACCTGGCGGGGTGCTTCTACGGTAAACGTGGCCGCCTGGGCCAGCGATACCGCCGTCAAGAGCAATATAACCATGTTGATGATTCGCTTCATTGCCATCATGCTTGAAATTGTGCTTCAGGATCACCACTTCTTGTTGGTGCGCTGACGTTCATGGCGCTGCTGCTGGGCCTGCTGGGCGTTGATGCGTTGCTGGGTGGCACGCTCACGATCCTGCATGGCCTTCAACACCTGCTCGGCATTCTGCTGGCTCATGCCGCCCTTCTGTTGCTGTTGCTGCTGTTGATCCTGATTCTGCTGATTCTGGTTCTGTTTATCTTGATTATTCTTGTTTTGATCTTTGTTCTGGTCCTTATTTTGGTCCTTGTTCTGATCTTTATTTTGGTCCTTGTTTTGGTCCTTGTTCTGATCTTTGTTTTGGTCCTTATTTTGATCTTTGTTCTGGTTCTTGTCCTGTTGTTGCTTCTTGAGTTGGGCAAGACGCAAGTTGTGGCGGGCCTGGTCGTCATCGGGATTGCAACGCAGGGCGTGCTTGTAGAACTCCACAGCCTGATCATACTGCTGGCGACCATACGCTATGTTTCCCAAGTCATAGCAAGCCTTGCCGCGCAACTGCTTGTCTTGGGCTCCCTTGGCAAGATTGGAGAGAAGCCCCTCGGCCTGTTTCATCGGATTCTTGTCATCTTCCTGCTGGGAAGTCACACTACCCTGACGCATGAGTGCGGTTGCAAGGTTGAACTGGGCCTTCTCGCTGGCGGGATTGGCTTGTAAGGCCTTACGATACTCAACCTCGGCCTCGGCATAGCGCTTTTTCTCATACAGCTTGTTGCCGTTGCGCAGGCACACACGCTCCCGCTTGGTCATCTTGGGACCTTTTCCCGCTGCCTGTATAGAAATGGAAGTGCCCATTGCCATTACCGCTACCAGCAGCGACACAACCAGCTTGATATTTATCTTGTAAAGCATCATTTTTTTATTGTTTTCTCTTCCTTATCCTTAGTGAAGAAATTGTACTTCTTGAGCCACGGATTCTTGCGCTCCAGTAAGAGCAGCAAAGCCAGTAAGAGCAGCAAGGCCAGCGTGGCAAACACGGGGAACTGCTCGTCATGCTGGGTATAGGAGACGGCAGCCAGGTCGCTCTTGGCTAGCTTATCGAGAGTTTCTTGCAGGGTCGATACAGCATCCGATGCTGTTCCCGAGATATACACGCCCTTGCCAGCCTCGGCAATCTGCTGTGCCATTTCCTCGTTGAGGTAGGTGGTAACAGGATTGCCACTGTCATCAGTGAGATAACCTCCATCCATCGGGATGGGGGCTCCGGTAGTGGAGCCAACGCCGATAACATCCACTTGAATGCCCAACTTTGCCGCGTTCTTGGCGGCATCAACGGCATCGTCCTCAAAGTTCTCGCCATCGGTGATGATGATGATGGCTTTCTGGGACTTCTTGCTCTGCGAGAAGCCGTTAAGCGCCAGATTAATAGCCGCACCGATAGCGGTACCCTGAGTGGGTGCCATGTTGGTGCTGATGCCATTGAGGAACAGCTTGGCCGAAGCCGCATCACTGGTCATGGGCATCTGCATGTAGGCATTGCCAGCAAACACGATTAGGCCCACCTTGTTGTTATCCAAGCGGTCAATGAGTTTTTGAAGAATCATCTTGGAACGCTGCAAGCGGCTCACGTCCTGGGGGTTATCGGTGCTTGAGGCATTCATCGAGTTGGAGACATCGACGGCAACCATCACTTCGATGCCATGCACCTTGGTCGTCGTCTTGCTGGAGCCAGCACGCGGCCTGGCAAGCACCACAATGACCATGGTGAGCAACAGCAATTCCAGCACGAGGCGAATCCACGGCTTGTAACGCGACACCTCGGGCATCAATGGCTCGATGGAAGCGCGTTGGCCATAACGCTGCAATCGACGGCGGCGATCATTGCGGTTCCACAAGAACAGCAGTACCAGCGCCGGCAACAGCAACAGCAGATAGAAGTATTGCGGATGAGCAAAATTGATCATAGTGTAATCTCTTTAGCTTGAGTTGTTAGTTTGTAGGAAAAAACCATAACTGTTAACCGATCACTCAAGGGATGTGCCTCAACAGCGTATAATCCATCAACAGGCTCAACAGGAGCAGGGCCAGCAGGAGCAAGGCCCAGGGCTCATAGTGGTCCTCGGTGTGGGTGAAACGCTGCACGTCCATGTGGGTCTTCTCCAGCTTATCAATCTCCTGAAAGATGCTGCGCAACACGCTGCCCGAGGTAGCCCTGAAATACTGGCCGCCTGTGGTGGACGCAATCTTCTTGAGTGTTGCCTCGTCGATAACGACAGGCATGCGTTGATACTGGATGTTACCGGCATAATCGATGGCGACGGGATAGTCGGCAGTACCGTTACTGCCCACGCCGATGGTGTAAATCTTGATACCATACTTGCGGGCTATGTCGGCAGCTGTATTGGGGGCAACCACTCCCGTGTTGTTGGAGCCATCGGTGAGCAGGATGATGCTCTTGCTCTTGGCCTTGCCGTCGCGAATGCGGTTGATCGCTGTCGCAATACCGTCACCGATGGCAGTACCATCCTCCAGCGCGCCAATCTCGGTCTGGCCGATGGCATTGACCAGCGTGGCATTGTCCATCGTCATGGGCACCTGGGTGAAACTCTCGCCGGCAAACAACACCAGGCCGATGTTGTCATGATCTCGTCCGCTCACAAACTGGGTCGCCACTCTCTTGGCACTCTCAAAGCGGTTGGGGCTGAAATCCTTGGCCAGCATACTGGTGGACACATCGAGGGCGATGACAATGTCGGTGCCCTCGACATCACTGGTGGACCAGCTGTCACGCGTCTGGGGACGGCACAGGATAACGATGAGGCAAGCCAGTGCCGCCAGCTTGAGGGCAAACGACAAGTGCTTGGCCCACACTTTCCAACTTGTGCCCATGCCATCAAACGCCCTTGTGGACGACACGTTCAGCTCGGGCTCGTTTTTATCCTGGCTATAGATATACCATGCGATGAAGGGTATCACCAGCAGCGGCAAGAGCCATAGCCATCCGGGGTGAGCAAGGTTCATCATTTCTTGGCCTCCTCTTTCTTTTCGGGTTGTTCCACGGGGCGCGTGGCCTCGACAAAATTCACTGCACGCTGATAGGCGACCTCGTTATCATCGGCAAGGGGACGTGCGTTGGCAAACTTCACAAAGTCGGCTATCTCGAGAATCATCTCCAGCTGCTCGTTCACGGCCTTGGTCTCCTCGTTGCGCTTGAGGGTCTCAATGATCTGCGACGAGGTCATCTCCACGGCATTGATGTGGAAACGGCGGTCGATATACACTCGCAGGATGTCGGTCAAGCCCGTGAAATACTCCTTTTCTTGACCTCGCTGCCACAATTGAGCGGCCTTGAGGTTCTGCAGGTTGATCATCGCCTCATCATAGGGCGGCAAGCGTTTACGACTGGGCTTCAACGGGTTAATACCCTTCTTGTAATACTTGCGATAGGCCCAGATGCCGCCGCCAATGAGGGCCAGCGCCAGCAACCATGCCCACCAGTAGTCGGGCAACCAGTCCAGCAGGTTAAAGGGGACATCCTCAACGGGCTTGATGTCGTGGATGTCTTTCATCTGACTCACATCAACAGGGAGCACCTTGAGCGTCAACTGATTGCAATAGGCCGTGTCGCCATTCACCACATAGGGGATGGGCTTGATAATCCACATGCCGGAGTCAAAGCTCTGGATAATGAGGTCACGGTTGATCTGTATGCGGTTATTATCCAGGTCTATCGTGTCGGCGGCTGGACGCGCGGCAATCTCAACCATGGCGTTGAGCGTGTCTAGCTGCTCACCAGGGAAGAAGCCTCGCGCCTGCTTGTCCTGGGTGATTTCCAGATGCAGGGCCGTTGTCTTGCCCATGAGCAAGGTGGCGCTATCGAGCTTGGCTTTGAACGTGACATTGCCGCTCCATGCCCCTAACGCTGTGGCCACGAGCACCACGGCAGTCATCACGATATGTCTCACACTTTGTGACATTGTTTTGTTGTTGTTCGTTAATCTATAGAATGCAGATGTCAACTATCAGCTATTCACCGTTTTATGACCTCACCCCACGGTTCTTGAACAGACCCATTAAGGCTGCGACATAATCTTCATCGGTCGCTACGCTCGCCATATCGACATTGCAGCGCTGCAATGTGCCATTGACCATCTGCTGCTGATTATACCACCAGCGGCTATAGGCATCACGCACACGCTTGCTACTGGTATTGACCCACCGCATCGTGCCGCGCTCAGCATCCCGCACGCGCATCAATCCCACATCGGGCAACTGCGACTCCCGCTTGTCATATACTTGCACGGCAATCACATCATGCTTGTGGTTGGCGATCGACAGTGACGTGCTGTAGTCGTGTTCATCAATAAAGTCGCTCACCAGAAAGGTTGTGCAACGCTTCTTCAAGGCACTGGTCATGTATTCCAGTGCCATATTGATGTCGGTACCGGTGTTCTCGGGCTGGAAATCAAGTAACTCGCGGATGACGAGAAGGATGTGCTTGCGGCCTTTCTTGGGCGGGATGAATTTCTCTATCTTGTCGCTGAAGAAGATTACACCCACCTTGTCGTTATTCTCGATAGCCGAGAATGCGATGGTTGCACCTATCTCGGCCATCATCTCGCGCTTGGCCACTCCCACGGCACCAAAGTCCTTACTGCCACTCACGTCAACCAGGAGCATCACCGTGAGCTCTCGCTCCTCCTCATAGACCTTCACATAGGGGCGGTTGTAGCGGGCGGTGACGTTCCAGTCGATGTCACGCACGTCGTCACCATACTGGTACTCGCGCACCTCGCTGAAGGTCATACCCCTGCCCTTGAAGGCCGAGTGGTACTCACCGGCAAATATGTTTTGCGACAGGCCCTTAGTCTTGATCTCTATCTTACGGACCTTGCGCAACAGTTCATTGGTATCCATTTCTTAAGTTGTTAGCAAATGATACTAACGCCTAAAACCTAAAACCTAAAGCCTAAAACCTAAAGCCTAAAACCTAAAGCCTAAAGCCTAAAACCTAAAGCCTCATCAAGGCACTGCAATCTTGTCCAGGATGTTACTGATGATCTCGTCGCTGGTAATATTGTTGGCCTCGGCCTCATAGGTCAAGCCCAAGCGGTGACGCATCACGTCGTGGCAGATGGCACGCACATCCTCGGGAATGACATAACCGCGGTTGCGCAGGAACGCATAGGCCCTCGATGCCAGCGCCATGTTGATCGACGCACGGGGTGAAGCGCCAAACGATATCATGCTCTTCAAGTCGGACAAGCCGTAGTCACCTGGGAAGCGGGTAGCGAACACGATGTCAACGATATACTTCTGGATTTTCTCGTCAATGTAAATCTGCTGCACCACCTTGCGGGTGTCAACAATGTCGGCAGGAGAGACCATCGGACGCACCTCAACAGGATCGGGGGCAATGTTCATCTTGATGATTTCACTCTCCTCGCTCTTGCTGGGATAACCGATCAGCACCTTCATCAGGAAACGGTCCACCTGGGCCTCGGGCAACGGATAAGTGCCCTCTTGCTCAATGGGGTTCTGGGTCGCCAGCACCAGGAAGGGGTCATCCAGTTTAAATGACTGCTCACCGATGGTCACCTGGCGCTCCTGCATGGCTTCGAGCAGGGCGCTCTGAACCTTGGCAGGCGCACGGTTAATCTCATCGGCCAGCACAAAGTTGGCAAATACGGGACCTTTCTTGACCTCAAACTGCTCCTTCTTGATGCTATAAATCATGGTTCCCACCACGTCGGCAGGGAGCAGGTCGGGGGTGAACTGGATGCGTGAGAAGCGAGCATCTATCAGCGACGCCAGGGTACTGATGGCCTTGGTCTTGGCCAGACCAGGGACGCCTTCCAGCAACACGTGACCATTGGCCAGCAAGGCGATCAGCAAGGAGTCAACAAGGTGCTTCTGCCCCACAATGGTCTGATCCATGCCTTGACGGATCATGTTCACAAAATTACTTTTACTTGCAATCAGGTCATTTAATTCCCTGATATTGACTGTTTCTGCCATAAGAATATTGTTTTTTCGATATATTGTCTATTGCAATCTATTTTACGACGTGCAAAAATACATCTTTACCCAACACACACGCGTGAAAATCACGTTAATTTAACACATATATTGTTAAAAAAGCGGGGGCATACAGGAGCCAATAGAAATGAGTGACGGCTCAGCAGAAAATTAGTGAGGGCAAGCATGAGGTCGAAAGACCACAGCAAGGCCAGCGGCCTTGACTTGAATTAACCCCACGGCGCACAGGCCGTT
>CAMVAP010000064.1 GCA_947165485.1 uncultured Prevotellaceae bacterium
TCGCCGCCGTTCGTGGCAAGGTCAACGAGATGATGAAGGACTATCCCATGTTCGCTTGGTAAGTCTCCGCCACTTAGCCTCACGCTAAGCCGCGAAGGCGCAAAGATATTTTTAAGATGGCATCCGCATTCCAGTTCATGAGAGTGTGGATGCCGTTTTCTATATTTCTAGGCGGTATCAAGTAATAGCTAAAGCCTAAAAAACGACCACAACGAGCACATTTTGTGATGTCAACAATATTTACTACCTTTGCAGGCCAATTGATTGAAGTTAACTACTATAATTAATAAGAAAGAGAAAATGAACATGTTACAAGGAAAAGTGGCGCTCATCACTGGCGCCGCAAGGGGCATCGGCAAGGCCATCGCCCTGAAGTTTGCTGCCGAGGGTGCTGATGTTGCCTTTACCGACCTCGTTATCGACGAGAATGGCAAGCAGACCGAACAAGAAATCGCTGCCCTGGGCGTCCGCGCCAAGGGCTATGCAAGCAACGCTGCCAACTTTGAGGAGACCGAGGCCGTCGTGAAGCAGATCCACGAGGACTTTGGCCACATCGATATCTTGGTTAACAACGCCGGCATCACCAAGGACGGTATCATGCTTCGCATGACCGAGCAGCAGTGGGACGCCGTGATCGCCGTTAACCTCAAGAGCGCTTTCAACTTCATCCACGCCCTGGTGCCCATCATGATGCGCCAGCGCAACGGTTCCATCATCAACATGGCATCGGTAGTGGGTGTGCATGGCAATGCAGGCCAGGCCAACTACGCCGCCAGCAAGGCCGGCCTCATCGCTCTGGCCAAGAGCATCGCCCAGGAGATGGGTAGCCGCGGCATCCGCGCCAACGCCATCGCTCCTGGCTTTATCGACACCGCTATGACCCAGGCCCTCAGCGAGGAAGTTCGCAAGGAGTGGTGCCAGCGCATCCCCCTGCGCCGTGGCGGCACGGTCGAGGATATTGCCAACGTGGCTACCTTCCTCGCCAGCGACATGTCGTCCTATGTGACCGGTCAGGTCATCCAGGTCGATGGTGGCATGAACATGTAAGTCACCTACTGGAATTATTCACACGGTGGGAGCGCGCCATTTCTGGTCAGCGCTCCCACTTGTGTATAGTCTTGTGTGGCAAAAAAAATCGTCATTCATTTGGGATTATTCAATAAAAGGCCCTATATTTGCAAAATAAATAGAAATGTATCATATTATTAACACATTAATTGTAATTAAATCATGAAACAACTCTTACTAGCTCTAGTTGCATCCTCATTCTCTTTATTGAATGCAAGTGCTGAACCAGCGAACCCCGTTGTGAATGCATCACACCAGCGACCACCATTGTCACGTGCCATTATTCCTGTTAAGTCTCAGGAAATGAAAAAAAACACTGGTGAGCCAGCACAACTCAGGACGAGCAACGACAATAAACCCTATTACCACCGCCCTGCTGGTGCCTTCTTTTCTCCCTTTGTGGCAGTGAATGGTAGAGGCTTTTACACCTATGGCGACTATACTTACTTGATAGTAAAACCCTATAGTACTTATACTTATCGTGCCGAGGAGTTGAATAATTACTACTTCTATTGGAGGAACAATGATTTTGATTTCTCTATCGATGAGAATCGGGAACACATTGTCGGCTATGATGTGCTTGAACAAGAGCCGCCTAAATTGTTTTTTTCTCTTCAGCGGGATGATATTGGCGATTATTATTTTCAATATCCGGACCATTATTCAGGCTACAATCAAAGCGGTAGTGACGATAATCCTATCATTGTGGATGATGGTTCACACGTGATGGTCGTCCCATGTGTGAACTCGGCCCAGGTTAAAGATGATTCAACCGAGTTCTTGTTGAGCAGTAAAACTATGGTCGGCAATGATGGCGTAATTACCCGCTTTACTGGTGCTGAACCTTATGGAACCAACAAGTATGGTTGGTGGTTCGGCAAGAATGGTGGGCACATCGACGGCATCGCGCAGGCCTTTGAGAAGCCGGTTTATCCTTATTTGCTCAATAAGGTTTACTTGCAGTCTTACACCGACATGAGGGTGAAGGACGATGTGACGATGACTTGCCGTGTCTATAGGCTCGATAAGATTCCATCGTTTGTGGCTGGAGACTGTGCCAAGTTGCCCGAGGAGCCCGGTGAACTCATCGTTACAGGAGAGGCGCTGGTCACCCCCAGGACGGCTGAGGATAATTATGGCCTGATAGAATTCACGTTATTCTCTCACGATGAGGATGATCCAAACGTGAAATATGAGTGCACCCCCACGATTGACTATCCCATCCTCGTTTGCATCGATGGTTACAACGATCCCGAGATGGAGAACCTTGAGGAATTCTCGGCGTTTATTGCGGCCAACTGGACTCATGATGAGGGTTATGGCGAACTGGCCTATGTCAAGTATCCCATCTACGATTATGAGTATGATGAACAAGGAAATCTGGTCCTTGATGAGCAAGGGCAGCCTGTTACTTTCTTCACCGGCAATTACTACTGGTGTGGCCTCAACAACTTTTTTGAGGAACCGAAGGATATGAAAACGGGTTTGACCATTTTCATCGCTGCCGAGAGGCCCTATCTCGTCTTTAATAACCCCGATGAGACGGGCACTTATAAGTTTGACTCAAATGGTGGCGTAATGCGGCAACAGATTGGTGACAAGACTGTCGATGGCATTGAGTTCAAGGCTTGGACGCCTAGTTGTGATGGCGACTGGACCATGTCGTGGAATGGAAAGGAGGAACTGCCCGACTGGCTTGACATTGAGCTGATTGACGGTGAAGAGAATGGCCACTTCAATGGCATTGTAACAGCACTTGTAACTGCCAGTCCGCAACCCAAGAGCTATCTAGATCGCGAGGCGGTCATCCGCTTTGGATTCCCTGGCGCTTACTTGGATTACAAATTCATTCAGGGAAGGGCCTATACTCCGTGTGTATTAATTGATGGAGAGGCCAATATCGCTGATATCAACTACTTGATTGATTTGATAATCAACGACATGTATGACAACTGCTACGACGTGAATGAGGATGATGAATTGAATGTTGCTGACATCAACGCACTGATAGACATTATCTTAACCCTATAAAGTGCGCTATCACAGTGGTGGCAATGGGTAACTGTCCACCGAGTCATCTGCCGAAAAGCCTCATGCTGTTGTCTAAGGCTCTTCCTCGCCATCGGCGACTTCGCACTGACACATTTCATGGTATTCCTGCCAGTCGGGGTCTTCTTCAGCCTCAAATTCTAGTGGCAGGGCGGGGAAGGGAGCCATGATCTCATTGAATCGGCGCTGGAAGATGTGCAGGCTGCGAGTGTAAAACACCCAGTTGCGTTGACCGTCACCCGTGTATATGCCCGTGAGCACTGCCACGGGGTCGCGGTCAAAGTTGTCGTTGAGCGCATCGGTGACTTCTTCCATGATCTTGCTGTCGGCCAACGCCGGCAGCGCCTTTTCGTCACCCTGGTAGCGCCAAGTCACCTCGATGCGGTAACGGTACACGCCGGTGGCGATGACATGATCCATCCCGCGGCGTCCCGTCACTAGGATCAGGTTGCCGTTCTCTCCCTCGGCTGGAGCGGTCCACCAGTCGTCGCTGATTCTCAATTTGGCCATGTGGTCGGGCTGTTATCAGGGGTAGGTAAAGGATACTTGCTCATACTTGAGCGTGCCCTCTTGACCTTGCATGCGTGTTGCGGTAATGCTGTAGGTGGCTCTTACCGTTGTCACTCCTTCAAAGGCTCCCGATGCGAGCTTCGCCTTGAGCTCGTTGTCAAGGTAGGCTTTGAATTTGGTGGCAAATTCCTCATATTTCTTTACTGCTTCGGCATCCTGTTTGGCAAATTCGGACGCCTCACCGGTAGAGTAATTCATGCGCACGTCATAGGCAACCCGATTGGTCTTGATCCATTGGTCAATTTCATTCAGGACCACCTTGGGACCTTCAAACGAGAGATCCTTGGCCGTGATGATGTAGGAAACATAGAGTGGGTAGTCGGGTGGCTCGGGGCTGTTGTCAAACTCGCATGATGAAACGCATGTCAACATCAGTAAGCTCGAGAGCAGAAGGGCTATCGTGTATATTCTCTTCATTTTTGGTTAGGGTTATTCATTTTTGGTTAGGGTTATTAATTCTGGGCACAAAGATAATTGTTTTTGATGAAATTTCTATATAAATTTAAGAGATAATTTTCTGAAAAAATGTGGACTATTCAATGCCCAGGGGCGTGAATAAGGCTAAAAACAAGTCAAAAAACTAGAAAAAATGCTTAATTCTGCTTGGCGCTCACTTTTTTTAATTAATTTTGCACGCTCGTTGATGGTAGTTTTTACTACCGATTCATGTAGCGATGCCGAGAATCGGCGCTGGTGGCATGGCACTGCCGTTGGTAGAACTGTTGTCGCCAGTCGTGTGAAATTAAAAAGAGACTGAATGAATAAAGCATTTTTGACATTAGCCATTGTGGGATTACTTGTCCTGTTCACGTCGGCCTACTATTCGGCACCTGCCGATAGCCGCATCGGGTACAAGGCTCCAGCCCTGGTGCTGGACAATAACAATGGTTTGTCACCCTTGCAGCAGCATCGCGGTGGAAATGTGCTGCTCACGTTCTGGGCATCGACCGATGTCGAGTCACGATTGAGCAACAAGCACTATGACCGCCTGTCTCGCACCCATGGTGCCCGATACACCCACGTGGCGGTCAATCTTGATCGCAGCAGTGCGGTGTTCAAGTCTATTGTTGAGATCGATGACCTGGACCGCTCGGCGCAGTTTGGCACGGCTGTAGAGGCTCAGGATGCCATCATCAAGAGTTGGCGACTGGAAGACGGGTATCACACTTTCCTTCTCGACGCTCAAGGTCAGATTCTTGCCATCGACCCCGACGAGTCGATGCTGGCACACCTCAAGTGATTGAGTTTTTTAAGTTGATTCTTCCTTTTTACCTTTATTGAAATTGAACTTCGGGTGGAGTAGCCACTTGAAGAATGGTATCTTGGTCATCACCCACATGATGGCCACAGCAAGTAGTGTGTAGAGCACGATAAAGGGCAGTGTGCGCGGCCAGTCAAGGGTCTCAACAATGGGGATGACCAGCCCCATCGAGATGAACATGTGATAGATGTAATAGAACATGCTGTCCCTGCCGATGGGGCGCAGCCAGCTGATGTCTCTCATGAGGTTGAAAACGAGCAGTGACATGGAAATCGAGCTGGTGAGCACCATGACCTTCTCGGGCAATCCCTTCAAGCCATAATAATCAGCACCGTTCATTACGTTGCCGCACTTGGGAAATAGCCACAAGAGAAGCGGTAGGAGGATCACCACGACACACGCGTGAAGCACATTATTGTGCCACAGGCGGGTGTTGGTGACACCCTGCTTGTAGTAGAAGCCCAACAGGAAAAACAGGTAGAAATTCAGTGTGCGCTGTATCGAGAGGAATAGGCCCAAGTGGGTCAAGCCGCTCAATAGGGAAACGGCAAGTGCCAGTCCCAGGTAGAGCCACGGCCGTTCCAGCAGGGAACGGGGTGTGTAGAAGAGCATGATGCGCCACGAGATCAAGCTCAACAAGTACCACAGGATGCCAAAGGGGAACATCACCACGGCGGCCTGGAAATGACCTCCCATGAACTGGACCCTCAAGCTCACCAGCAGGTGGAAGATGACCAGGGTGGTGAAAATTTTACCCACGCCACGCCACAAGTCTTTGGCCGTGTGTTGTGACGGGTGCTTGGTCAGATAGCCCGAGATGAGAATAAATAGAGGCATGTGGAAAATGTAGATGAGTCCCATCACACCGTGATTGATGACGTTGTTGTTGTCGAGGCCAATGATGGTATGCCCCATGATAACAAGGATAATCAGTAATCCCTTGATCGTATCTATTCTATTGTCTCGTGCCATGAGTTGAATTATAGTATCATCTGTAGCAGGGCCACGTCATAGTAGGTGGTACCGCGCTTGACCCAGGAGTGGATAACGCCCACGCGACGATAGCCGTAGTCCTCAAACATCTTGAGGCACACCTCGTTGGCTAGAGCGATAAAGACATATAGCTGTCTGAGCCCCAAGTGCTCGCGGGAATAATGCGTGAGCAACTCTAGCGCTTGATGCCCCAGCCCTTGGCCACGGTAATCGCTACTGATAAACAAGCCCAGTTCGGCACGGTTATTCAGGGGATCAAAGTTCAGGTAGTCAATGGTCCCCACTGGTGTGCCGTCGCTGGCTAGCGTGATCATCAGTCGCAATTGCCGTTGTGAATAGATGTCGCCCGTGTAATCCTCCAGGTACTGCCACAGTGCGGCTCGCGAGTAGGGGGCGACCGTGTCGCTGACAACCCACAACGAGGAGTCGTTTTCCCAGTTGTAGAGTGTATCGAGATCGGTGGGCTCTAGTGGCCTCAACACAATCGATTCGTTTTGCATCATCTGTTTCATCATCATCAAGCCATTTTAGGTGAAATAACAATGCCGTGACGGTTGGCAAAAATATGGAAAGCCAGGCGGCAGCCGTTGCTGTTCGCCTTGATATAGTCAACAATCTGTGCACATGTGTGGCAACCATCATCGATGAGCACATTGTGACTTCCTGTGGAAGGGATTTTTTCTAAGTACTGGTCGATGCCGGCGCGCTGTGCCACCTCACTGGCGTGGTCACTGATGATGACCCATGGCCATCCCTCACTCACCGGTTTGTTGCCGAAGGGCAACAGTTGCTTCAACAGTCGCTTGGCCATCGCCATGCTGGCACGCACGATGACCCCTAGCTTGACGATGGGATAAAAGATGATGTTGAAGCGTGGGAAATGCTTGCGGTAGAAGACGAGCATCGCATCATAGAATACCCGCACATAGCGCATCGAGTCCTTGTGAGTGCTCTCGCCCTTGTAATGTATCATCGGTGTGGGCAACATCCAGTTCTGGTAACCGGCCTTGACGATGCGGTAACTCAAGTCAATGTCCTCGCCATACATGAAGAAGTCTTCGTCAAAGCCTCCCAGTTGCTGTAACACGTGGGTGCGGCACAGCATGTAGGCTCCAGAAAGTATGTCGATGCACTGCGGCTCCTCGTCGCTCAGGTAGCGCAAGTGGTACTTGGCAAACAAGGGGGAGCGGGGAAATAATTTGGATAGGCCAAAGATCTTGCAGAACGATACCCATGGGGTGGGGAAGGAGCGCTTGCTCTCGGGCAAGAACACGCCGTTGGCGTCCATCATGCGGGCTCCGATGGCACCACACTTGGGGTGGGAGCGCATCCATGCGATACCCTCTTGCAGGCAGCGGGGAGTGATGATGGTGTCGGGATTGAGGATGAGCGTGAACTCGCCGCGAGCCTGCATGATAGCTTGATTGTTGGCTCGGGCAAAGCCCACATTTTCCTGGTTCTCAATATAGTTGACCTGGGGATGGCGATCGCGGGAGAATGCGATGCTGTCGTCACCCGAGAGGTTGTCCACGACGATAATCTCGCCTGTCAAGCCTTGCAGGGCTTGCTCAACCGAGCGCAATGTCTGCTCCAGCAGATACTTGACGCGGTAATTGACGATGACAACACTCAGTTCCATGGTGATCGTTTATTATCAATGACTGGTTTATCGGTGATGAATGGATTGATTATAGGATAGGGCGGTGCCAATGGCGGTGCAATAGCGGGCGTGCTGAGGAATGTGGAACCGCACGCCATACAGGCTCTCCATCATGGGAAAGATGAGTTGGCACTCGGGCAGTTGAGACAGATTCCCGATGAGCACAAAGTCCTTAATCCCCTCATTGACCTGCGATAACACGGCACATGACCCGATGGTTTCAAGAACCATGCAGATGATGCCCTTGGCAATATCGTTGGGTGACACGTTGTTGTTGAGCACTTTGCCAAACAACGATGCGGTGGCATACATGGGCAGGCCCTCGATTTCGCCCTTGGTGATGTCTTTGATTTGGAGGTTGATGTGGGAGATGTCACCGTGAGAGGCCATCTCGACTACCTCGCCAACGTGGCTTGTCTGGAGCAGGAGGTGGGATAGACCCTGCAGCGTGCCGCCGCCCATCGAAATGCCGCCGATGTGGCTGATGTTGTCGCCTTCTACACGCACGAGCGTCGTGCCGGTTCCCATCGATACCACCACAAGGCGATCAAGCCCGCTGTCAAATCGTGCCCCCATGCCATCGGCCTGAAATTCATCGACATGGGTCGTGGGCAGGCCATAGATAGGGGACTTGACTTCGCTGGCACCCACTCCGGTAATCATCACATGCTCTATCTTGCTGAGCGGGATGTCGTTGTCGTGGAGATATTTGCCAAATGCACCGAACAGCGACGAGACAGGGTCACTGCCTGTTATACTGATGGGTGACTTGATGTGGGTGCGGTCCTCGATACCCACAACCTTGGTCGTGCTGCCTCCCACGTCTATGCCGATTACTAAACCCATGGTGATTACTAGATAATTATGAAATAGTTTGATTCTAATTGCATGTGGGATCACTGGGCATATTGAGCCACAGGCGGTAGCGGTCGCCAAACCGTGACACCGCATCGCGCCACTGGTCGTCATCACCGTCGCCCATGAGCAGTTCATGGCCTCCCTGATCCAGCACTGCCCAGTCGTGACGCTTGAGCTCACTGGCTATCTGGTCTTTCTCCCAGCCGCTGTAACCCAAGATAAACTTGATGTGACCAGCCACTGGAGCACCCAGTTCTACATATCGCTTAATAGCTTCAAAATCACCGCCAAACCACACGCCATCAGCCACGGCAATGGCTTCGGGAATGACCTCTGGACCCAGGGTGTGCATGTAAAATAGCATCTGGGTGCCGACGGGACCTCCCAGGAATAGCGGAATCTCCTCCACGGTCTCGATGTCGGGCATGATGTCTCGCAGGTTGTAACCCATGTAGTGGTTCACCACAACCCCCATGGCACCTTCACCCTCATCGGGATCGACAATCAACACGAGTGACCGCTTGAAGAAGAAGTCGCCCACTGTGGGTTTAGCGACCAGCAGTGAACCGCGTCTGGGTTGCGGCTGCTCGTCGTTGAGGTGATATATGTCTTGATCCCATTCGTTCATCGTTGCAAATATACGATAAAAACATGACACTTCCCCCCAATAAACGCTAAAATCATGGTTTTTGACACGAATTGTTGTGGGATGTGGAAAAATATGGTGTGATAATTGCAGTCCTCCTCAATATTTCAATGAATTTTACGTTCTAATAATAGAATTAGTAATAATACAGGATAGCAATGAAAGTGATGAAATTTGGCGGGACCTCGGTTGGCAGTATCGAGAGCCTGCTGCACCTCAAGGATATCGTTAATGCCCAGGATAAGCCCGTGGTCGTGGTCGTGTCGGCAATGGGAGGTTTTACCAATCAGCTGCTTGCCATGTGCGAGCAGGCACAACAGCGTGACATCTCGTGTCTCGACACTCTGGAAGCAGCGCGCAAGCGTCATCACGACGCCATCGACGGTGTCGTTGTTGAGTCGATGCGCGGTCAGGTGCATGAGACCATCGATCGCTTTATCGACGAGAGCCTCAAGCCCTATTATCTTGCCCTGGCTACCAATCCTCACATGCCCGTTGATGAAATCGAGCGCGTGTGTGACGCTATCGTCGCTCACGGCGAGATCTTGTCATCGGCAATAGTGACGGGAATGTTTGACGATGGTGTGCCCCATTTGTCTCTCAACTTCATGCGCACACGGCGTGACGGACACGGACGCGTCCTTGACTGGGACGAGACCGAGCGCCTTGTAAAACAGGATTTTGCTCAACTGACCGAGGGCGTGCATGTGGCACAAGGCTTCATCTCGCGTGACGGGGAGAAGGGCGACGTGACCAACCTGGGACGTGGCGGCAGCGATTATAGTGCGGCGATACTTGCTACCCTGCTGGATGCCGAGTCGCTGGAAATCTGGACCGATGTGGACGGCTTCATGACTGCCGACCCTCGCACCCATCCCGATGCCACAGTGATTCCCCAGATGACCTATGCCCAGGCCCAAGAAATGTGCGATGCCGGTGCCAAGGTCATCTATCCGCCCACGATTGCTCCAGTGGCCATGAAGCATATCCCGGTGTGGGTGAAGAATACTTTCAACCCCAGTGCTCCCGGAACAGTTATTATCGATTAATCAGCGCCCTGATAATGCTTTATCACAGCACTTCTAACCATCAAACGGCAGTTCGGCTCGAACAGGCGGTCATCAAGGGGCTTGCCCCCGATGGGGGATTATATGTACCTGATGCACTGCCGCGCCTGCCCAAGGCTTTCCTGCGCAACATGAGCGCCATGACCTTGCAGGAAATGTCCTATGCCATCGCGGCCTATACCCTTAACAGTGATGTCCCCGCCGATGTGTTGCACGACATCGTCTTTGAAACGTTCAACTTCCCGATTCCGCTGGTCGAGACGGCCAGTGGAAAATATGTGCTTGAATTGTTTCATGGCACCACAATGGCGTTCAAGGACATCGGAGCCAGGTTCCTGGCACGATTGCTCGACTATTATCGTCAGCGCCACCCCGAGTGGCACACACTCAATGTGCTGGTGCCGACCAGTGGCGATACTGGCAGTGCTGTAGCCAACAGTTTCCTGGGAATGCCTGGGGTGAATGTCTATGTGCTTTATCCACGCGGTGCCGTCAATCTCATCCAGCGGGCACAGTTTGCCACGCTGGGACACAATGTGACGGCTGTCGAGGTGAATGGCACTTTTGATGACTGCAAGTCACTGGTTGAGAAGGCTTTTATGGATGATGAGCTCAATAGCGTGATGCGCATGACGAGCGCCACGTCGATCAATTATGCCCGTCTCGTGCCGCAGATGATCTACTACTTCTGGGCCTATATACAACTTGAGAAACTGCAACGGGACACGCGCAATCTGGTTTTTGCTGTGCCGTGCTCCAATCTGGGAAATCTTGCTAGCGGCTTGATGGCGCAACGCATGGGACTGCCTGTGAAGCGCTTCGTCAGTGTTGAGAACCAGAACAACATCTTTTATAACTATGTCAAGACGGGCCTCTTTACTCCCAAGCCCACTCAATATAGTATTGCTCCGGCGCTGGATGCGGGATGTCCCACCAACTTTGACCGCATCATCGAGCTGCTGGGCTCACACGAGAACGTGTGCCGTCACATCCATGCCTACAGCTATGACGATGACCAGATAGTCCAGACTATCCAGCACACCTATCGTGAGGAACAGTATCTGCTTGACCCTCACACGGCTGTGGCCTATCGGGCTCTGGGCGAGGACTTGAAACCTGGTGAGACAGGCATTGCCCTAGGCACTGCCCATCCTGCCAAGCTCAAGAATCTCATGGAGGACATCATCGGCCACCCCGTGCCGTTGCCTGATCAACTGGCTCACTTTATCAAGGGTCAGATTCATGTCAAGAAGATTTCCAATGGTTTTACGGCATTCAAGCGACTGTTGATGCAGACGTAAAATGCATGTGCCTTACAGCAGGAAGAACAGCGACACGCCGATGACCGAAATCAGGGCACCGAGAATGCTCTTGGCTGTGATGGGTTGCTTGAAAATCCAGTAGGCAGGCAGGATAATGATGATGGGGGTCAGTGCCATGAGGGTGCTGGCGATGCCGGCTGCGGTATATTGCACGGCAAGCAACGATGCGCCCACACCGACAAACGGGCCAAAGATTGTGGTCAGCACTGCGGCAGCCATTCCCTTGCGGTCGTGAAGCCCGTTACGTAATGGACCGAATCCTTCACGCAGTGCCATCAGCACGGCAAAACCGATCGTTCCAGCCACACAGCGGAAGAAGTTGGCATGGAACGGCAATAGCCAGCTAGCCAATGGGGTAGCCAGCGAGGCCTCATAGTGATCCATGCCGATCTTGCTTAATACCAATCCCACTCCCTGGCACACAGCGGCTCCGATGGCAAACAACACGCCTGCCAGTGGTAACTTCAGTGACAGCTTGTGGTGGTCACCACGACCGAGGACGCTGATGGCAATGCCTACCAGTGTGACAAGCATGGCTATCATGGCGGTGGGACGCAGTTCCTGACCTAGTGTGAACCACGCCATGATGGCGGCGGTAATGGGCGCCAGGGTCATGAACAGCTGGCCAAACTTGGATCCAATGATGATGTAGCACTGGAAAAGGCAAAAGTCACCGATCACATAACCCACTAGCCCTGAGAGCATCATCCACAGGTAGGCCTCGTTACTGGCTGCGGCGGGTAGGGGTGTACCTCCCATCACCCAGAACAGGATGCCCGAGAAAATGAGTGTGATTACCATGCGAGTGATGTTGAGCGTCAGGTTGCCCATGCGCTTGCTTCCAAACTCGCTCAGCAGAGCCGTAGCGGTCCATGAAAACGCTACTCCTATAGAAATCAGTTCACCAATGTATTGCATACGTGTGCAAAGGTAGCAATTACTTAACAGTTAAGCAGTAACAGGGAGTAAGTTTTTTTCTTTTTGTCAAAATCTGAAAACTGGCAATGTGGAACTGAAATTTTTTTATTAAATTTGCGGGTTATTAAGTGCTATTATCTCGTTGATTCAGGTTAACGGGTTGATAGGTAATATATTAATGTAAACAACTATACCAAGATATGAGCGAAACGACTACTGGAAAGAGGAGAAACAAGCGCCGTAGCATTGTCCGCAAGATGTGGACATGGTTTGCCATTATTGTGGCACTGGTGGTGCTGATGTTTGTATTGATTTACAATGGTGTGATTGGCTACATGCCACCCATCGACCAGTTGAAGAACCCGACCGACAAGTTTGCATCGACCATCTATAGCGCCGACGGTGTGGAGATGGGGCGCTACTACCGTAGCCGCAGCAACCGCATCTATGTCGATTTTGATGAGATGTCACCCCACTTGACCGATGCCTTGATAGCGACCGAGGACTCGCGTTTTGACGAGCACTCGGGCGTGGATGTCAAGGCTATCGGGCGTGCCATCATTAAGCGCATCATTTTGGGACAGAAGAGTGCCGGTGGTGGTAGCACCATCACTCAGCAGCTTGCCAAGCAGTTGTATTCACCTGAATCACACAACATCTTTGAGCGCGCCTTGAAGAAGCCTGTTGAGTGGGTCATCGCCGTCAAGCTGGAACGGTATTACACCAAGGATGAGATCATCAAGATGTACTTCAATCAGTTTGACTTCCTCAACAATGCCGTGGGCATCAAGATGGCCTCCGAGGTCTATTTTGACAAGGATCCCAAGGACTTGAATATCCAGGAAGCAGCCACACTGGTGGGCATGTGTAAGAATCCGTCCTATTACAACCCCGTGCGTTATGGCGAGCGCACTCGACAGCGCCGCAATGTGGTATTTGAACAGATGGTCAAGGCCGGTTACCTGAGCGAGACCGAGTGTGAGCAGCTCAAGACCTTGCCTCTCGTGATCAAGTTCAAGAAACTGGACCATAACGATGGCCCGGCGCCCTACTTCCGCGAGGAGTTGCGCCGCGTGATGACGGCCAAGAAGCCCAAGCGCAGCGACTATCCCTCATGGAACCAGCAGGCGTTTATCGATGACTCGGTGGCATGGGAGGTCAACCCCCTGTTTGGCTGGTGTAACAAGAACACCAAGCCCGACGGTACACATTATGATATTTATACCGATGGCCTGAAGATTTACACCACCATCGACTCTCGTATGCAGGACTATGCCGAGAAGGCCGTGCACAAGCACATGAGCAAGACATTGCAACCTGCCTTCCTGCGTGAGCGTGGCGGCACCAAGAATCCTTATACCAACAACAAGCAGGAGCTTTCCAGCGCAGGCAAGCAGGCCCTCATCAATGCTGCAATACGTCACAGTGAGCGCTACCGTGTGTTGAAGAACCAGGGACTGAGCGATGCCCAGATCATGGAGAATTTCAAGAAGCCCGTGCAGATGCACTTGTTCAACTATGAGGGTGGATTTGATGCCCAGATGACCCCTCTCGACTCGTTGCTCTATACCAAGTCGTTCCTGCGTTGCGCCATGATGTCGATGGATCCCGTCACGGGATTTGTCAAGGCCTATGTGGGTGGACCTAACTTCCGCTTCTTCAAGTATGACATGGTTTCGACGGGTCGTCGTCAGATTGGTTCGACTGTAAAACCCTTTGTTTATTCTCAGGCCATCGAGTTTGGTGGTTTGACTCCCTGCTCGACTCGTCCCGGTGGCGCGCCCAACATTATTTGGAATAATGAGATCTATAATCCTGCCAACGAGGGTAGTGGCGGTGGAATGACTTTGAAACAGGCGTTGACCTACTCCAAGAACTGGATCTCGGCTGGATTCATGCGCGGCACGCGCGAGAACTGGATTGAGCGTAATGGTTACTACACCATGACACCCGACGAGTTGGCGCGCTGGATGCACAGCTTTGGCATCACGAGCTACCTGGATCCTGTGCCCGCATTGAGCTTGGGAGCCTGTGAGGTGACCTTGCGTGAGATGGTCGCTGCCTATTCGGCATTTGCCAATGGTGGAATGCGCGTCGAGCCGGTTTACGTCTCGCGCATCCTCGATAACCATGGCAATGTGCTCGCCGAGTTCACTGGTAGCCAGACCGAGATCATGAGCGAGGATACTTACCTGAAGATGCTCTCGATGTTGACCAATGTCGTGAACGAGGGTACTGGTGCGCGACTGCGTTACGCCTATGGCATTACTGCCGATATGGGTGGTAAGACCGGTACGACCAACTTCCACAGCGATGGCTGGTTCATGGGCTTCACCCCCGAATTGGTCACTGGTGTATGGGTCGGTGGCGAAGAGCGTTACATCCACTTCAACAGCATGGCGATGGGCCAGGGCGCCGAGGCCGCACTTCCCATTCTGGGCTACTACATGAAGTGGCTCTATGATGACAAGGCTTTGCCCTACAAGCAGAGCACCAAGTTTGAGTTCCCCAACAATTTCAATCCCTGTGGTGACGAGCTGGGTGGCTATGCTGGCAGTGGCGGTGGACACTGGCATGGTGGCGGCGGTGGCGGTGGCGACACCGGTGAAGGCGGCGGTGGCGGCCAGGAAGAAGCCGCAACCGAAGGCCTCTTCGACTAAAACAATAAGGCCGGGTTCTACGGAACTCGGCCTTATTGTTAACTACTATGAGATTAATGATTCGTTAAGAATAAAACTCTTTCTTTGCGGCTGATAAGGTGTTTTTCATCAGTGAGCAGATGGTCATGGGACCAACACCGCCAGGCACAGGTGTGATATACTCGCACTTGGGAGCCACCTCGTCAAATTTAACGTCGCCGTTCAGGCGATAGCCCGTCTTGCTCTCGGGATCAGCAACGCGCGTCGTGCCCACGTCGATGACGATGGCACCATCCTTTACCATGTCGGCGGTCACAAAGTTGGGACGGCCAATGGCGGCAATGATGATGTCCGCCTCACGGCATTCTTCCTTCAGCGTCTTGGAGTGGCTGTGGCAGATGGTTACCGTGGCATCACCGTGTCCCTTCTGGAGCATGAGCTGCGCCATGGGCTTGCCCACGATGTTGCTGCGGCCCAGCACCACGCATTTCTTGCCCGATGTCGGGATGTTGTAACGTTGCAGCAGGGTGATGATGCCTAGTGGGGTGGCCGAGATGAAGCTGGGCAGACCTAGTGTCATGCGTCCCGCATTCATCGGGTGGATGCCGTCCACGTCCTTGCGATAATCGATGGTGTTGATGACATGTTGCTCGTTGATGTGCTTGGGCAACGGCAGTTGAACGATAAAGCCGTCCACGTCATCATCGTCGTTCAGCTTCTTGATGCAGTCCAGCAACTGCTCCTCGGTAGTATCCTCTTCCAAGCGGATGAGCGAGGACTTGAAACCGCACTTCTCACAGGCAATCACCTTGTTCTTCACGTATGCTTCCGAGCCACCGTCGTGACCCACGAGCACGGCTGCCAGATGCGGGCGCTTCATGCCCGCGGCTATCATCTGATCCACTTCGGCCTTGATTTCTTCTTTGATGGCCGCAGCGGTCATTTTTCCGTCTATCAGTTTCATGCTTCTTTAAATAGCTATTATGAGTGCTGTTATAATGTTCTTTATAAAATCGGGCACAAAATTACTCCAAAAAAATCAATTATACCCCATTCCCCCCATTTTTTTATAAACCACCCTCAATCCGGCAGCAATGACGTGTCCCGTGGGCGGTGGCTCCGCCACCGTCATTACCACCCTCAATCCGGCAG
>CAMVAP010000065.1 GCA_947165485.1 uncultured Prevotellaceae bacterium
TTATCAACCACTTAGGAACGCAAAAAGGAGTGAAACAATTCAAGTCACCCCGACAACGCAAAAAGTGCTGATGATCATTGACCATCGGCACTTTTTTAATTTAATGGAATAAAAATGGGACAAAGGGACGGTTCTTTTGTCCCAAAAGTTAAAAATGGGACAAAAGTGGGACAAAAGAACCGTCCCTTTGTCCCAAAATTTAGAGGAGATGATGAAACATGCGTTTATTATCATGTTGATGTTGGCGGTGGCATTGCCTATTGAGGCCCGCATGTGGCTGGGGGGCGACGTCTCGATGATGACATCCAATGCACGACATGGAGTGATTTATAAGGATTCGTGCGGTGTGACAGTTGATCCCTATGACTTGTTCAAGCAGCAGGGCTGGAATATGATGCGCGTTCGCCTGTTTGTCGATCCGCAGAATGCCCCGGGTCGTCACCACGATGAGGGTGTGTGCCAGGATCTGAGCTATGTCATTGACTTGTGTAAGACCATCCGTTCGCGTGGCTTTGAGGTCATGCTGGACTTCCATTATAGCGACACGTGGGCCGACCCGGCCAAGCAGTTCACACCCAAGCGTTGGGAGAATCTCAAAGCTAAGGCGCTGGCTGACAGTATCTACCACTATACCCGTTATTGCCTGGAGTCGTTGAAGGCTGCCGGAGTGGTGCCAGCGACCATTCAGGTGGGAAATGAAATCACCTATGGCATGGACTGGCCCGTGGGACGTGTTGACCCGATGAGCGCCGACAACTGGGATGTGTTCACCCGTTTACTCAAGGCGGGCTGCAAGGCGTGTCGTGAAGTGTGTCCCGAGGCTGGCATCATCATCCACACCGAGAAAGCCGGTGTGTGGGAAATGACCCGCAACTACTACGACCGCTTGCGTCAGGCAGGTGTTGACTATGATATCATTGGCCTAAGTTACTATCCCATGTGGCACGGCACGATTCCCAATCTGGGTGCCACGCTCGATTCGCTGGCGGTGCGCTTCCCCGACAAACCTGTAATGATAGTCGAGGCCGCTTACTACTATCTGCACGATGGCGTGAACCGTGGCGAAGAGGATTTTTCCCAATGCTTGCCTGGTACCATCGAGGGGCAGCGTGAGTTCACTGCCCAACTGGTCAAGGAGTTGAACCGTCATGACAATGTAACGGGGCTCTTCTGGTGGTATCCCGAGGAGAATCGTTATGGGACACGCTTTGAGGGCAGCAGTTGGGGCCTGAAACGCGGCTTGTTCAATAGTGCCAACGGTCAAGCCTTACCAGCCCTGTATGAGATGAGCCGGTTCAAACCTTAGCGTTTCATTATCATTGCAACTTACACGCAACACACAACACACGATATGATGATTAAACAAACCAAGTACATCGGCATCCTGTGCGCGATCCTGTCGGCTGTGTGCTATGGCACGAACCCCTTTGGCGCACTGCCGCTCTATGAAGAAGGGGTGAACACGGCTACCGTGCTGGCCCATCGTTTTGGCCTTGCGGTCATCCTGCTTGCCGTGGTGATGCTCATCAAGCGCGAGAATTTTAAGTTGACACGCCATGAGTTTAAGGTGCTGTTCTCGTTGGGTGTCCTGTTTGCCGCATCGAGCATTACCTATTATCAGAGTTTCCACTTCATGGACGCTGGCATTGCCTCGACCATCTTGTTTGTTTATCCTGTGATGGTGGCGGTGATCATGGCAGTGTTTTTCAAGGAGCGCGTCACGGCTATGACCATCGTGGCCATTGTGTTGTCGCTCATCGGCATCGGTCTGCTCTACAAGGGTGGTGCGGGAGTCTCGTTGAGCGTGGTGGGAATTGTCCTGTGCGTGCTCTCGTCGCTAGCCTATGCCGTGTATATCGTTGTTGTCAACCAGTCCAGCATCAAGATGTCATCGTTCAAGGTCACATTCTATGCCATGCTGGTGTGTGAAATCACGTTGATACTCTATTCCTTCACTTCGCCCGAGTTGTATCTCCAGGTCTTGCCCTCTAGGCGAGCTTGGTCGTTTGCGGTGTGGCTGAGCGTTGTGCCAACCGTTCTCTCGCTGGTGTTCATGACGGTGGCGGTTCATCATGTGGGAGCGACACCCACAGCCATCCTGGGTGCGCTTGAGCCGCTCACGGCTGTGACTATCGGCGTGATGGTGTTTGGCGAGATGTTGACACCCCGTCTCATTGTCGGTATTCTGTTTATTCTCTTTGCCGTGATGCTTGTAGTGCTGGGCAAGGACCTGCGCCTGCGCTCCATCACTCATGCGGTGTCGCGCCTGTGGCACTGGCGATAGTGTTCAGTCCAGCAGTTGGGCGATAGTACGAGTGACGCGGCGGGCTGTTGTGTAGTCGAGTGCAGCCTCGTTGGCCCCAGGGCGTCCCATGTACAGATTAGGGTTGACGTATCGCATCTTGCTCTCTTGTGATTCTCGGCCCGAGAAATGAAATTCGTTTAGACCAGTGGCCTCCTGCAACTGGCGGATGTTCTGCTCGGTCACCCCACTGCCAGCCATGAGGATGATGCGGCCCGCAGCCAGCTGGTTAAGGCGGGCGAGTAGCTCAGCGCCCTGGATAGCTTTGGGTTGCTGTCCCGAGGTCAAGATGCGGTCAAAGCCGAGGCCGATCACATCCTCAAGTGCCTGTTCGGGATTGATGGCACGGTCAAAAGCTCGGTGGCAAGTCACGCTCATGCCACGAGCGCATTCCATCAGGTATCGGTTCTTCTCGATGTCAAAAGTGCCGTCGGCATTCAGGCACCCGAATACCACACCATCAACTCCCAACTCGCGACACACGGCAATGTCGTCCGCCATGCGTTCCACTTCCAGGTCGGAATAGAGGAAGTCACCGCCACGGGGACGTATAATCACATGCAGTCGTGTCGTCGTCAACACGCGTCGTGCCACTTTGATTTCGCCATAACTGGGAGTCGTGCCCCCCTCGGGGATGCCTGCACACAGTTCCACGCGGTCGGCGCCCCCGGCTTGTGCCGCGATGCAGGATTCTACCCCGTTGGCACACACTTCTACCATAAATTCCTCTCGTTTCATATCGGTTGTTTTTCTTTGTTATTGTGGATGATTTGGATGTCGAGTAGCCGGTCGTCGTAGTCGTGGTCGCGCTTGACGATCAGGTAACGCTTGCCATAGAGGGTGACGACGGCCCATTTATTACAGAATACTGATGTTAAGTTATAACTGTGCATCCTCCTGGCGATGGGACGTAAGATAAGCGGCAAGGTGGAATAGTCAGGAGAGGACAGCTTGTAGTAAATCTCACCGACGGCTTCGTCTCCATCAAGGTGCTGGACAAAAAAATGCAAAGATGTAGTGAGGTCAAATCGTTCATATTTCTCGCTGTGGAGCTTGAGGTCATCTAGAAAGGTTTGAGGCAGGAACACCAGCGAGTCACAATGGTAAGTCGCGGCTATGCTACGAGCCCATCCCGATGGCATGAAGTTCACGGCACTGGCTGTGGAGTCAAGAGTGAGCATTGTGCCGATGTGGTTTGAAAATATGCCAGATTGATGCTCGTGGGTGCCGATGATGCCCCCATGCGTCTGTGTGATTTGATTGATTAACCGTTGAGATTCTTGCCACGTGGGTATCGCATGCCGCAACATGAGGCTATAGAATGCCACAAGACCGATGGTCATTATAATTGTGCATAACCGTATCGCTTGTGGACGGATCAGCTCAACGTATGCACCTAGTAGCCTTAACAAATAAATCATGGCAAACAATTCAAGTGCAAATGCAGAGCGTGGAGAGCGAACACCGCACAGGAAAACAATGGCACAGGAAAGCAAGGCTGCCATCAGCAGGTAGTTGTTTTGCCGGATTATGCGGGTGGTTTTGTAACGGTCTATAAACCAAGATGCTATGGTTGACAGTAGGGCTAAATAAACCACTTTTAATTGACCCATGATGATAAAACCCGTTATGACTTTTAACCCTACCGATGAAACGGTTAAGCCCTGATCAGCTCCCGACCGTGAAATAATGCCAGGCGCTAATGCCGTCATGCAGGCTCCTCCCAGAAAGACTAGTGCCATCCACGGCCCTTGTTGGCGATATGATTTCATGGCGGTCGGTAGATTATAAAATACCAGTGAGAGGGCTAGGGGCATGGAAATCCCCTCATGTGTCCAGCCTGCGATGAAGGCAAAGGGTAATATCCAGACGAGGCTTTTGTCCACTGGTTGTTGCCTCCTGCCCTCATAGAGCAGCAGAAATGCCATGACCATTGTCGAACTCCACAGATAGTTAATGCTGCCCGACATCCACAGGAAAGTGTCCTTAAAACGGGGTAAAAGCAGAGTCATGACCAAAACGACCGCAATGGTAAATCCACTGGAAGAAGAGCCCGATCGACTGGTGAGGTTACGCCGCATTAACAAGATAAATGCGGCGAAAACAATGATATTCACCACGTTAAAGACCTGTTTGCCCAATATCCCTGTAAATAACTGAACGATAAAATGCACGATGCTGCGTCCGTTAAACGTGTAGTAATGGTCCACTTGAGACTGAATGATGTCACCGATGCTGTGAATCGGGTGTTGATGGTCTGGAAGTCCTCCTGCGATGATGAATTTATAGATAAAGTCTTCGTGGTATTCAGGTGTGAGCCAGTTGAGTGCATAGTAAGCAAGCACAACGACGAGCATGATGATGCTACCGTTAAGCCCTACTTCCCTTGCGCAGGATGAACCCCTCTCCTCTATCAATTCCTTGTGTCTCATGTCGGTTGCTCCTCCTTGTTGTTGTGGATGATTTGGATGTCGAGAAGTCGGTTGTCATAGTCATGGTCACGCTTGATGATCAGGTAGCGCTTGCCATAGAGGGTGACGGTGGCCCATTTGGTGGTGGCAACCGATGATTGGTTGTACCGTTTCATCTTCATGGCAATCGGGCGGAAGAAGAAGGGTAGCGACGAGAAGTCGAATGGCAACAGCAGATAACGAATCTCGTTGATCTCCTCGTTCTTGCCAATGTGTTGTACAAAGAATTCCAGGGACGTATCGAAGTCTAACTGCTCATACTTATCGCTATGTTCCTTGAGGTCATCCAGAAAGGCTTGGGGCAGGAACACCAGCGAGTCGCAATGGTAGGTTGCGGCAATGCTGGCGGGCCATCCCTTGGGATCATAGTTCACAGCATTGACCGTGGAGTCGGGAGAGAGCATGGTACAGATGTGGGATGAAAAGACGCCGGCATGATGCTCGCGGGTGCCGATGATTCCGTCACGGGTGTGAGTGATCTGGGCTATGAGCCGCTGTGACTCTTGCCAGGAGGCGATGGTGTGGTTCAACAGGAGAACGTAGAACACGGCCAATCCCATCGACATTATCCAGAAACTCCACCCGATGGCTCTTGTGGAAAAATCTTCTACAAAACCACCTACGAGCCGTAGCAGGAAAATCGTCGAGAATAGTTCTAGGCCAAATGCCGTGCGGGTGGAATCCAGTCCTGAGAAGAAAACGATGCCACAGGACAGCAGGACGGCCAACAGCAAGTGCTTATTTCCCGATACGACGGCCTGGGTCTCGTCAGGCTTCATGAACAATGCCACAACAGTCAACAACACAGCCAGATAGACCACCTTGAGCTTGCCCATAACGATAAAACCCGTAATCATTTTCAATCCGATGGTAGAGGCTGATAATCCACCGTGGGCACCCGACCTGGCGGTGGTGCCTGGCGACAGGACTATCATGCAGGCTCCTCCCAGGAAGGCCAACGCCAACCACAATCCCTGCCGATGATGGATAGACTTGATTCTCAATAAATTGACGCATACCAACGAGAGGGCCAGCGGTAGCGTGATGCCCTCATGTGTCCAGCCCAGCAGGAATGCGATAGGCAAGAGCCAGAACAGGCTTCTGCTCAAGGCTTGGCAACGCTGTTTCTCGTAAATCAGCAGGAACAGCAAGGTGCCAGTGGCGCTCCACAGGTAGTTGATACTACCGGTCATCCACAGGAAAGTGTCCTTGAATCGGGGCATCAACAAGATCAATGTCAGGGTGATGACAATAGCCAGCGGATTGGCATTGCTGCCGGCCTTGGGCGTGGCATTGCGCTTCAATAGCCAGACAAATGCGGCGAAAAAGATGGCATTAAAAATATTGAAAACCTGTTTGCCCAGCAGTCCTGAAAACAGCTGGACAAGAAAATGCACGATGCTACGGCCATTGACCCCGGTGTAATGATCTACCTGAGACAGGAAAATATCCCCGAGGCTTCTAATGGGGCGTGAGAAATCTACCGAGCCCCCCACCACCATGAATTTATAAACAAAGTCATCATGATACTCGGGTGATAGCCAGTTGAGCACATAGTAAGCACACATCGCGATGGCCATCATGATGAGGCCATCGCGGTAATGCTTGTGTGTCGTGAAAGATGTTCTCATTGTATTAAATTCAGTATCATTTAGTTACTGCTATTGCAGAATGATGCCGATGACAGCATTGATATCGGCAATATTGATCTCGCCGTCACCATTCACGTCGCCTGCTGCGGTTGTGTTGTCTGCAAGTATCAGGTCGATGACAGCGTTGATGTCGGCGATGTTGACCTCACCATCCTCATTCACGTCCCCCGTGAGCGTCTTGTCTTGGGGCATACTGGCATATACCAGTTCCATGCCAGGAATCTGAAGGCTATACTGCTGGCCAGTGGTGACTGCTTGGTAGGTGATGTAGTAATAGACCAGTCTTAACGGGAAATTGCCCAAGTCGGTGGGGTCACACACATCGCTGACGGGCACATCCACCGAGATTTCATCGCCCGTTCCCACAATATCACACTCGGTGGTGACACGATTGCCGTAGGCTGTCTCGACCATCATCTTCAATACTTTGGGTTGTATGGTTCCGGGCCTCATGCGCAGGCGCATGGTGTCGGGGATACCCCACATCTGCACCGCCTTGGCAATTTTGATATAGGGGTTGCGTGACGATGCTCCGGTGAAATCGATCTGCAGACCATTGTCTAGTGCCGTAATGGTCTGGTTTTTACCACCGCTCTGCGTCACGGTCCATGAATCGGGATCGATAGCGCCATTCTCGATGGTTGTCACCCGTGCAGTGGGGTTCTCCACCCTGACGAGTAACGAGTCGGCCAGCATGGGGTGGCTTGAACCTACGAGCGTTTTCCCGTCGGCAACAGCAGTGATGATGCCCTTGTCATCGACGGTACACACGTTTTCATTGGCCGAGGTCCAGGCCACTACCGAAGGGTCCACCTTATCCAGCCCATAGCCACTGATGCCGTTGATGTTAATGCTATAAGGGTGGAATTGATCAATGACCACGCTATCACTCACCAGTTGCCACTGCGCCTCCATGATGGTGACAGGCTGGGTGGCTGTGATGCCGTTGTAGGTCGCATACAGGTTGCCCGAGGCTGGCTGGGAAACGGCATGGAACGTGCCATCCTCATCAAATGTGCCCACCTGTGGGTCACAGGTGAAGGTGCACCCCTGCAAGTCGCGGGTTTTCAACACGCCATACTGGTTGTACCCCCACACTCCAAACGTGGTGGTGGCCGAGATGGACAGGTTAAAGCAACGTGGCTCAAAATTGATGATGCCTATCTCCTCGTCCTGGGGGGCAACCGAGACAATCAGACAACCGTTCCCCACAGCGCGCACTGGACCATCGCTGGGATGGTTGAGCACCTCATCGTTGGCAAGAATGCAGGACGAGCCACCACCGTCAAGGTTGACGGCAGTGACGGCTCCCAGGGCATCAAATATACCCTTCATCTCAAGGAGCGTCACACCGGTTGAAGTCAAGTGACGGCCATCAACAACGACAAAATAGAGCCGTGTGCTATCGGCATTAAAGCCGATGGCCGTGCGGGGATGGCGCTCGGCCCAGTCCTCCATGAACTGCCCGTTCTGCATGATAATGTGGTTGCTGCCACCGATGAGCTGGTGGATGTTCACATCCTGGGGACCATTGTTGAGGGTGAGTGTAAAGCTGATGTCGAGTGTGTCGCCGATGGTCATCCACTCCGTCTGATTGGCGTAGGTGCCCTTGAGCCACAAGACGGCCTTGCCATCAGGGATGGGGGTTGAACCCTGAGCATCAAAGATGTCCTCGATGATACAATGCTCAAGACCATTGGCACGCCAGGCAAATTCACCTTGTGCAGGGCTCAGGAGCACCATCTTGCCCGAGTTGGACGCGTCATAGGTCACTGGCCCGTAGCTGCGGGTGAAAAGGAAAGACTGGTTGGCGGCAATGTTCTCGTAGGCATAACGCATGCGATTCACCAGATTGAGGGCAAACGAGTGCTCGCCGCCAGTCACGCGCCCCGTGAATGACAAGCGGTCGATGTAGGGGTGCTGTTGGTCATCCAGCACAAAGCACGCACGGTTGTGGCTGCTGAGCACCAATTCATCGTTGCGCACCTGCCCGCTCACGGGCAAGCCCACCTCGTTGGTGGGTGAGGTCATGAAGAAGTCGCCATTGACGGCAGCCACCACTTCATGCCCTGGACGGCTGTTGCGGGATGCCATATTGACAGGTGTCTCGCTAGCTACCGACTTATCGCCGCCCAGGCAGGTCTCCATCACGATATAGGGATTGGTCAAGTCCATCTCGACAACGCTCACCTTGAGTGGCATGGCCGGGAGGTCAAACTTGGCAGCCGTCACGCCCGGTCCCACCAGATGGGGGAAGATGAGCGTGTCCACCTCGTAGGTCTTGTCACCCACCGTCCATTGGTCACGTGCGCTTCCTGTGGTGCACACCAGCGCCAGCGCCAGGGCGCACAAGATGTGTTGAAACTGTCTCATGACTGCAAGATGAGGTCAATCACAGCGTTGATGTCGGCGATATTGATTTCGCTATCACCATTCACATCGGCACTGGGAGCAGTACCGCCCGACAGGATCAAGTCAATCAGGGCATTGATGTCGGCAATGTTCACCTCGTTGTCACCGTTTACATCGCCAGTCATACCAGGTTGAGGTCCAGTGCCGGCATCCACATTGCGACCAATCTTGTAAACGGCCATACCATTGTAGGCCTTGAAGGTGAGCAGGGTCACCTCTTCATATCCCTCGCTATCTACACCATATTCAACCGCAAAACAGTGCACGCGCAGGCCGCTATCGTTCACCTTGCCCAGGCTATCGGCGGGAATCTTCCAGTATTGGGTCATACCGCCCAGTGACAAGCCGTCACCCAGCTCACAGATGTTGGCTTGGCAACCATGCCCGTTGCCGTTCATGTCGGCGTTGACATAGGTGAAGAAATTGCGGCCTTCCAGCTTGAACTCAATGCAGCCGTTGGGCTGTGATTGGGGCCATAGCGTCGGGTCGGTTTCCTCAAACGAGTCGATGACCGAGCCCGAGAAATCATAAACGACAGGTGCTGTGTCAAAGCAGTCGATGTAGAACATCTGTCCACTGTAGCGATTGTCCTCGTCGGGATCCTCAATCATCTTGATGACAGGTGCCAGCGAGAAACCAGTTTTGGTCTCGGGATAGAAGTTGATGATATCCATGTAGGGGTCTCCGTCAAAACCGCCTTCCCATTCGCCACCCTGATCGGCATGCATGCGGTAGAGGGTGGGGAAGCCAGGATCGGCAGTAGAGCCCGACACGGTCATGATGTTGCACTCGGCCTGTTCAAGGGTGAGGTCACCGATGACGTCCAGGTAGTCGGTGCGTTGCGGTGCGTCGCCCTTATCCATCTCGACGACCAGCGTCAGCTCTCCCGTCTCGGTATTGACCATATAGACGGGAATGTATTGTTGTACCGTGCTGGTCATGGGAGCCACCCAGATGTGGTGGAAACTATCCTTGCCGATGCTTGCCACACCCAGGAAACGGCCATAGGGGGCACCATCAAGAGTCAAGGGCAGGTCTTCAAGTTGGCTACCGTCTTCTGCCGAGAAACGGTGGATCACCGATTGTGAAATCGTGTCGGTGCCGATGATGACGGCACGCTCCTCGCTACGGGCCACATAGATGATGCCCTGGTCCATCGTTGCCGTGCGCGCGCGCTGGTTGCAGATGTCGTTACTGGTATAGTCCGTGCCACTGTGTACACGGTCAAAAATCCACTTATTGACGATTTTGATGCCATTCACCTCGGGATAGGTCTGGCCATCGGTGATGGACCATGCGCTCAATGCAGTGGCCATCAAGGTGAGCAGGAGTAGTAAAGATTTTTTCATTGCTTATCAATATTTTTAGGTTAAACTGGATGGGTTGACAATAGAAAACGTTGCGGATTGACGCGGATGTGGTGTTCACTCCGTGCAATCCGCAACTGTTAGTATTTTAATGTAAGTTACGCAAGTAGGTAACTTGCTCACTTGAATTTTTCAGATCTCCCCTTGATGGGGTGGGGATCAGCTGTTCAAGATGATGTCGATAACAGCGTTGACATCGGCGATATTCACCTCGCTGTCACCGTTGACATCGGCTGTGGGGATGCTGCCGCCAGTCAAGATCAAGTCGATCAAGGCATTGATGTCGGCAATGTTCACCTCACCGTCGTTGTTCACGTCACCTTGCAGGCCGGGACCAGGCTCGTCACCAGTCACGCCAGTGCCGATCTTATAAACGGCCATGCCATTGTAGCACTTGAAGATGAACAGGGTGATTTCCTCATTGCCCTGGGCATCGGTGCCATACTCTATATTCATGCTCTGGATACGCGTGCCACCATCGCTCATGGCACCCAACTCGTCGGGAACCATCCAGTAGCGCTGCATCCCAGCAAGTGCGGGACCCTCGCCCAGCTCGCAGATATTAACTTGACAGGCCTTGTTGACCATAGTGGCCTCGTCAACACCGGTATATTGGGCGATAACATAAGCGATAAAGTTGCGGCCATCGAGGGTGAACTCACACACACCGTTGGCACCCACATCCATGGGCCAGAAGGCAGGATCTACATTCTCAAAGTTATCGACCAGCGTGCCAGTAACGTCATACATGATGGGCGCTGTGGTGAAGCCGTCAACGTAGAAGAGGTCGCCACTGTAGCGGGTGTCCTCATCCTCGCCCAGAATCATCTTTACTATAGGACCATATCCCCACTGGGTCACCGTCTCGGGATAAAAGTCAAGAATGGCCAGATAGGGGTCGCCCTCAAATCCACCCTCAAAGTCGCTGCCTTGATCGGCGTGCCAGCGATAGATGACCTCTGAGCTGGTTCCCACCGTCATGATGTTGCACTCGGCCTGTTCACGGGTCAAGTCGCCCATCACGTCCATATAGTCGCAGCGTGCCAGTACATCGCCTTTCTCGAGGGTTGCCACCAGCTCGAGTTCTCCCGTCTCTCCATCAAGCAGATAGATGGGTGACTCGGCAGCCACTTCACTGGTGTAAGGCGCAATATAGAGATGGCCAAAGTTATCTACGCCCACCGTGTTACTGCTCAGCACGGCACCACCATAGATTGCGCCGTCAAGGGTCAGTGGTAATTCCTTCACCAGCTCGCCATTGGCGGCATTCAACTTGTAAACCACACTCTGCAGCAGGGTGTCGGTACCTTGAATTACTGTGTTGGCGTTGGAACGGGCTATGTAGATATAGCCGTCATGCATCACCGCCGTGCGGGCATAGGTGTTGCAATAGGGCTGGTTACCCCACAGCTCTGGGGTGTGGACACGGTCCTGTATCCACAGGTTCTTGATGCCGATGCCGTTGACGCGCTCATAGGCTACGCCGTCGGTGGCCGACCACGCACTGATGGCTGTTACTGCCATTAGCAATGAAAAAAGTAAAAATTTCCTCATAATAATTTGGCTATTAATAGATTGATGTTGGTTTGCTACCTGGTTAGCTATTCACTTAGCAAAGTAACACATAATTTTACGATTCTCAAAATTAAGAGAGCATTTTATTTGAATTGACCTTTATTTTTCAATCAGCCCTGACGGTTGATGGCGCCTGGTCTGTAGTGGGGGTGAATCCCCACTGGCTGTCCATCCAGGAGATGCGGTCTCGCAACCACTGCTTGAGGAAGCCGATCTCGTCATCAAAGTCGCTGGATATGTAGTAGTTAGGCCATACATATTTCCCCCAACGTGGCCAAGCCTGGCTGTCACGTTGCATGGCTCCGTGGGCCGTCAATACTGTCGCCAGTGAGTCGATGACTGCCATGAGGCGTTCCTCCCGCAGGTTGTTCTGGCGGTATTGTGCCCATCGCTCGTGTAGCATGGTTGTGTAGGCCGGGTCGCTGTTGAGCCGTGTCCACCAGAAGGGCATCAGCAGGTCCTCATGAGCAGCGTAGAGCAGATGATTGATCTCATAGATCCACCCGTCGGTGCGCCAGCCGTCACGCAGCTTGCAGTTACCGTAGGCCAGGTTCATGTCCCACACGACGGTCTTGAAGCGCCCGTCCACATTGTCACGCCGCTTGTAGAGCTTGCAACTCTTGCGATAGCCGTCGATGTTGTGTCCCAGCTCCATAGCAATCTGGTAGTCGATAAATGACATCACGTCGATATACTTACGGTAGCCCTTGTCGGGATCTTGGTAGTAGGGTGAAGCCAGCGCCTGCTCCATGGCGTCGATGCGGCGGTTGATGTACTGTAGTTGAGCCTGATTGAGGTCTTCATAGTCGGGCGACTTGTACTGGATGTGGATAAAACGGTCGGTCAGCGCATGGCCGTTGCTGTCCTCGGGGTGGTGCTTGGAGCGGTAATGCACATCATCGTCATAATCCACTTCCACAAGATAATCCCCCGTCATTTCAATGCCCGACTTGCGGGGTCTGGCCAGATTCAGGCGGTGTTTCCCCTTGGTGACCAGCTCACATAGGATATACACCCCATAGTAGGTGCCATCAAGGATCACCTCACAATAGCGGCCATGAGGCGTGTACTCCATCCACGGTCGGGAGATCTCAAAGGCCAGCAAGTCACGCATCATGCTCTTGTCGCTATAGGGAGCCAGCAGTGCCCAATTGTCATCCTTGCCCATCCCCAGGATCTTGACCTTCTGCTTGGAAGCATATTTCATGGGACCATCCAGGGTGCGGAAGGAGTAGGGCTTCTTGGGGCTGTCGTTGAAGGACGAATTGCCGCGGTATCGCAGGGCAACGTAACCCTCATAGTCGATGCGCTGGCCAGGATGGGCCTTGGTATCGGCATAGTTGAGTTGTCCTGGCCCATTGTCGATGATTCTCATGCGGCCCTCGATGCGCTGGTATCGGTCGATGATGCGCCCCCTCGTTTCAATCCACACGATGGGTAAGTTGGTCGAGGTGAGTACCACATCGGTGTTGGGTGGAGGGAAGTTGATGGTCGGATCGCGCTTGCAAGCCATGAGCACCATCAACAACATCGATATGAAAACCACTCGCCTCATCATTTCAGATCAATCTTTTATCCTCCCACAATGATGTCGATAATCGCATTGGCGTCGGCAATGTTGATTTCGCCGTCGTTGTTGACATCGGCGAGGCGGTTAGTACTGCCATTGCCGCTCAGGATGATGTCGATGATGGCATTGATGTCGGCAATATTTACCTCATTGTCGCCATTCACGTCACCCGTGATAACTTCTCGATAGACAAACGATCGTATTGGGCTGTACTCGGTGTATTGCACCGTGGTTCCTGTGGCCAGTGTGCGATAGGCGTAGCGGGCGCGCACATAGTAGGTCTTGCCATCGGTCAATTTACCTGCGCCCTTGATGGTCCCCAACTGGGGCGTTTCAAAGGCGCCCTCGATCGTTCCGTTGTAGGATGAACGGGTGGGGAAGGATGTGGAACTGCTGATCTGCACCCTTAATGACCCGATGCCCTCAACCGGTTCATAACGCACCACGTCGGTAGGATAAAGTATCATGTCATCGGCAGTGGGAAATACATAGGCGGGCACCGCTGGAATCACCTCGACTGTAGTGAATGATGATACCGGGGTGGTCAACGTCGCGTTGCCATAGGTTGCTGTCACGCGGGCATAGTAGGTTGTGGCTCCAGCCAACTGGTATTTGGGCACCGTCCATTGCGGCTCAGTCACATGCACGCTGTCGGGGGTGTTCATCGTTGATGTTGTGGACAACTCCAGCAGATAGCTCGTTCCCGGTGCACCAGCCGTCCATGTGATGGTGGGGGTCAAGGGAACGGTTGCCTGACCACTGGCGGGCGAAGTGATGCGCATCGGCCCTAAGGTGAACCGACGCAATTCACTGGCATGGTCCCACTGGTTGAGGCCTCGTGCCACTACACGCCACCAGTAGGTGCCGCCAGTAAGGCCGGGAACCTTGGTTAGCGGACAACTCAACGAGTCTAACTCGACCTGTGCCACAAGTGATTCCATCTGTGGGTCGGCATAGACTTGTACCATATAGGTGGCCGCATCGCCGCTCCATTGCAGGAAAGAAAGTTCAGGCACCTCGGCGCCATCGTCGGGATAAAGTAGCACGGGTTGGGATGCCTGGCTGGGCACGATGCCCGGCATGGCGGGGGCATACTCGTTTTCCCAGCGGTCGAGAATCGATACGGCATAGCGGTAGCCCTCGCGTTTAGCCGCTGGCAGGGAATAGGATGCCCAATAGCTCACCCCGTCGATATAGCTGGCCTGGCCATGGAAGTCCTTGTCCTCGACACTGTCGGGGATGGTGTAGATGACGTAGCGCACATTGGGGATGCTGTCCCACGTGAGCGTGCCCTCGTTGTGGATGAGGTTAGTCACGGTGGTATAGGTCTTGTCGGGCTTGAGCCAGGCGGGAGCGGGATTGAGGGCAATCGTCGAGTAGAGCGTGTCCTTGAGCCACGTGCGCAGCTGGCGCACCTTGCCGTCGATGACTTCCTTCTTGTTGCGCCACGTACCGTAGCGGAAATAGACCATGCCTGGGTTGCCACCAGCAGCCATAGCCTCGCGCATGACGCGTCCCTGCTTGACAAACTCGGCCAGCGTCCAGCCTTCCTCGTCAGGAATCCACTGGCTGATGAAGATGTGGCGGTTGAAGCGTGCGGCCATCTTGCCCCACCATGTGGTCACGCCCGTAAAGGTGCCCGTTGTCTTCCAATAGACTTGCGGTGCCAGGAAGTCGATGGTGCCTCGGGTTACCCACGCCATGGGGTCACTGTAGATCTGGTTATACTGCCAGTCACTGCCAGGGCTGGGCTCTACGCCATACTGGTCGGCCACAGCCTGGCTGCTGCAAGCCACGCCAGCAGGACCGATGCCAAATCGCACCCAGGGCTTGACTTGCTTGACCATATCATTTACATCCTTGACCATCTGATTGACGTTCTCGCGCCGCCAGTCGCCCTGCGACATCGTGCCGCCGCTTGAACGGTAGGCGTTATACAGGTCGGCATCGAGCGAGAATGACGGGTTGTCCTGGTTGTAGAAATAGTCGTCAAACACGAGTCCATCCACATCATACTTGACCAGAATGTCCTTGCACACATCCACCACGCGCTGGCGCACCTCGGGTATGCCTGGATTAAGTACTGTCTCATAGTTGGTGGTCAGCAGCCACTCGGGATGGGTGTGGATGTAGTCACGCTCACTCTGGCCCCACTTGTTGTCACCGTGACCGTAGCGATAGGGGTTGACCCAGGCATAGACCTCGATACCGCGCTTGTGGGCCTCTTCAACCAGATACTCCAGCGGGTCGAAGGCGGGAGCCACGCCACGGGTACCCGACACGTAGCTAGACCACGGCTCGTAGGCCGAGTTGTACATCGCGTCACACATGGCCCTGACGTGGTAATAGATCGCATTGATGTGGTTGACACGCAGGGTGTCGAGCATCTTGCGGCAGGCATTTTGCATCGTGGGCGTATTGCGCTCGGTGATGGCTCCGCTGGGCCAGTCATTGAGATAGGCCGTAATCCACATGCCCCGTTGTTCACGTTTTGGAGCAATATCGGATGCCGAAATGGCAAAACTGGCGACTAACGCCGCCAGCATTGCTATCATGATGAACCACTTTCTCATAAATACTAGTTGGCTACTGAGCTTATTGTTTTTTGAAAATGCTGATTACGCTGATTATCAACAATTTATTATTGCCTGTGATAATTCGCGTAATCAGCATTTAAAAGTTAAATGGCTAGAACAGGTTGGTCAGGCGCGGGTTGATGCACACGCCCAGGATCTTGTCCTTGTTGCCGTTGAAGTTATAGACCTTGCCGTCCTCGGGATTGAAGTAGTACAGGCCCGTGGTGTAGGTCTTCTCGGTCGTGGCGG